>CANJYE010000026.1 GCA_947479055.1 Erythrobacteraceae bacterium
ACGGCAATGGCGAATTCTACGGGGGCGATGGCCGGGACCACATCTTCGTCGAAGGTGGCGCCAACGTCTGGGGCGGAACAGGCGACGATGACATCCACGGCTCCACCTATATCTCCTCGATGTTTGGCGAGGACGGAGCCGATACAATCATCGGCGGAACCGGAAGCGAGTCGCTCTACTCCGCATCGCTGACAACCGACGGTTCCGCCGATGATCGCGGAACTGACAAGGATATCCTTGCGGGTGGGGCCGGTCAGGACATTCTATCGGTGGGGATCGGCGATGATGCCGACGGCGGGGCCGATGCGGACAGCTTGTTCCTGTCGCTCGCCGGTTCAACTGTCGGCGTCACATTGAACACGCGATTTTTCAAGGCATCGCAGACCTTCACTATGCTGGGTGGAACCTTCCAGAATCTGGAGACGTTCTACCGGCTCAATCTGACCGAATTCGCCGACCGGCTAACCGTGGCGGGGCTGCCAAACCAGCTTTACGTGACGACAGGGGCTGGCAACGATGTCGTCACCACCACCAGCAGTTCCGCCAACATCGCGGGCGGCGATGGCAACGATCGCCTCATCAGCGGGGCCGGGACCGACGGGTTCGACGGCGGCGACGGCATCGACACGATCGATTACTCGAAATACACAACTGGCGTGACGGTCGCCCTCAGTCTGGTTGCAGGGGCTGACGGGAGCGGGGCCGACGGGGATGTCATCCTCAACGTGGAAAATATCGTCGGCTCCGCCCTTGCCGACACGCTGAGCGGCAACGACCAGGTCAACAGCATCACCGGCGGAGCGGGCAATGACAGGCTGACTGGCGGCAAGGGCGCCGATACACTGTCCGGCGGCACCGGCGCGGACAGGTTCGTCTTCGCAGCGGTGAGCGATACCGGCGGCCTCGGCAACAACGGCGATCTCATCAAGGATTTCCATCATCTCGAGGGGGACAGGATCGACCTGTCGGCGCTCGATGCCAAAGTCGCCATTGCCGGCGACCAGGCCTTCAGCTTCATCGGCAGTGCTCCCTTCAGCCATGTCGCCGGCCAGCTGCGGTATGGCAGCAATTTGACTTCGACCTGGGTCCAGGGCGACACCAACGGCGACGGCACAACCGATTTCGCGATCCGCATGTCCGGCCAGCACGCGCTGGTGCAGGGCGACTTTGTGCTCTGATAATTCTGGGTACTCTGACAATTCTGGCGCGGCAGATTGCACGACTGTGACCGTCACCCCCTGTTCACGCTCCGCCGATTAGGGCACAGCCATGACAAGGCACGAACAGGAGAATTTCCCCGCCGTGACATCTTCCCCATTGCTCCTCCGCGCGGCACCCCTTGCCCTGTGCGCCGCCATGATTGCAGGTTATCCCACCATGAGCCTTGCCGCCGAAACCACAGCCACGCCGGTGGAAGCCGCCGCCGGGGCTATATTCGCCCAGCCTTCCGCCCTGCCCTTCCAGGCGCCCGATTTCGCGCATATTGCCGATGCCGATTATGAGCCTGCGATCCTGCAGGGCATGGCGGCGCAGCGGGCCGAGATCGCGGTAATCGCCGACAATTCCGAACCGCCGACGATCGAGAATACACTGGTAGCGATGGAACGGTCAGGCCAGTTTCTGACCCGCGCCTACGGGGCCTTTTCGGCCATGGTCGGCGCCAATACCAATGACCGGCTCGATGCGGTGGAAGCGGAACTCTCGCCGAAGCTGGCAGCGCATGGCGATGCGATCTATCTCGACAGCAAGCTGTTCGCGCGGGTGAAGGCGCTATACGACAAGCGCGCCGAGCTGCCGTCAGGGGGCGAGGAAGCCCGCCTGCTCGAAGTGACATACCAGCGCTTCGTCAACGAAGGCGCGCAATTGTCCGACAAGGACAAGCTGGCGCTGAGCGCGATCAACGAGCAGCTTTCCTCGCTCGGCACCGCCTTTTCGCAAAAACTGACCGAAGCGAGCAAGCAGGCCGCGCTGGTGGTGGCAAGCAGGGCGGAACTGGCCGGGCTGTCCGACGCCGAGATCGAGGCCGCTGCGGCAGAGGCGAAGACGCGCGGGGCAGAAGGCCAGTTTGTCCTCACCCTGGTCAACACCACGCAACAACCGCAACTGGCCCGGCTGACCAACCGCGAAACCCGCCGCCGACTGTACGAGGCGAGCGTCACCCGCACCACCCGCGGCGATGCGAACGATACCACCGCCACCATCGCCCGGCTGGCCGAACTGCGGGCCGAGAAGGCGCGGCTGCTCGGCTACCCCGATTATGCCAGCTATGCGATGTACGACCGGATGGTAAAAGAGCCCGTCAAAGCGCTGGAATTCATGGAACAGATGGTCCCGGCCGTCGCCCGCAAGCAAGCCGCCGAAGCGGAGGAACTGAACGCGGCGATTCGGGCGGAGGGCGGGAAATTCTCTGTCCAGCCATGGGACTGGGACTTCTATTCCGAGAAGGTCCGCAGCGCCAAATACGATCTCGACGATGCGCAGGTCCGCCCTTATTTCGAGATCAGCCGCGTGCTGGAAGACGGCGTGTTCTATGCCGCGAACCTGGTCTACGGGCTGACCTTCCAGAAACGCAGTGACATCCCGGTCTACCATCCGGACGTCAGCGTCTACACCGTGCTCGATGCCGATGGCTCGGAGCTGGGCCTGTTCTATTTCGATCCCTACGCCCGGCCCAACAAGCAGGGCGGCGCATGGATGGGCAATTTCGTCGAGCAATCGCGGCTGATCGGGACTAAGCCGGTGATCTATAACGTGCTCAACATCCCGAAGCCGGCGGAAGGCCAGCCGGCGCTGGTCAGTTTCGACGACATGATCACCATGTTCCATGAATTCGGCCACGGGCTGCACGGGCTGTTCGCCAGCCAGACCTATCCCTCGATCTCCGGCACCAACACCGCGCGCGATTTCGTGGAGTTTCCCAGCCAGTTCAACGAAAACTTCGCCACCCAGCCGCAAATCCTCGGCCATTTCGCCCGCCACTGGCAGACTGGCGAGCCGATCCCGGCGGAACTGATGGCCAAGATCGACCGGGCGCGGAAATTCAACCAGGGTTATGCACTCGGCGAAGTGCTCACGGCCGCGCTGCTCGACATGAAATGGCACGCGCTCAAGCCCGGCAGACTGAAGAACGCCGCCCGGTTCGAGCGGCAGGCGCTGGACAGCCTTGGCCTCAGGATCGATCTCGTCCCGCCGCGCTATCACAGCAGCTATTTCCGCCACATCTGGGACAATGGCTATGCCGCCGGCTATTATTCCTATTTGTGGACCGAGATGATCGCGCATGATGCCTTCGCTTTCATGCTCGACGGCGGCCACGGCGTAACCCGCGAAGGCGGCGACCTGTTCCGCCAGAAAATCCTCAGCCGTGGCAACACCATGGATTATGCCGCGATGTACCAGGCCTATGCCGGTCGCCAGCCTAGGATCGACGCGATGCTGGATGCAAGGGGGCTGGTCGAGGAAGGCGCGAAGTAAGCGGCTGCCAGATGCCCCTCACGCAACCGGGAGGGGAGACAGGGCCCTCCCGCCCGGTTCGCCCAGCCAGCGCGCCTGCACGCCCCAGACGCGGGCAATCACCGCTTCCGACAAAGCGTCTTCCGGCTGTCCGTCAGCCGCCAGCCGCCCTTCGTGCAGCACCAGCACGCGGGTCGCATGGTTCATCGCCAGTGCCAGATCGTGCAGCACCAGAACCACGCCCACATCATTGAGCGCGGCCTCCCGCAGCCGCGCCAGCAGGGCGAGCTGATGGGCGAGGTCGAGCGCGGCCAGCGGCTCGTCGGCCAGCACCCAACGTGGCTCGCCCGCCAGTACCCGCGCCAGAAGCGCGCGGGCGCGCTCCCCGCCCGACAGGCGCGAGAGCGGACGCGCGGCAAAACTCTCCAGGTCCAGCGCCGCGATCGCCCGGGCGATGGCACCCCGGCCATGGCCGCCCGCGTCGCCATGCGGCAGGCGGCCAAGCGCAACCAGCGTGCGCACGTCCAGGTCCCAGGCCACTTCGCCGTGTTGCGGCAGATAGCCGATCGCCCGCGCCCGTTCGCCCCCCGTCAGCGCGGACAGCGGCTCGCCCCCCAGCGTCACCTGCCCACCGGATGGCATGGTCAGCCCGGCCAGCGCGGCCAGCAGGGTCGATTTGCCAGCCCCGTTCGGCCCGCAGATCGCAGTTACCTCGCCCGGGCGCAGCGCGGCGGTGAGGCCGTGCAGCGCCTCGTGATTGCCCAGCCGAACCGAAAGTTCATGAGCTGCAAGGTTCATGCCAGCCCCCGCCTCATCCGCAGCAACAGCGCGAGGAAGAATGGCGCGCCTAGCAGGCTGAGCGCAATGCCCAGCCGCAGTTCCGTGACCATGGGCAGCACCCGGCACAGGCAGTCCGCCAGCAGTACCAGCAGCGCACCGGCCAGCGCGCTCGGCAGCAGCAGGCTGGAGGGCCGCCGGTCGGTCAGCGGACGGACCAGATGCGGCACGATCAGGCCGACAAAGCCGACAATACCGGCCACCGCCACCCCCGACCCCACCGTCAGCCCGACCCCGGCGATCAGCCACGCCTGCAAGCGGCCGGGATGGATGCCGAGCGAACGGGCCGCCGCCTCGCCCAGCGTCAGCGCGTCCAGCCCACGCCCGGCCATGGCAAGGCAGGCGATCCCTGCCAACGTCAGCGGCGCGGCCAGTTCCACCTCGGCCCAGCCGCGATCGGTCAGCGCGCCCATCAGCCAGGTGACGATTTCGGACATGGCGAAGGCATTGGGGGCAAAGCTGATGATCAGCGAGACCAGCGCCCCGGCAAGGCTGGCCAGCATCATCCCCGCCAGCGTGAACAGCGCGATCCCGCCCGTTCGCCCGGCAATCAATGCCAGCAGTGCCATCGCCCCCGCTGCTCCCGCCAGCGCGAAGAACGGCAGCGCGCCGGTCAGGCCGAGATTGAGGCTGATCACCGCCCCCAGCGCCGCGCCGGGCGCGATGCCGAACAGGCCGGGATCGGCCAGCGGATTGCGAAGATAGCCCTGCATCGCCGCCCCGGACGCGCCCAGCCCCGCGCCGATGACAATCGCCAGCACACCGCGCGGCAGGCGCAGTTCGGCCAGGATCACGCTGGCATGCGGCGTGGTCGCGGGATCGAGCCATATCCGCCCGGCCAGCAGCGACAACGGCAGCGCGAGGGCAACGAGCGCGGCGAGGATGAGGTTGGTGCGATTCATGTTCCCCCCCTCACTTCCGCCAGCCGCCGCACTGCGCGGATGATGGTCGGGCCGCCGCAATAGAGCAAGGAAGGATCGAAGCGCACCCGCCGCGTGGAGTCCAGCGCCCGCAGCGCCGGGTGGGACAGCATCCGGTCTTCCCCGTCGCCCGGCGTTCCGGCGGTAAGGATCACTTGCGGCGGATCGGCCAGCATTTCTTCCAGCGGCAGATAATCGGCCTGGCGCAGCCCGCGTGCCGCGCTGTGGCTGGCAAAGCCGGTGCGGGCGAGCAGGTCGCTGACCAACGCATCGCGGCCCGGCACGATCCCGCCCGATTGCCAGATGACTGCGGTGACCGGATGATGGCCGGGCGGTGGAGCGGCCTCGGCCAGCGCGGCTTCGATCCGCCCGACCAGCGCCTGCCCCCGCGCCGGCTGGCCCGCCAACGCGGCAAGGCGGCGGATTTGCGCCTTGCTGTCGGCCACCTTGTGCGCGATCCCCAGCCGCTCGACCCTGATGCCGAGCCGGTCGAACGCTTCAGCGGTGGCAGGCGGCAGGAAGCTGCCCGCCACGACAAGGTCCGGCTCCAGCGCCAGCACCTCCTCCACTGTCCCGCCGGTGACGGGCAAGCGGCGGGCGGTAGCAAGGTCCATCGAACTGGCGCGAGGATCGCGGCTGTAGTGCGAAATGGCCAGAATCTGCCCCGGCGCGGCCACTTCGGCCAGGATCGCGTCGGCGCAGGGGTTGAGCGAAACGATAGTCGGGCGCACCTGCACTGCACGCGGCGGCGCGGCGTCATGGCATCCGGCCAGGATCGCCAGCGCCAGGGCCAACGCCGGAGCGAGGAGCGCCCTCCGGCTCACATCTTCAGCCGCGCGCCGAGATAGGCGGCGCGGCCTTGCGTGTTATACCCGGCGGCAGTCTGGTAATGTTCGTTCCAGACATTCTCGACCCGGCCGAACAGCTCGATCGTCTCGTTCAGCGGATAACTGGCGCGGATGTCGCCGAGCGCATGGGCACCCAGCCGGGTGAAATTTCCGCCATCGTCGAAGCTGCGCCCCAGCACCCGGATGTCCGCCCCCAGCGCGAGGCCGAACGGGCTGTCCCAGTCGAGCGCGAAGGTCGCGGCATGGCGCGGACGGCGGGCGAGATCGTTGCCCTGGTTGAAGCCGCCGGGGGTGCGGTCGGTGGCCTTGACATAGCTGTAGCTCGCCTCAGCGCTCAGCCCCTTGGCCAAAGGTGCGCGCACTTCCAGTTCCACGCCTTCGGCGCGGGCCTTGCCGATGTTGTCATAGGTGCCGAACGGGCGGTTGGTGCAGATCCCGTCGCTCATCCCCCAGCAGGAGACATAGTCGATCAGGTCGCGGCTATCGTGTCGGAACGCGGTCAGCGCGATGAACAGTTCTTCCCCCGCATGGCCATATTCGAGGCCGAGATCATAAGCCTTGCTCCGCTCCGGGCGGAGTGTGGCATTGCCATAATCGGACAGTAGCTGGAACAGACTGGGTGCCTTGAAGCCCTCGCCATAGGAAGCGCGCAGCCGCCAGTCGGGCGCAATCGCATAGCTGCCGTTCGCGCCGAAGGTCCAGGCGTGGCCGAAGCGCGAATGATCGTCCAGCCGTGCCCCGGCGCTGAGCGTCAGGCGGGTGCCATAATAGCCGATCAGCGCATGGGCGCTGGCGATATCGGCCTTGCCACGGGTGATGCCGGGCGGTGTTGCCCAGGGCGAAAGATCATGGGCGGCATAGCCTATCCATTCCTTGTCCGCACCGAAATCCAGCCGGAAATCGGACGGCAGGCGGACCCGGCCGAACAGTTCTGCCCGTTCGGAACGGCCATCGGTCCGATAGTTGGGCTTGCGGCTGACCGCTTCGTCGAACATGTCGCGTTTCGTGTCGGACAGGCTGAAGCCGCCCCGCAGGTCGAGCCAGTCGTTGCCATATTCCGCGCCGAGGCGGCCTGAAAGCTGGCGGGTGTCCTGCCGCTCCTTCGTGTCGGCAAAGCTGTAGAACGGCGCGGGATAGCCATCGATATCGAGCTTGCCCTTGGCGTAGCTGGCATTGGCGGTCAGCGCGAACTCGTCGGTCAGCGCATATTTGCCGCGCGCGGAAAGGTGGAACTGCCTGAACCCGTCCTTCTCGCTTCCCCCGGCGGCGCTTGAAAAGCCTTTTGCATCGACATAGCCGGCGTTGATCCCGGCAGTCAGCTTCTCACCGACATGGCCAAGCCCGGCCTGCGTCGTCAACTGGTCGTCCCCGCCATATTCGACGCTGGCCGAAGCGCCGTCTTCGACGCGGGTGGCGAGGTTCATCACCCCGCCGATCGCGTCCGAGCCCCAGACCACCGAATTGGAGCCGCGCAACAGCTCGATGCTGTCCAGCCCGCCGGACATGACATTGCCGAAATCGAAGCCACCCGCCGGGCTGGCAACATCGCTCACCCGCACGCCATCGACCAGCACCAGCAGCCGTTCCGACGCCGCGCCGCGCACCCGCACGCCGGTAAAGCCGCCGAGCGGTCCGTTGCGGGTGACGGTGACGCCCGGCAGGCGGCGCAGCACGCGGGTGATGTCCGGGCCCTGGATGGTGCGGATTTCCTCCTCGCCGATCACGCTGACCGGCTGGCCGGTGCGGTCCTGTTCCAGCGGCATGCCGGTAGCGGTGACGATGATCGGGCGAGTGCCCGCCAGCAGCTCGTCGGCTGCGGTATCGGCCCATGCGGGCTGCGCCAGAACAAGGGATGAACCGATAAGAAACAGGTATTTGCACATAAGACCTCCGACTACGAACGAACGTCGCTCGTAGCGAGAGGCCTGCACCATTGCCGGTCCCGATCGCTGCCCTGGATACACCCCGCCCCATGGCTGAACGACCGTCCGGGCAGGTCTCCTGGCTCCCGGATCAACACAGCCTGCCCGCCTTCCCAGCCATAAATGGCCAGTGGCATGTGGAGCAGGCCGCTCCCCGGTCACAGTTGCGGGGGCAGCGCAGGCGTTGAACCTGCTTCCCTCTTAGGCTTGCCGAAGCAAGCAACCCATGACGTGCCGCCGCTCTATGCTGCGCTGCGAAATATCTCAAGGGCAAACCCGGAAGATGCCGGAAAGGCAGCCTTTACCATTAAGTTTCACACCGCGGTTGTGCCGCTTCGGTACGGGCGCAATTCGGCTGCTGCCTGTCCGGCGAATCCGATCTAGGCGAAGATTGCCCATAAGTCCCCGAATGCCCGAAAGGCTTGCGTGAACCCTGCCCTGCCCCTTGACGACGAACGCCCCAGCGATTTCCACGCGCGCTTTTCCCGTCAGGCGAAGCCGCTGGCCACGCGCGGGCGCGCCAAGCATCGCGGCAGGCGGCTGGTGGCGCTGGCGGTGGCGGTCGCGGTCCCGGCCTTTGCCGCCCCGCGCGACTGGCAGGGGATGGATAATCCGGCCACGACCAGCGCCGCAGCCAGTGGCCGGCCGATGGGCTTTGAACGCCCGGGCGACAGCTTTCCCGGTTCCGCCTTCTATTACCTGGCCGACACCCCCGCGATGGGCGCGGTCGATGGCGGCGATCTGGCCCCCGGCGCACATTGGGACAATGACGACAGGGTCGGACCCGCCGCCCAGCCGCTGATCGCCCACGGCACCGCGCTCGACACCGCCCGTGCGCTGCAATGCATGACCCAGGCGATCTATTACGAAGCCGCCAGCGAATCCGACGCCGGCCAGCGCGCGGTGGCGCAGGTGGTGATGAACCGGGTCGCCCACCCGGCCTATCCCGACACGGTCTGCGGCGTGGTCTACCAGGGCTCGGCCCGCGCCACCGGCTGCCAGTTCAGCTTCACCTGCGACGGATCGCTCGCCCGCAAGCCTTCCAGCTTCGCCTGGGACCGCGCCCGGCGGATCGCGCAGGAAGCGCTCGATGGCGCGGTCTATGCCCCGGTTGGCCTCGCCACCCATTATCACACCATCGCGGTCAACCCCTACTGGGCCGCCAGCCTCGAATGGGTCGGCACGATCGGCGCGCACCGGTTCTATCGCTGGAAAGGCGCGGCCGGCCAGTCCGCCGCCTTCCGCGCGGCCTATCGCGGTGGCGAGCCGCTGGCCGCACGCCTTGCCCCCACCGCCACCGACAGCCCCGACACGCTCGATCCGGACGCGCTGGCCCGCGCCTATGAGCAGGGGCTGGCCGAGGCCCGGGCTGCCTCGAAGCCCGGCGCGAATCCCGCGCCCGCCTATTCCGCCGAAATTTCCGCACGCGGCGGCGAGAGCCTCTATGCGGGCGAGAACCTGCCTGGCAGCGGCTCTGTCCGCCCCGAATTTGCCAACAGCGGCAGGTGGATAGCTCAGCCGAACTAAGCGCCGGAAATCTCCGCGCGGGCGCGCCCTGACGCTGGCTAATCTTTCGTCAACCATACCGGCGAACGAAGGCTTAGCGCCCTTCGTCTAGGGCCGGAATCACAGTTTTCCGATCGAGAGGCCAGCCCGAGCGCATGAGCATCCATTTCGCCTTCGCCCGCAAGAATTCCACCTCTCCGATTGCCCGGGCGCTGGTCCGTGGCCCCCTGCGCCAGCCCGCCAACGACAACCCCGCAACCGCACTGGCCAGTGCCGAACAGACCATCGCACTCAAGGCCGCGCTGCGTCATTTTGCCCGCTACGGGCTGGGTGCCGCGGCCGAAGCGCGCAAGCAGGCCGAGGCGGCCTTTTTTGCCGGCGACCGAGAGGGCTACGCCCGCTGGCTCGGCATCTGCCGCACGCTCGACCGCCGTATCGCCGGCCATCTCGCCCGGCAGGTCGAGCGGGACTGAGGTCGACTTCCCTCGCACCAGCGTGGATGTTCTGATTTTCCGCTATTCCTTTGGGCCTGCCCCGGGGACCCGTCACCACTCGTGTTTAACGGGAAAGTTACCTCTCCCGGCTATTGCGCGTTATCTGTAACAGGAGCGGGTCGATCCGTCTTAAGCTGGCAAAATTCGGGTTCTTGGCGGGCGGCGACGCAGTCAGTGACCGGGTGCGCCGGTCGCTGGTGGAAACGCTTTACACCCAGCCGCTCAGCATGGCGCTCGGCGCGCTGTGCGGGATCACCGCCGCCGGCACTTCGGCCTGGGTCAGCGGTGACCGGCATCTCTGGATCGGTGCTGCCCTCCTCGCCCTGATCGCCGCGATCCGGATCAGCATGGCCGTGTGGCTGGCCAAGCACCAGGATCCGGGCAAGGCCCGGCGCGACGAACTGCTCTACGAGGCCGGTGCGTTCAGCTATTCGATCACGCTCGGCATGATCGCGGGGATGACCTTCCTGCTGCATGTTCCCTCGCCGTTGCAGACGCTGATGGCGGTCAACGCGGTGGGCTATGGCGCAGGGATCTGTGCCCGCAATGCCGGGCGGCCGGCCATCGCCATCGGCCAGCTGTTCCTGTCCAACCTGCCGGTGATCGTCGCGCTGATCCTGGTTGGCACATTGCCGTTTTATGCCCTCACGCTGACGATCGTCCTCTTGTTGCCGGCAATGACCTCGATTTGCCTCAAACTGTTCGCGCTGCTGCGGCGCTCGGTCGAAGCGGCCGAGACCAGCGCGGACCTTGCGGAAAAGATGAAGAAATTCGCCCGCACCGACGTGGTCACCAACCTCGCCAATCGCGCCGGGCTCAACCACGATCTGGCTGCAATGCAAGCCGCGCTTCCGCCCGATCGCAAGCTGGCACTGTGCTGGATCGACCTCGATCGTTTCAAGGAAGTCAACGATATCCTCGGCCATCAGGTCGGCGACCGGGTGCTGGCGGAAGTGGCCGCAAGGCTCGCCGCCCAGGCCCCACCCGGCGCTACAGTGGCTCGCTTCGGAGGCGACGAGTTCATCATCGCCGCCGAAGTCCACGGGCGGGCCGAAAGCGAGGACCTCGCCCGGATCCTGCTGGAAGACGTCACCCGCCCGATCCGCGTGGAGGGAGAGAGATTAACCATCGGCGCCTCGATGGGCATCGGCCTGATGCCCGACGATGGCGCCGATCTCGACACTCTCATGCAAAGCGCGGACCTCGCGCTTTATCATGCCAAGAGCAACGGGCGGAACCAGCTGCGCTTCTTCGACCCCGCGATGACCCGTGACCTCGTTCGCCGCAAGGAGATCGAGGCCGAACTGCGTCTGGCGATCCAGCGAGACGAGCTATCGATCTTCTTCCAGCCAATCGTCGATCTCGACACCGGCCGGATTCGCACATTCGAAGCGCTGGTCCGCTGGTTCCACCCGATCAAGGGTGAGTTGCGGCCCGACGAGTTCATCCCGGTGGCGGAGGAAACCGGAGTGATCATTACCCTCGGCAACTGGATTACCGCGCAGGCCACCCGCATCGCCGCCACCTGGCCCGAGGAAGTGACGATCGCGGTCAACCTCTCGCCGTTGCAGATCAAGGCCCCCGGCGCGGCGCTGGGCATCCTCAACGCGCTGAAGGATGCCAAGCTCGATCCCCGCAGACTCGAGCTTGAAGTGACCGAGAGCCTGTTCCTCGACGAGAACGAGAACACCGCCCGCTTCATCGACGAACTCGCTTCCTATGGCGTGCGCTTTGCGCTTGACGATTTCGGCACCGGCTATTCCTCGCTCGGCTACATCAACAAGTTCCCGTTCAAGAAGATCAAGGTCGACCGCAGCTTCGTCTCGGGCGCCAATGTCGGCAAGAAAAGCGATGCGATCATCCGCGCCGTGGCCGAGATGGGTACTACACTGGAAATGGACATCGTCGCCGAAGGGCTGGAGACGATCGAACAGGTCCGCGCCGTCCGCGCCGCCGGGTGCACGCTGGGCCAGGGCTATTATTTCAGCCGCGCCGTACCCGATTACCTGGCCGCCATGCTGCTTGCGCAGGAACGCGACGAGGATGCACCGGGCAAGCTGGTCTGCTGATAACAAGGCGCGGCGATCCCGGGTTATTGCAATTGCAAACTGTTCTCAAAGATAGTTCCGCCCGTAGGTCTTTTTGCCGGTTGCAATCCACTCCCCCCGGGCCTAGGGCACGCCCCGAAAAGCCGGGCGCCTTCCGTCGCGGGAGACGGGCGCGCCACCTTGGCATACGCTCCAATTCTCCCGCCTGCCTACGGAAGGACATCGTCGGATCATGGCCAAACGCAACAAGATCGCCCTCATCGGCGCCGGCAACATCGGCGGCACGCTGGCTCACCTCGCCGCGCTCAAGGGCCTGGGCGACATCGTCCTGTTCGACGTGGTCGAAGGCGTTCCGCAGGGCAAGGCGCTCGACCTGTCGCAATGCGGTCCGGTCGAAGGCTTCGACGCGCAGATCAGCGGTTCGAACGATTATGCCGACATCGCCGGGGCCGACGTGATCATCGTTACCGCCGGTGTCGCCCGCAAGCCCGGCATGAGCCGCGACGATTTGCTCGGCATCAACCTCAAGGTGATGAAGGCGGTGGGCGAAGGCATCAGGAACAACGCCCCCAACGCTTTTGTAATCTGCATCACCAACCCGCTCGACGCGATGGTCTGGGCGCTGCGCGAATTTTCCGGCCTGCCGCACAACATGGTGGTCGGCATGGCCGGCGTGCTCGACTCTGCGCGCTTCAGCCACTTCCTGGCCGATGAATTCCGCGTCTCGGTCAAGGACGTCAACAGCTTCGTGCTGGGCGGCCACGGCGACACCATGGTGCCGGTGGTGCAATATTCCACCGTGGCCGGCATCCCCGTGCCCGACCTGATCAAGCAGGGCCGCTCCACTCAGGAACGGATTGACGCGATCGTCCAGCGCACCCGTTCGGGCGGTGGCGAGATCGTCGGCCTCCTGAAGACCGGCTCGGCCTATTATGCCCCCGCCACCAGCGGCATCGCCATGGCCGAAGCCTATCTCTACGACCAGAAGCGCCTGCTGCCCTGCGCGGCCTTTGTCGATGGCGCCTATGGCCTCGCTGGCCTCTATGTCGGCGTGCCGGTGATCATCGGCGCGGGCGGCGTAGAACAGATCGTCCAGATCGACCTCGACGACGCGGCCAAGGCCGGGTTGCAGGTGAGCGTCGATGCGGTGAAGGAACTGCTTGACGCCTGCCGCGCGATCGACGGCAGCCTTGGCTGAGCGCAGGCGCTAATCCGACCAACCAGTTTCCTCCGACTTCCAGGAGTCACGAATGTCCATTCTCATCAACAAGAACACCAAGGTCATCACCCAGGGGATGACCGGCGCGACCGGCACGTTCCATACGGAACAGGCGCTGGCCTATGGCACGCAGATGGTCGGCGGCGTCACCCCCGGCAAGGGCGGCACCACCCATATCGGCCTGCCCAATTTCGACACCGTGGCCGAAGCCAAGGCCGCCACCGGCGCGACCGCCACCTGCATCTACGTTCCGCCGCCGTTCGCTGCGGATTCGATCCTCGAAGCGATCGATGCCGGGATGGAACTGATCGTGACCATCACCGAAGGCATCCCGGTGCTCGACATGGTCCGCGTCAAGCGCGCCCTTTCGGGCAGCAAGTCGCGCCTGATCGGCCCGAACTGCCCCGGCGTGCTGACCCCGAACGAATGCAAGATCGGCATCATGCCCGGCTCGATCTTCAAGAAGGGCTCGGTCGGCGTGGTTTCGCGTTCCGGCACGCTGACCTATGAAGCGGTGTTCCAGACCACCCAGATCGGCCTTGGCCAGACCACTGCGGTCGGGATCGGCGGCGATCCCGTCAACGGCACCAACTTCATCGACGTGCTCGAACTGTTCATGGCCGATGACGAGACCACCTCGATCATCATGATCGGCGAAATCGGCGGCAACGCGGAAGAGCAGGCCGCCCAGTTCATCAAGGACGAGGCGAAGCGTGGCCGCAGGAAACCGATGGCCGGTTTCATCGCGGGCCGCACCGCGCCTCCGGGCCGCCGCATGGGCCATGCCGGGGCGATCGTCTCGGGTGGCCAGGGCGGCGCGGAAGACAAGATCGCGGCGATGGAAGATGCGGGCATCCGTGTCTCGCCCTCGCCCAGCGAATTGGGCACGACTCTGGCGGGGCTCCTCAAGGAACTCGCCTGAGTCCTCGCTTAAGCGACTGGAAAGCATATTTGGGGCAGTGCCTCGTTCCATCACCGGAACAACCACTCCCCCGAATCATTCCTTGGGTTCGTCGGAATTGATTCCGGCGCTGAAAGGTGATTCCTATGGGCAGTGAGAGCCACGAATTCCTTGCCGACGGCACCGACGGCGATGTGACCGGCAACCAGTCCGGTCCGCAAGCCGGGCCAAGCTGGCAGCGCGCCAGCTGGCCGCAGGTCGGCGGCGTGTTCGAGGATGACCTGACCCAGGCGATGGATCCCACCGCCATGCAGGTGGCGATCAGGCAGGCGGCAGCGAAAGCCGGCGCAGCAATGAGCCCGGCGGCGGTGGAGCAGGCAGCCTCGGATTCGATCCGGGCGATGATGCTGATCCGCACCTATCGCGTGCGCGGCCACCTTGCCGCCGATCTCGATCCGCTCGGCCTGCACAAGCGCGAGCTTCCGGCCGACATGACGCCGGAATATCACGGATTCACCGGCGATGCGCTCGATCGCAAGGTGTTCATGGGCGGCACGCTGGGCCTGCAATGGGCCAGCGTGCGCGAGCTGGTCGACATCCTGCGCGACAATTATTGCGGCAAGGTCGGCCTTGAATACATGCACATCGCCGATGTCGATGAACGCCGCTTTCTCCAGGACCGGATGGAAGGCGCCGGCACGCACATCGAATTCACCGAAAACGGCAAGAAGGCGATCCTCGCCGCCGTGATCCGGGGCGAACAATACGAAAGCTTCCTCGGCAAGAAATACGTCGGCACCAAGCGGTTCGGGCTCGATGGCGGCGAAAGCATGATCCCGGCGCTCGAAGCGGTGATTAAATATGGCGGGCAGTATGGCGTGCGCGAGATCGTCTACGGCATGGCCCACCGCGGCCGGCTGAACATTCTCGCCAATGTCATGGCCAAGCCCTATCGCGTGATCTTTCACGAGTTTTCGGGCGGCTCGGCCAACCCGGAAGACGTCGGCGGCTCGGGCGATGTGAAGTACCACCTCGGCACCAGCACCGACCGCGAGTTCGACGGGATCAAGGTCCATATGTCGCTCGTCCCCAACCCCAGCCATCTCGAAGCGGTCGATCCGGTGGTGCTGGGCAAGGTCCGCGCCCAGCAGGCGATCCGCGACGATCTGGCCAAGCACGAACAAGTGCTGCCAGTGCTGATCCATGGCGACGCGGCCTTTGCCGGCCAGGGCATCGTTTGGGAATGCCTCGGCTTTTCCGGCATCCGTGGCTACAACACCGGCGGCTGTCTGCATTTCATCATCAACAACCAGATCGGTTTCACCACCAGCCCGCAATTCTCGCGCGGCTCGCCCTATCCCTCGGATGTGGCCAAGGGCATCCAGGCCCCGATCCTTCACGTCAATGGCGACGATCCCGAAGCGGTGACCTTCTGCTGCAAACTGGCGATCGACTATCGCCAGCGGTTCAAACGCGACATCGTGATCGACATGTGGTGCTATCGCCGCTTCGGCCACAACGAAGGCGACGAGCCCAGCTTCACCCAGCCGCTGATGTATGACCAGATTCGCCAGCATCCGCCCGTCAGCAAGGTCTATGCTGATCGGCTGGTCCGCGAAGGGGTGATCGACAAGAACTGGGCGGGCGAGACGGCGATGCATTTCATCGCCACGCTCGATCAGGAATTCGAGGCGGCGAGAAGCTATACCCCCAACGAGGCCGACTGGTTCGGCGGGCGGTGGAGCGGGCTGCACAAGCCGGTCGATCCGGAAACCGCGCGCCGCAATATCGAGACGGGAATTGAGCCCAAACTGTTCGAAAGCCTCGGCCGGACGCTGACCAGCGTGCCGGAAGGCCACGCCATCCACAAGACGCTGGGCCGCGTGCTCGATGCCAAGCGGGCGATGTTCGACAGCAGCGAAGGCTTCGACTGGGCCACCGCGGAAGCGCTCGCCTTCGGCAGCCTCGTCACCGAAGGCTTTGACGTGCGGCTGTCCGGCCAGGATTCCGGGCGCGGCACTTTCAGTCAGCGCCACGCCGTGTGGATCGACCAGACCAACGAGCGCAAATACATCCCGCTCGCCAACCTGCCCCACGGCCATTTCGAGGTCTATGACAGCCCCTTGAGCGAATATGGCGTGCTCGGCTTCGAATATGGTTATGCCAGCGCCGACCCCAAGTCGCTGGTCTTGTGGGAAGCGCAATTCGGCGATTTCGCCAATGGCGCGCAGATCATGATCGACCAGTTCATCGCGGCCGGCGAATCCAAGTGGTTGCGGGCCAATGGCCTCGTCATGTTGTTGCCGCATGGCTACGAGGGCCAGGGCCCGGAACACAGCTCTGCCCGGCTCGAGCGCTTCCTCCAGCTGTGCGCGGAGGACAATATCCAGGTCTGCAACATCACTTCGCCGGCCAATTACTTCCACGTGCTGCGCCGCCAGATGCTGCGTCCGTTCCGCAAGCCGCTGATCATCATGACCCCCAAGTCGCTGCTGCGCCACCCGATGGCCAAGTCCGAAGCGCGCCAGTTCCTGGGCGAAAGCCATTTCATGCGGATCCTCAGCGACACCGCCACCATCCCGGACAAGAACATCAAGCGATTGGTGCTGTGTTCGGGCAAGGTCGCCTACGACCTGATCGAAGCGCGTGACAAGGCGGGCCTGAAGGACACTTCGATCGTCCGGCTCGAACAGCTCTACCCCTTCCCGGGCGAGCCGCTGGAGCTGCGCCTCGCGCGGATGACCAATCTCGAAGACGTGGTCTGGTGCCAGGACGAGCCGCGCAACAACGGCGCGTGGTTCTTCGTAGAAAGCCAGATCGAACAGGCGCTTATCGGTTCGGGCCGCAAGGTTACCCGTCCGCGCTATGCCGGGCGCGATGCCGCAGCATCGCCAGCCACCGGCCTCGCCAAGCGCCACGCCGAACAGCAAAAGGCCCTGGTGGCCGATGCTCTCGGTCTCGACAATCCCACGAAACCCTGATTTTTCAAGGGAACTGACCCATGTCGCATGAAGTGAAAGTCCCCACACTGGGTGAATCGGTCACCGAAGCCACCATCGGTGAATGGCTGAAACAGCCGGGCGATCCGGTGGCCGCCGATGAACCGATCGCCAGCCTCGAAACCGACAAGGTCGCGGTGGAAGTGCCCGCGCCGGTCGCCGGGGTGATGGGCGATTTCAAGGCGCAGGTCGGCGATACGGTCAATGTCGGCGCGGTGATCGCGACGATCGAGGATGGCACCGGCTCGAAGCCCGCTCCCGCCGCCGCCAAGGCCGAACCGGCTCCTGCCGCTGCTGCTGTCGTCGCTGCCGAGGCATCCGATCCCACCACGCTTTCGCCCGCCGTGCGCCGCGCGGTGCTGGAACACGGGATCGATCCATCCACCGTCAAGGGCACCGGCAAGGACGGCCGCCTGACCAAGGAAGACGTCCTCGCCGCCGCCGAAGCGAAGAAATCCGCACCCGCCGCCCCGGCCCCTGCCGCTGCGTCCGCGCCGGTCGCGGTTCCGGTAGTCAGCCTTGGCGGCCGCAAGGAAGAACGGGTCAGGATGACCCGGCTGCGCCAGACCATCGCCAAGCGGCTGAAAAGCGCGCAGGAAACCGCCGCGCTGCTGACCACTTTCAACGATGTCGACATGTCCGCCGTGATCGCCGCGCGCGACCAGTACAAGGATCTGTTCGAAAAGAAGCACGGCGTCCGGCTCGGCTTCATGGGCTTTTTCGCCAAGGCCGCCTGCCTCGCGCTGAAGGACATTCCTTCCGTCAACGCCCGGATCGAGGGCGACGAGATCGTCTATCACGATTACGTCGATATTTCGGTCGCGGTCAGCGCTCCCAATGGCCTGGTCGTGCCGGTGGTGCGCGATTGCGACAGGCTGTCCTTCGCCGGGATCGAGAAAGCGATCGGCGATTATGGCCGCCGCGCCCGCGAAGGCCAGTTGACCATGGAAGACATGGCCGGCGGCACTTTCACCATTTCCAATGGCGGCGTGTTCGGCAGCCTGATGTCCACCCCGATCATCAACCCGCCGCAGAGCGCAGTGCTGGGCCTCCACCGGATTGATGACCGGCCGGTGGTGCGCAACGGTGAAATCGTGATCCGCCCGATGATGTATATCGCGCTGAGCTATGACCACCGCCTGATCGACGGGCGCGAGGCAGTGACCGCGCTCAAGATCATCAAGGAAGCGATCGAGGACCCGACCCGGCTGCTGATCGATCTGTGAGCTTTGTCGTTGCGCGGCATCCTTCGACAGGCTCAGGATGAGCGGATGTTGCGCAAGAACCAATTTCCGCTCGGGCTGAGCCTGTCGAAGCCCACGCGCGACGGAGGCCTCCATGGCTGAATTCGATTACGACCTCCTCATCATCGGCTCCGGCCCCGGCGGCTATGTCGCCGCGATCCGCGCGGCGCAATTGGGCCTCAAGACCGCTTGCGTCGAAAGCCGCGAGACGCTGGGCGGGACTTGCCTCAATGTCGGCTGCATCCCCTCCAAGGCGCTGCTCCACGGTTCGGAGCTGTTCGAGGAAGCCCATTCCGGCGCGCTCGCCAAGTTCGGGGTCAAGACCGGCAAGGTCGAGCTCGATCTCGCCGCGTTGCAGGGCGAGAAGGCCGGGGCGGTGAGCGACCTGACCAAGGGCATCGAATATCTGTTCAAGAAGAACAAGGTCACCTGGCTGAAGGGCTTTGGCAGCTTCAGGGATGCCCATACGGTCGAGGTGGACGGCACCGCACACACTGCGAAGAACGTGGTCATCGCCACCGGTTCCTCCGTCACGCCGCTGCCGGGTGTCGAAGTGGACAATGCCAAGGGCGTGATCGTCGATTCCACCGGCGCGCTGGCGCTGGAGAAGGTGCCAAGCCACCTCGTCGTGATCGGCGGCGGGGTGATCGGGCTGGAGCTCGGCTCGGTCTGGCGCAGGCTGGGCGCGAAAGTCACTGTGGTCGAATTCCTCGACCAGTTGCTGCCCGGCATGGATGGCGAAGTGCGCAAGGAGGCCGCCAGGCTGTTCAAGAAGCAGGGCATGGAGCTCAGGCTTTCGACCAAGGTCACCGGCGCGGTGGTCAAGGGCAGGAAGGCTACGCTCACGCTGGAACCCGCTGCGGGCGGCGCGGCCGAAACGCTGGAGGCCGATTGCGTGCTGGTGGCGATCGGCCGCAGGCCCAACACCGAAGGGCTTAACCTTGCCGCGATCGGGCTGAAGCCCAACAAGCGCGGCCAGATCGAGACGGCACACGATTTCCGCACCCGCGTGGACGGGGTCCGGGCGATCGGCGATGTCATTCCCGGCCCGATGCTGGCCCACAAGGCCGAGGATGAAGGCATTGCCGTGGCGGAATACATCGCCGGGCAGATCGGCATCGTCAATCACGCGGTCATTCCCAGCGTGGTCTATACCATGCCCGAAATCGCCGGAGTCGGCCTGACCGAGGAAGCGGCGAAAGACGCGGGCCACGCGGTCAAGGTCGGCAAGTTCCCGATGATGGCCAACAGCCGAGCCAAGACCAACCGCGACACCGACGGCTTCGTCAAGATCATCGCCGATGCCGAAACCGACCGCGTGCTGGGGGTGTGGATTGTCGCGTCACTGGCCGGGACGATGATCGCGCAGGCCGCGCAGGCGATGGAATTCGGCGCGCTGTCAGAAGATATCGCCTACACCTGCCACGCCCACCCGACCCATTCGGAAGCGATCAAGGAAGCGGCCATGGCGGTGCGGGGCAAGCCGATTCATATGTAATGCCAGGCTGCAATCAGCCGCCTGCGTCACTGCCCTCGTCCTGGCCCCCGTCATCCGACTGGGCATCGCGCGCCGCGCGGGCGCGGGCATAGGCATCGTCATTCCACTGGGGTGTATTGGCCGAAACCTTGTCGTCCAGCTCGACCCGGCTGACCTTGCCGCTGTTGTCGATATTGCAGCGGAAATTGCGGCCACTGGACAGTTTGCCTTCGATTTCCCAGCCGCTGCCGATCCGTTCGACCGAATCTACACTGTTGACCGGTTCGCTACGTTCGATCTCCTGCACGCACATGTCGGCGGCATTATCGAGGCCGCTGCCGTCGTATCCGGAGGTGCGGTTGTCACCGTTGCGGTAATAGACATCGGGTTCGCGATCGGGCTCGCTCTCGCGATCGCGGTCGCGCGAATTGTTGCTGGCGGCAGAGGCAATCGCGGCAATCCCGCCAAGGATCAGGACCCCGGCCAGCACGTCGCCGCCATCGATCCCGTCGCCATGATGGTGATGGCGATGACCGCCCCAGCCCCCATAGCCTCCGCCATAGCCTCCGCCCCAGCCGCCGCGATGGCGATGGGCCGTCTCGCTCTCGACGCTCCAGCTTTTCGCAGCCGGAACCGGGGCCTTCGCTCCGCCCGCATGGGACAGCTGGGCCGCGGCAACCGGGCTTGCGGCCATGGCCAGCGAAGCGGCGAGCGCAGTGGCAGCGGCAAAGCGGGAAGTGAAGAAAGCCATCGGCGGCGTCCCTGGTTCGGGGTGCGGCACGGTGCCCCACCCACTCGATGCCACAGGATTAAGCGTGCCTGCCTTGCGACAGGCTGAACCGTGCTGTCAGGTCTTGGACACCACGCCATGCTTGGCGACCGGGATGAAACCCACTTTCGAAGCTTCCCCCGCCGTGGCGCTCAAGGTGTCAAGGCCCTTGGTCGGATAGTCGGCACGCTCGTCGAAGCGGGCTATATCGTCCCAATGCGCCAGAACATTGGTGACGCTGCGCTCGCCTTCGGCGAAACGGTGGCCACCCGAACGCTGCCAGCGGAATTTCGCCGCCCAGCCACCGCCGACCTCGATCAATGAGCCGTTTTCCTGCGTGTCCGGATGGACCAGCGCCAGCGCGAAAGGCGCGACCGCCGCCTGCGGCAGGGCGGCATGCAATTCCGGGGTAAAGACTGACTCGGTCAGCGCGCTGGTCGCTACCGGGGCAATAGCATTCACCTTGATGCCATTGCGCACGCCCTCGATCGCCAGCGTATAGGTCAGGCCCATGGTGCCGCTCTTGGCCGAGATGTAATTGGCCTGGCCGTAATTGCCGTAAACCACGCCGCTGGTGACAGTCAGCAGAATGCGGCCATAGCCGCGCTCCATCATGTGCGGCCACACCGCCTTGGCGCAATTGCGGGTGCCGTGAAGATGGACGTCGAGCACATCGTTCCATTCCTCGTCACTCATTTTGAGGAAGGTCTTGTCGCGCAGGATCCCGGCGTTGACGATCAGGATATCGACCTTGCCGAAAGCGTTCATCGCCGCTTCGAAGATCCGCTCGCCTTCGCGCACATCGGCGATGCAGGCTTCCGCGATCAGCCCTTCAGCGCGGATATCGGCGGCGGTCTGCGCGGCGGATCCGCCTCGCCCGGCCACCAGTACGCTGGCCCCCTCGCGCGCCAGCCCGAGGCAATATTCCCGCCCGATGCCCGCGCCGCCACCGACGACGATCGCCACCTGCCCTGCAAATTCGCTACCTTGTGCCATCCTCTTGTTCCCTTCCTCAGTTCTTCTTGGCCGGAAAACGCCGGCCGAATCCTTCCAGCGGCAGCCGCAGGCTTTCGGTGATATAGGCCACCGTCCGGTAATTGCCCGCCAGCATCAGCGCCTCGATGATCGCCTCGTCGCTCAGCACGCTGCTGACCTGGCCGTAGAGTTCGTCGTCCAGCGTGCAATGGGCATGCAGGGCATCGCACATCCGGATGAGGATGCGGTCCTCCTCGTTCCAGCACGGGTCTTCCGGGCCGCCATGGACCAGCGAATAGAGCTGCGCTTCGTCGAACAACTGGTCGCCGAAATAGGCGACATGGAGCCCCCATTCATATTCCGACCCACTCTGCGCGGTGACCCGATCGACGATGATCTCGCGCTGGCGCTTGTTGAGATTGCCCTTGCCCATCAGCCCGCGCCCGGCAAAGCGCAGGAACAGGCGCGGATCGCGCGCCATGGTGGTGAACAGGCTGAAATCCGGCACGCCTTCCGGAACGATCCGGGAAATCAGCGTCTGGACTTCCTCGGGCAGCGGCTTTTGCGCCGGGGCCATCCGGGGCGGCTTGCGTTCGGTCAAGGGAATCTCCTCAGGTTTCCACCCCTATTCCCCACTCCGGCGCAAAAGAAAAGCGGCCCGGGTCCGATTGAGACCCGGGCCGCCAGAAGGCACGGTCAGGCGTTGGTTCAGAGGCCGCGAATGCCACTGAAGTCGATGTCCACCACCCGGCCATAACGAACCTCGCAGGTGAAGCGGCCAGCATCATAGCCACGGTAGCTGCTGTTCCAGCCGCGATAATCGCCGCCCCAGCCACGGCCATATTCATAGTCGCCGCGGTGCCACGAACGGCCCATCGAGTTGACCGCAATCCGGCCCTTGACCGTGTAGCCACCGCGATTCCAGTCGACATCGCGAATGTCGGTCACATCGGCCCGGCCATAGGAATAACGGCTGGCGGTGTTCTCGGCGGCGCGGACGCACATCTCGATCGCGCTGCGGGGGTTCTCGCGGCGGAAACCGTCGCGGTAGCCGAAGCGGTCATTGTCCCGATAGCCATAGCGGTCGCGATAGATTCGGTCGTCGCGATCATAGCGGTCGTTGTCGGCGGAAGCGGCGATGGCGGCAATCCCGCCGATTACCAGGGCGCCGGCAATGATCTCGCCAGCTCCGATACCGTCACCGTCATGCCGTGCATAAGCGGGAGAGATCGAAGCCGCTGCCATCGCACCGGTGGCGACAGTTGCGACCAGGGCTTTGGAAAAGGTCTTCATGGTTCTCATCCTCAAATTGGGGCGGGAACCCGATGTTCCCGTCATGAGGATGCTTCTAAGCGAGTCGGCCTGAGGCGAGGCTGAACTGGTCCGACAGCGACTGTTCAGGAATTTAGCTACTTTTATGAACGGCTATGGCGCCGGTGCCTTCGGCACTTCCAGCCCGGTGAAACGGGCCATGAAGGCCAGCACATCGGCACCTTCCTCGATCACCTTGTCAGTCGGCTTGCCCGAGCCGTGGCCGGCCCGCGTCTCGATCCGGATCAGCCGGGGCTTCGGCCCGAGTTCGGCCGCCTGCAACGCGGCGGCATATTTGAAGCTGTGGCCCGGCACCACCCGGTCGTCGGTATCGGCAGTGGTCACCAGCATGGCCGGATAGGCAGTGCCGCCATGGATGTTGTGATAGGGCGAATAGGACCTCAGCACCTTGAAATCAGCCTCGCGGTCGGGATGACCGTAATCGTCCACCCAGTATCGTCCAGCGGTCCAGCGGTCGAACCGCAGCATGTCCATTACGCCTACTGCCGCATGGACCGCGTCGAACAGGTCTGGCCGCTGGTTGGTCACCGCCCCCATCAGCAGGCCGCCGTTGGATCGTCCCTCGATTGCCAGCCCATGGGGTGAAGCGATCCCTTCGCGCTTGAGATAGTCCCCGGCGGCTATGAAATCATCGAACACGTTCTGCTTGTTGGCGAGCCGCCCGGCATCGTGCCATTCCTTGCCATATTCGCCCCCGCCCCGGATATTGGCGAGCGCGAAGGCCCCGCCCGCTTCCAGCCAGGCCATGCGGGTGGCGGAAAAGCCCGGCGTCAGCGCAATGTCGAACCCGCCATAGCCATAAAGCATGGTCGGCACCGGCTTGCCTGCGGCGGCCACGGAAGCCTTGCGCACCACGAACATCGGCACCTTGGTGCCATCCTTCGAAGTGTAGAAGCGCTGTTCCACCGCATAATCATCCGGCTTGAAAGTCAGTGCCGGCAGAGCGAAGGGCGTGGTCTTGTTGGTGATGAGGTCCATCCGGTAAATGCCGGGCGGACGGTTGAAGCTGGTGAAGCTGAAGAAGGTTTCCGCATCGCCCGGCTGGCCCTTGAACCCCGCCGCCGTGCCCAGGCCATTGAGCTGGATCTCGTCGATGCTGTTGCCGGCGAAGTTGAAGATCAGCGCGCGTGAGGCGGCGTCCTTGAGATAGGACACGATCAGCCGGTTCCCGACCAGCGCCGCGCCGTCAATCGTCTCGCGCAGTTCCGGCACCACTTCCACCCAGCGCGGTGCCGGATCGTCCAGCCCGATCGCAACCACCTTGAAACGCGGCGCGTCCTGGTTGGTGGTGAACCACAAGGCCCCGTTGATCCCCTCGATCAGGTTCCAGGCATTGTCGAACCCGGTCACCAGAGGGCGGGCATACCAGCCTTCGGTCCGGCGCTTGGCCAGATCGATGATATGAATTTCATAGCGCGCATCGGTGCCGAGCGCGCTGGTAATTACCGCCCAGCGCCCGTCCCAGGTCACTTCGGCGGTGTGGCCCTGTTCGGGCTGGCCGGGCGTGGCATAGACCAGTTCGTCCACAGATTGCGGCGTGCCGAGGCGGTGAAACCAGACCGCCTGGTTGTAGTTCAACGCCTGAAAGTCCCGGCCTTCCGCCGGCTCGGGGAAGCGCGAATAGAGAAAACCCTCCTCCCCCACCCAGGCGAGGCTGGTGAACTTCGCCCATTCGATCCGGTCGGGCAGGTACTGCCCGGTCTTGACGTCGAGCACCTCGAGCCGCCGCCAGTCGCTGCCGCCGTCCTGCACACTGTAAAGCAGGTAGCGGCCCTTGGGCGATGGCTTCCACGCATCGAGCGCGGTGGCTGCATCCGCAGCCCATGTGTTGGGATCGAGCAGCAGCCGCTGCTTGCCCTTCAGGCCATTGCGTACAAACAGCTGCTCTTGGTTCTGCAGGCCCGAATTGCGCTCGTAGAAATAGCGTTTTCCTGCCTTCACCGGGATCGAATAGCGCTCGAAATTCAAAAGGCTGGCGATCTTGGCCTCGAACCATGCCCGTTCCGGCAGGCTGTTGAGATAGCCATGCGTGACCTTGTTCTCCCGCGCGACCCAATCCGCCACTTCGGGATCGCTGCGCACATCACCTTCAAGCCAGCGATAGGGATCGGCCACCTTCTCGCCGAAGATCGTCTCGACGATATCCTGGCGGCGGGTCTCGGGATAGGCGGGTGCCGTCATGGCGTCGGCGGCCATGGCAGGAACCGGCAATCCGGCAAGAAGGAGCGCGCCAAGGATTTGGCGCAAGAGGCGGCGCATGCACGACTCCCAAGAGAAAAGGGCGGAAGCGAACTTAGCATTCGCGTCCGCCCTTTCAATGATCTGACCGTTGCGATCGGACGCAGGCTCAGGCTTCGGCGAAATCTTCCTCGCTCTGGACCGGACCGCTGTCCTGGCCCTTGGCGGAGACATCGCGATCGACCAGCTCGATCACGGCGATTGGCGCGGCATCTGAGGCCCGGAAACCGGCCTTGACGATGCGGGTGTAGCCACCTTCACGGCCGCGATAACGCTCGGCCAGAACTTCGAACAGCTTCTTTTCCTGTGTGGCGTCGAGCATGCGGGCATGCGCGAGACGACGGTTGGACAGGCCGCCGTGCTTGGCCAGCGTGATCAGCTTTTCGACATAGGGGCGCAGTTCCTTGGCCTTTGCCACCGTGGTGGTGATCTGCTCATGCTTGATGAGAGCAGAGGCCATGTTGCGGAACAGGGCCTTGCGGTGGCCGGTCTTGCGCTGGAGCTTACGCCCGCCAATTTTGTGACGCATTGTATTTCCTTCTGTTCGTACCGGGGCCCGTATCAGGTAGCCCCGTCCAGGTGGCGCTCGGGGCGGCCACCGTCTGCCCTTTGGTCATCCCGGCCGAAACCGGGACGACAAGCCCCATCAGCCGAGCAGTTCCTGCTCGAGCTTCTTGGCCATTTCCTCGATGTTCTCGGGCGGCCAGCCCGGGATATCCATGCCGAGACGCAGGCCCATGCTGGACAGCACTTCCTTGATCTCGTTCAGCGACTTGCGGCCGAAATTCGGAGTGCGGAGCATTTCCGCCTCGGTCTTCTGGACCAGGTCGCCGATGTAGATGATATTGTCGTTCTTGAGGCAATTGGCCGAACGCACCGACAGTTCCAGCTCGTCCACCTTCTTGAGGAGGTAGCGGTTGAGCTGGTTGGCGTCGCTTTCTTCCGGAGCCGAAGCGGCCACGCCGATCATCGGCGAGCCGGACTGCGGCATCGATTCCTCGAAGTGGACGAACAGCGCCAGCTGGTCCTGCAGGATGCGCGCGGCAAAGGCCACGGCATCTTCCGGGGTGACGGTGCCGTCGGTCTCGATCGTCAGCGACAGCTTGTCGTAATCGAGTTCCTGCCCGACGCGGGCATTCTCGACCTTGTAGCTGACCTGGCGGATCGGCGAATAAAGCGAGTCGACCGGGATCAGGCCGATTGGGGCATCGATCGGACGGTTCGACACGGCCGGGACATAGCCCTTGCCGGTGTCGGCGGTCAGTTCCATGTTGAGCGTCGCGCCTTCGTCGAGATGGCAGATCACGAGGTTCTTGTTCATCACCTCGATATCGCCCGACACCGCAATGTCCCCGGCGGTCACTTCGCCCGGGCCAGTGGCGGAAAGCTGGAGGCGCTTGGGGCCTTCGCCTTCCATCCGCAGCGCAATCTGCTTCACGTTGAGGACGATGTCGGTGACATCCTCGCGCACGCCGGCCAGCGAGGAGAATTCGTGCAGCACGTTCTCGATCTTGATCGAGATGATCGCCGCACCCTGCAGGCTGGACAGCAGTACCCGGCGCAGCGAGTTGCCGAGCGTCAGGCCGAAGCCCCGCTCCAGCGGCTCGGCGATGAAGGTCGCCTTGCGCTTGCCATCGCTGCCTTGCTTGACTTCAAGGTTGTTGGGCTTCTTCAGTTCCTGCCAGTTCTTGATGTTGACGGACATGGACTTCCCCTAAGGTGTGTTTCTGGCGGAAACGGCCGCTGCGCCAATCATGCGCCGCGGCCGATCCGAAAGTCGGTGACCACAGGGTCACCGGGCAGGTTCGAAATCAGACGCGACGACGCTTGGAAGGCCGCACGCCGTTGTGGGGGATCGGCGTCACGTCGCGGATCGACGTGATCGTGAAACCCACCGCCTGGAGGGCGCGCAGGGCGCTCTCGCGACCCGAACCCGGGCCCTTCACTTCGACTTCGAGGGTGCGCACGCCGTGTTCGGCGGCTTTCTTGCCGGCATCGTCGGCAGCAACCTGGGCGGCATAGGGAGTCGACTTGCGGCTGCCCTTGAAGCCCATCATGCCGGCGGACGACCAGCTGATCGCATTGCCCTGAGCATCAGTGATGGTGATCATGGTGTTGTTGAAGCTGGCGTTGACATGCGCCACGCCGCTCGAAATGTTCTTCCGCTCGCGGCGCTTGATGCGCTGGGGTTCGCGTGCCATGGTTCGTATCCTATCGTAAGAATATCAAGTAAAGCCGGTGGGTTACCCCGCCCGCTTACTTCTTCTTGCCGGCGATCGGCTTGGCCTTGCCCTTGCGGGTCCGGGCGTTGGTGTGCGTGCGCTGGCCGCGAACGGGCAGGCCCTTGCGATGGCGCAACCCGCGATAGCAGGCCAGATCCATCAGGCGCTTGATGTTCATCGCGGTTTCGCGGCGAAGGTCACCTTCCACCGTAATGCCAGCATCGATCGTTTCACGAATCTGGAGCACTTCCGCATCGGAAAGGTCCTGCACGCGGCGGGCATGGTCAATGCCAACCTGGTCCGCGATCTTCTTGGCCGTCGTCGGGCCGATTCCGTGAATATAGGTCAGCGCGATAATCACGCGCTTGTTGGTGGGGATGTTCACCCCTGCAATACGAGCCACTTAATTCTCCTGCTCCACAGGGGATGGAACACCAGTCCCCCATCTCAACGCGTTGACACATCGGCAGAATGGCGGAGGCCGGGACGGCAAAAAGCCCGGATGGCGCGCGAACATGCGGCCGCCTGCCGGACTTCCCCGTTCTGTCGAGTGAAAGCGGCGCTTAGGGCGATTCGTCCGCGCCGTCAACCGCAAAGCTGCGATGTGCGGACACCTGGCCGGACACGCAATGCGCGCCGGTCCCAGCCATGCAAGGGCTCTTCCATAGCCGAAATTCCAGGCGAGGTCAAAACACGCCCAGAGCCGCGCGCCATCAGCCAGCGATGATCTGTTCCAGCGAGGCGGTGACCGCGTCGAGATCGGCCATACCGTCCACCCGCGCGACAATGCCGCGCGCTTCATAGATCGGCAGTATCGGTGCAGTCTTGGCGCGGTATTCGGCCATGCGGGTGCGGACCGTATCCTCGTTGTCGTCGGGACGGCGCTTGAATTCGGTGCCGCCGCACTTGTCGCACACGCCCGGCGTGGCCGGCTGCTCGAACCGGTCGTGGTAGCCCTTGCCGCAGGCGGCGCAGGTGTAGCGCCCGGTAATCCGCTCCACCAGCGCATCCTCGTTCACATCGAGCTCGATCACATGATCGAGCGAACGCCCATGTTTCGCCAGGATCGCATCGAGCGATTCAGCCTGCGGCGCGGTGCGCGGATAGCCATCGAAGATCGCCCCGGCGGCAGGACCCATCGCTTCCAGTTCGGCATCGATCAGGGCGGAGACAATCTCGTCCGAGACCAGCCCGCCACTTTCCATCACCGCCTTGGCCTGGAGGCCAACCGGCGTGCCGGCCTTGACCGCCGCGCGCAACATGTCGCCGGTAGAAAGCTGGCGCATCCCGTGCCGTTCGACGAGACGCTGGGCCTGGGTGCCCTTGCCCGCTCCCGGCGGACCCAACAGAATGATGTTCATGCCCGAAAAGGCTCCCCTTCCCTTGGACCTGACGGCGTTATCCGCCCTGGCCCACCCGCCTGCTCAGCGCATGCGGCCCTTGAGTTTCGCTTTCTTGATCAGGTCGCCATACTGGTGTGCCAGAAGATGCGACTGAATCTGCGTGATGGTATCGACCGTGACATTGACCACGATCAACAGGCTGGTGCCGCCAAAGAACAGCGAGATGCCCGTCTGGGCGATGATGTATTCCGGGATCACGCAGACCAGCGTCAGATAGGCCCCACCGATCACCGTGATGCGGGTCAGCACGTAATCGAGATAGACGGCGGTGTTCCTGCCCGGACGGATGCCCGGGATGAAGCCGCCGTTGCGCTTGAGGTTCTCCGAGGTTTCTTCCGGATTGAACACAACCGCCGTGTAGAAGAAGGTGAAGAACAGGATGCCCATCGCATAGAGCGCCATGTAGAGCGGCTGGCCGTGACGCAGATACTGGTTGAGCGCCACGATGATGCTGCCAGCGGTGGAATCCTGGTTGACCGTGTTCCCGGCGAACTGGGTGATCGTCAGCGGCAGCAGCAGCAGCGAGCTGGCAAAGATCGGCGGAATCACGCCGGCCGTGTTGAGCTTCAACGGCAGATGGCTGCGATCGGCCTGCATCATGCCCTTGGCACTGGCGCGCTTGGGATACTGGATCAGCAGCCTGCGCTGGGCCCGTTCCATGAAGCAGATGAACAGGATCAGCCCGACGATCATCACCACCAGCGAGACGATCACGAAAGCGCTGATCGAGCCTGACCGGCCGCCTTCGAACAGATTGGCGATGAAAGTCGGCATCTGGGCGATGATGCCCGCCATGATGATAAGCGAAACGCCATTGCCGATCCCGCGGCTGGTGATCTGCTCACCCAGCCACAGCAGGAACATCGTGCCGCCCACGAGGCTGATCACCGCGCCGACGCGGAACATCATGCCCGGCTGGACCACCGCCTGCAGCCCGCTTTGCGCGCCATAGGCTTCCAGCCCGGACGCAATGAACCAGCCCTGGATGATGGTGAGGAACACCGCGCCATAGCGGGTGTACTGGTTGAGCTTCTTGCGCCCGGCTTCGCCCTCCTTCTTCAGCGCCATCAGCGAGGGATGGAGCGAGGCGGCCAGCTGCACCACGATCGACGCGGTGATGTAAGGCATCACGCCGAGCGCAATCAGGCTCATGCGCTGGAGGCTGCCGCCCGAGAAGGTGTTGAAGATGTCGAGGATGCCGCCACGGGTCTGGTTGTACAGCTCTTCCAGAATCAGCGGATTGACGCCGGGCAGCGGGACGAAGCTGAGAAAGCGGAACACGATCAGCGCCCCGACCGTGAACCAGATGCGGTTCTTCAGTTCGGTCGCCTTGGAGAAATTGGCGAGATTGAGATTGCTCGCGAGATTGTCGGCGCGTGATGCCATCTTGAATTCAAGCCTTGCTGTGAGTCCGGACCGGACCGCCTACCCGCCCCCTATATGGCGACGATGCGGCGATGTCGAACCCCGCCGCCGCGCAATCCCCGCATGTGCATGCGGGGATTGGCGTGACGCGTTTCACCCGGCCTGCTTGGCGGCCTTGTTGGCTTCGCGGCGAGCGGTCTTCTTCTCGTGTTCGCTGGCCTTGGCTTCGGGCAGTTCGACCGAACCGCCAGCAGCCTCGACAGCAGCGCGCGCGCCCTTGGAGACACCGGCAACCCTGAAGCTGGCCTTGGTGGTGAATTCACCCTTGGCCAGCAGGCGGACGCCATCCTTGCCGCCACGGGCGAGGCCGGCGGCCTGCAGCGCGGCGTGATCGATCACGGCCGAGGCATCGAGCTTGCCCGCTTCGATGAACTTCTCGATCATGCCGAGGTTCACTTCGGCGAAATCCTTGCCGAACGGGTTCTTGAAGCCGCGCTTCGGGATCCGCATGTGGAGCGGCATCTGGCCGCCTTCGAATCCGGCAATCGAAACGCCCGAACGCGCCTTGGCGCCCTTCTGGCCACGGCCCGAAGTCTTGCCCTTGCCCGAGCCGATGCCACGGCCAACGCGCATGCGGCCCTTGCGGGCACCATCATTGTCGCGGATGTCATTCAGTTTCATGTCGTTGCACTCGCTTTCGCTTTATTCGCGCGTTGCTCTCTCCCCTGAAAGGGAGAGGGCTGAGAAATTCAATCGATAACCACCACCATATGCGGCAGCTTGGCGATAGCACCGCGCACTTCAGGCGTGTCTTCACGCTCGACCACGCGATGCATCTTGCCCAGGCCAAGACCGATGAGGATCTTCTTCTGGCTTTCCGGGCGGCGGATCGGCGAACCAATCTGCTTGATCTTGATTTTCGCCATGGTGCTTACTCCGTAATCGCTGCGGCGTCGGCTTCCGCCTCGGCCTCGCTCGAACCGCCACGGCCCAGGAGGTCAGCGACCTTCTTGCCGCGACGCTGCGCCACCGACTTCGGCGAAGTCTGGGTGGTCAGCGCGTCGAAAGTGGCGCGGATCATGTTGTAGGGGTTGGACGAACCGACCGACTTGGTCACCACGTCATGCACACCCAGGCTCTCGAACACGGCGCGCATCGGGCCGCCGGCGATGATGCCCGTACCGGCAGGTGCCGTCCGCACATTGACCTTGCCGGCGCCGAAACGGCCCTTGCCGTCATGGTGCAGCGTGCGGCCTTCCTTGAGCGGAACGCGAACCATCTTCTTCTTGGCGGAAGCGGTCGCCTTGGTGATCGCTTCAGGAACCTCGCGGGCCTTGCCATGGCCGAAGCCGACACGACCCTTGCCATCACCCACCACGACCAGCGCGGCAAAACCGAAGCGCTTGCCGCCCTTTACCGTCTTCGAGACGCGGTTGATGTGAACCAGCTTCTCGATCAGTTCCTCGCCACCATCATCGTCGCCACCACGACCGCGACCGCGGTCATCGCGACGGCCGCCACGGCCTCCGCGATCGCCACCACCACGATCGTTGCCGCCGCGACCACGACCGCCACGGCCGCCACGGCCTTCGCGCTGCGGCTCGCCGGCTTCGACGGCAGGTGCCGCAGTCACTTCAACTTCGGCTTCCACGCCGCTGTTCGTTTCATCAGCCATCATCAGAACTCCAGCCCGCCTTCGCGCGCAGCGTCGGCCAGCGCCTTGACGCGGCCATGGAACAGGAAGCCGCCGCGATCGAACACGACGGTGGTGACGCCAGCCTGCCTGGCTGCCTCGGCAATATCCTTGCCTACCTGCACGGCGGCATCGATATTGGCGCCGGACGCACTGACGCCGAGCGTCGAGGCTGCCGCCAGTGTGCGGCCCTGCGCGTCATCGATGATCTGTGCATAGATGTGCCGACCGGTGCGATGCACCGACAGGCGCGGACGGCCACCGGAACGAGCCTTGAGCGCCGAGCGGACACGGCGGCGGCGGCGATCGAAAAGGGAGAGCTTGGCCATCTTACTTCTTCTTCCCTTCCTTGCGGAAGATAAACTCGCCACGATAGCGGATGCCCTTGCCCTTGTAGGGTTCGGGCTTGCGCCAGCGACGGATTTCGGCGGCGAACTGGCCGACCTTCTGCTTGTCGACGCCGCTGACCTCGATCGTGGTCTGGTCAGGGGTCTTCACCTCGACGCCTTCCGGCACTTCGAGATCGACATCATGGCTGAAGCCGAGCTGGAGCTTGAGGTTCCTGCCCTGGCCCGCCGCACGATAACCGACGCCGGTGATGTTCAGCACGACCGTATAACCGGCGCTGACGCCTTCGACGAGGTTAGACACGAGCGTACGCTGCATGCCCCAGAAGGCGCGGGCGCGCTTGGTGTCATTGGCGGGAAGGACCGAGATTTCACCGTCCCGGACTTCATAGTTGATATCGTCGACCAGCCCGAGCGTGAGAGTGCCCTTCGGCCCCTTCACGGTGAGCGTGCCGTCCGCGATGTCTGCGGTGACGCCACTGGGGATCGCCACCGGCCGTTTGCCGATGCGGCTCATCAGAACACCTCCGCCAGCACTTCGCCACCGACGTTCTGGTTGCGGGCTTCCGCGTCGGAAAGCACGCCCCGGGGGGTCGAGACGATGGTGATGCCAAGGCCGTTACGGACCACCGGGAGCTCCTTGCTGCCCGAATAGACCCGGCGACCCGGCTTGGAAACGCGGGCGACATGCTTGATCGCAGGCTCGCCCTCGAAATACTTCAGTTCGATCCGCAGCTGCGGGTGGGCGCCGGTGGCGTCCTCGCTGTAGCCACGGATATAGCCTTCGCGCTGGAGAACCTCGAGCACGCTGGCGCGCAGCTTCGAGGCCGGCGAGAGGACAGTGTCCTTCTTCGCGCGCTGGCCGTTGCGGATGCGGGTGAGCATATCACCCAGGGGATCGGTCAATGCCATGGTGTGATCCTTACCAGCTCGACTTCGTCAGGCCCGGGATCAGGCCCTTGTTGCCCAGATCCCGAAGCTCGATGCGGCACAGGCCGAACTTGCGATAATAGCCGCGCGGGCGGCCGGTGGTGGCACAGCGGTTGCGCACGCGGGTCGGATTCGCGTTGCGCGGGATTTCCGCCAGCTTGAGGCGCGCCATCAGCCGTTCGCCATCGTCGAGCGACTGATTGTCGGCAACGGCCTTCAGCTTGGCGTATTTCGCCGCGTACTTCTTCACGAGCTTCTTGCGCCGCTCGTTCTTGTTGATGGAACTCAGTTTCGCCATGGACTTAAGCTCTCTTCCTCAATTCTCTTGCCTGGGTCTCCGCCGGAGCGGAGACATCTCCGCTCACGCGGCTTGCTTCTCTTCGGCTTCCTGCGGGAACGGGAAACCAAACAAGCGCAGCAGTTCGCGCGCTTCGTCGTCGGTCTTCGCGGTGGTGGTCACGATGATATCCATGCCACGCACCTTCTCGATCTGATCGTAGCTGATCTCCGGAAAGATGATCTGCTCCTTGAGACCCATCGCGTAATTGCCGCGCCCGTCGAAGCTCTTCGGGTTCAATCCACGGAAGTCGCGGATGCGGGGCATGGCAATGGTGACCAAGCGATCGAGAAATTCGTACATGCGTTCGCGGCGCAGGGTAACCTTGCAACCGATCGGCATACCTTCACGCAGCTTGAACTGCGCGATCGACTTCTTTGCCTTGGTGATCACCGGTTTCTGGCCGGCAATCAACTGCATTTCGTCAGCGGCGGTCTGAACCTTCTTCTTGTCCTGGCTCGCCTCACCCACGCCCATGTTGAGCGTGATCTTCTCGAGCCGGGGTACTTCCATCCGGTTCTTGTAACCGAACTTCTCGGTCATCGCCGCGACGATCTGTTCGTCATACTTCGCCTTGAGGCGAGCGGTATAGGTATCAGCCATCGATGGTCTCCCCGGACTTGACCGCAACGCGGACCTTCTTGCCGTCCTTTACCTCGAAGCGCACGCGGGTGGGCTTGCCGGACTTGGGATCGGACAGCGCGACCTTGGAAATCGCCATCGGCGCCGGAGCACGGTCGATCCCGCCCTGCGGGTTGGTCTGGCTGGGCTTGCGGTGGCGGGCGGCAACATTGATGCCGTCGACGACAACCTTGCCGTCAGCCGGCAGGACCTTCACGACAGTGCCGGTGCGGCCCTTGTCCTTACCGGACAGGACGACGACAGCGTCACCCTTCTTGATCTTGGCAGCGCCCATCACAGCACCTCCGGCGCGAGCGAGATGATCTTCATGAAACCCTTGGAGCGCAGCTCGCGCACCACCGGGCCAAAGATACGGGTGCCGATCGGCTCCTCGTTCTTGTTCACGAGCACCGCCGCATTGGTGTCAAAGCGGATCACGCTGCCGTCGGGACGGCGGACGTCCTTGCGGGTACGCACGATCACCGCGCGGTGAACGTCACCCTTCTTCACGCGGGCACGCGGCTGCGCCTCCTTGATGGAGACGACGATCACGTCGCCGACGCTCGCAGTACGACGCTTCGACCCGCCCAGCACCTTGATGCACTGGACGCGCTTGGCGCCGCTGTTGTCCGCGACGTCGAGATTGGATTGCATCTGGATCATCGATCCGGTTCCTTCTCACTTGGCTTGCCGGAACCAGTCCGGCAGTTCCAGAATACTAATGTCGTCGCTCAGACGTCGGCTTCGACCGCGGTGGTCTTGCCAGCCTGGACCCGGTCAAGCACACGCCAGGCCTTGGTTTTGGAAATCGGCCGGGTCTCTTCGATCCGGACGGTCTCACCCGCCTTGAAGGCATTGTCCTCGTCATGGGCGTGGTACTTCTTCGAACGGCGGATGATCTTCCCATAGAGCGGGTGCTTCACCTTGCGTTCGACCAGGACCGTGACGGTCTTGTCGGTCTTGTCGGAAACGACGGTCCCGATCAGGATACGTTTCGGCATCGTCTGTTCCTCAAGCCTTGGCAGCCGGGCGGGTCCGCTCGGTCTGCAATGTTTTGATCCGCGCGATGGCGCGACGGACTTCCTTGATCCGGGCCGGACGCTCAAGCTGGTTGGTCGCGGACTGGAAACGCAGGTTGAACTGCTCGCGCTTCAGTTCGACAAGATCAGCCGTCAGCTGGTCGTCGGTCTTGGCGCGAAGGTCTTCGGTGCTGGCCATTATTCAGCTCCCAGATGCGAGGTGTCGCCCAGGCGGGCCACGACCTTGGTCTTGATCGGCAGTTTCATCGCCGCACGCTCGAAAGCGACAGCAGCGATCGGACCGGGGACACCGTCCAGTTCGAACAGGATGCGACCCGGTTTGACGCGGGCAGCCCAGTATTCGACCGAACCCTTGCCTTTGCCCTGACGGACTTCAGCGGGCTTCTTCGAAACCGGCACGTCCGGGAAGATGCGGATCCACAAGCGGCCCTGGCGCTTGATATGGCGCGTGATCGCGCGGCGGGCCGCTTCGATCTGGCGAGCGGTGATCCGCTCCGGCTCAAGCGCCTTCAGCCCGTAGGAACCGAAGTTGAGATCGGTGCCACCCTTGGCGTCGCCCTTGATCCGGCCCTTGAACTGCTTGCGGAACTTATGCTTTTTCGGTTGCAACATGGTTTCTACTCTACCTTAGCGCCGGTCGGAGGCCGGGCGGACGCCGGAGGTCTGGGCTTCCATCATCAGGCGGTCCTGCGCCATCGGATCATGGCCGAGAATCTCACCCTTGAAGATCCAGGTCTTGATGCCAATGATGCCATAGGCGGTCAGCGCTTCTGCTGTCGCGTAGTCGACATTGCCGCGCAACGTGTGCAGCGGAACGCGGCCTTCGCGATACCATTCGACGCGGGCGATCTCGGCACCGCCCAGACGGCCACCGCAGGTGATCTTGATGCCTTCGGCACCAAGCCGCAGCGCTGACTGCACCGCGCGCTTCATCGCCCGGCGGAAAGCCACGCGGCGAACGAGCTGGTCGGCAATGCCCTGCGCGACGAGCTTGGCGTCAACTTCGGGCTTGCGGATCTCTACGATGTTGAGCTTCACTTCGCTCGGCGTCAGCTTGGCGAGCTTGGAGCGCAGCTTTTCGATGTCCGCGCCCTTCTTGCCAATGATGACACCGGGACGCGCCGCATAGATCGACACGCGGCACAGCTTGGCCGGGCGTTCGATCACAACCTTGGAGACGGCTGCCTGGGGCAGGTTCTCGAAGATGTAGGTGCGGATCGCGAGGTCTTCCTTGAGCAGCTGCGCGTAGTTACGCCCTTCGGCGTACCAGCGGCTGTCCCAGGTGCGGTTGATCTGGAGCCTGAGCCCGATCGGATTGCTCTTGTGACCCATGGATCAGGCCTCCTCGACTTCACGGACCACGACGCGCAACCGGCTGTACGGCTTGAGGATGCGCGTGGACTTGCCACGGCCCCGCGTGTGGAAGCGCTTCATGGTGACAGACTTGCCAACGCTGGCCTCGACGACAACCAGTGCGTCGACATCGAGGTTGTGGTTGTTCTCGGCATTGGCGATCGCGCTGGCGAGCACCTTGCGGGCTTCGACGGCCATCGCCCGCTTCGAGAAGGCGAGGATGTTCATCGCTTCCTCGGCCTTGCGGCCACGGATCAGCGCCGCGACGAGGTTGAGCTTCTGGGCGGAACCACGGATGGTGGTGCCGACAGACAGCGCCTCGTTTTCGGCGACGCGACGGGGAGCTTTCGGCTTGCTCATCAGCGCTTACCCTTCTTGTCGGCGGCATGGCCGGGGAAAGTGCGCGTGGGCGCAAATTCACCGAGCTTGTGGCCGACCATGTCTTCGTTGACCGACACCGGCACGAACTTGTGGCCGTTGTAGACGTTGAACGTCAGGCCGACGAATTGCGGCAGGATCGTCGAGCGACGCGACCAAGTCTTGATCGGAGCGCGAGCACCCGAATCCTGGGCGGTCTCTGCCTTCTTGAGCAGGTGCAGGTCGACGAACGGACCTTTCCAGACGGAACGAGCCATTATCCCTTACCTCTTCTTCTTCGCGTGACGCGAACGGATGATCATCTTGTCCGTCTGCTTGTTATGGCGGGTACGGGCACCCTTGGTCGGCTTGCCCCACGGCGTGACCGGATGACGGCCACCGGAGGTGCGACCTTCACCACCACCATGCGGGTGGTCGACCGGGTTCTTGGCAACACCGCGTGTCAGCGGGCGACGGCCCAGCCAGCGGTTGCGACCGGCCTTGGCCAGCGTCTGGTTCGAGTTGTCGGGGTTCGAGACCGCGCCAACCGTGCCCATGCAATCGCCGCGCAGGTAACGCTGCTCGCCCGAGTTCAGGCGAACGATCACCATGCCGCGATCGCGACCGACCAGCTGGACATAAGTCCCGGCGGAACGGGCGATCTGCCCACCCTTGCCCGGCTTCATCTCGACGTTGTGGCAGATCGTGCCAACCGGCATCTGCGCCAGCAGCATCGCGTTACCCGGCTTCACGTCGGTACGTTCCCCGGCCACCACGCTGTCGCCAACAGCCAGACGCTGCGGCGCCAGGATGTAGGTCTGTTCGCCGTCCTCGTACTTGACGAGCGCGATGAACGCCGTGCGGTTGGGATCGTATTCCAGGCGTTCGACCGTTGCGGGCATGTCCCACTTGCGGCGCTTGAAATCGATGAAGCGGTACTTCTGCTTGTGGCCGCCGGCGATCCCGCGCGAGGTCACATGCCCCTTGTTGTTGCGACCACCGGTCTTGTGCTTGCCTTCGGTAAGCGCCTTGACCGGCTTGCCCTTCCACAGGGCCGACTTGTCGACGAGAATCAGGCCACGGCGGGCGGGACTTGTCGGTTTATAGTTCTTGAGTGCCATCGGATTAACCCCGGACGCCTTCGGTGACGTCGATCGACTGGCCTTCAGCCAGCGTCACAATCGCCTTCTTCACATCGGAACGCTTGTAGGGCTTACCCTTCCAGCGCTTCGTCTTGCCCTTCTGGACGATCGTGTTCACTGCAGTGACTTTCACGTCAAACAGCGCTTCGACCGCAGCCTTGATCTCAGGCTTGGAGGACGTGCCGGCCACCTTGAAGACAACCGCATTATGCTCGGAGAGCAGGGTCGACTTCTCGGTGATGTGCGGCGCGAGGATCACGTCGAAATGACGGATGTCCGTTTCCTGCTTCTTAGCCATTGAACCGCGCCTCCAGTTTTTCGACCGCTTCGCGGGTCAGCACCAGCGTGTCATGCTTCAGGATGTCATAGACATTGGCGCCAATCGCGGGGAGCACGTTGACATTCGGCAGGTTGCCGGCCGCCAGTGCGAAAGCGGCGTTGACCGCTTCACCGTCGATCACCAGCACCTTCTTGCCGAAGCCCGCCGTGGCGAGCTGGCCGGAAAGCGCCTTGGTCTTGCCGTCGGCCACATCCAGGCTGTCAACGACCACCAGGCCGTCCTTCGCCTTGGACGAAAGCGCCATCTTGAGGCCGAGCGCGCGGATCTTCTTGTTCAGCGAGATATCGAAGTCACGCTTGCGGGCACCATGAGCCTTGCCGCCGCCGATGAACACCGGAGCCGCACGATCGCCGTGACGGGCCGTGCCGCCGCCCTTCTGCTTGCCGAACTTCTTGCCGGTACGGGCAACTTCCGAACGCTCACGCGTCGGACGGGCCGTGGCGCGACGATTTTCGAGCTGCCAGGTGATGACACGATGGAGGATGTCGGCGCGCGGTTCGAGACCGAACACCGCATCCGAAAGTTCGATTTCGCCTCCGGACTTACCGGATACGGCCGAACCATCGAGGTTGAGGACCTTGACCTTCACGACTTAGCCCTCCTGGCCTTCGGTGCCTTCGACCGCCGGTGCCGGATCGGCAGGCGTGTCGGCAGGCGCCGATTCATTGCTGCTGGCAGCACCCTTGAGACCGGCGGGGTACGGCGCATCGGCATGACGCGCGACCTTCACCGAATCCTTGACCATCAGCCAGCTGTTCTTGGCGCCAGGGACCGAGCCCTTGACGAAGATCAGCCCGCGATCGTCATCGGTGCGGACAATCTCGAGATTCTGCTGGGTGCGCTGCTTGTCACCCATGTGGCCGGCCATCTTCTTGTTCTTGAAGACGCGACCCGGATCTTGGCGGTTACCGGTCGAACCAAGCGCACGGTGGCTGATCGACACGCCGTGCGTGGCGCGCATGCCGCCGAAACCCCAGCGCTTCATGCCGCCGGCAAAGCCCTTGCCCTGGGTGTCGCCGGTGATGTCCACCAGCTGGCCAGGAACGAAATGCGATGCAGCGATGGTCGAACCGACTTCCAGCACCGCATCGTCGGCGACGCGGAACTCGGCAACCTTCTTCTTGAGAGGAACCTGGGCCTTGGCGAAATGTTCGCGCTGCGGCTTGGCAACGTTCTTCTGCTTGGCTTCGCCAGCGCCGAGCTGGAGAGCGACGTAACCATCGGTCTCCTGGGTACGGACGGAAACGACCTGACAATCTTCCAGCGCAAGGACTGTAACCGGCACGTGGCGGCCATCCTCCTGGAACAGGCGGGTCATCCCGACTTTTTTAGCGATCACGCCAGTGCGCATGATCCGACTCCTTAACAGAGGCCTGCACGGGACCATCCCGAACAGGCGTGTCCAGCCCAAAATGTGAAGCACGCCCCGTCCGGGCTGAAACGTGCCGACCGCTTGCGCGGAAGGCGAGACGGGGGACGCTTGCCCGGCCAATTGCCCCGAAGGACGGTGCCGGAGGTATCCCTGTGTCCGGATCGACAGGATGAACCGGCCGATCAAGACCCCCGCTTGTGCGGGGGCATCAACAATCCAGCTTACGCCAGCTTGATTTCAACATTCACGCCCGCAGCGAGGTCCAGCTTCATCAGCGCGTCAACCGTCTGGGCGTTGGGCTGCACGATATCGAGCAACCGCTTGTAGGTGCGAACCTCGAACTGCTCGCGCGACTTCTTGTCGATATGCGGGCCGCGGTTCACGGTGAACTTCTCTATACGCGTCGGGAGCGGAATTGGGCCACGAATAAGAGCGCCGGTCCGGCGGGCGGTGTCCGCGATCTCGCCAGTTGCCTGGTCGAGCACGCGGTGATCGAACGCCTTGAGGCGAATGCGGATATTCTGAGCTACCATGTCCACTTACCGATGCGAAAGAGCCGGGGAAAATCCGGACCAATGGGCCGGGTCTTCCCATAAAAACAAAGAACCGCCCCGCCTCACCGGATGTTCGGGAAGGGGCGGCCCTTCGAGGAATTCCGGCAGACCGAATCCTAAAAGGACCCGGCCTGCGCGGCGCCTATATTACTTCGTGATCTTGCTGACAACCCCAGAACCGACTGTCCGGCCGCCTTCGCGAATTGCGAAGCGGAGACCTTCGTCCATGGCGATCGGCGCGATCAGCTTGACGCCGATCGTGACGTTGTCGCCAGGCATGACCATCTCGGTGCCCTCGGGGAGGACAACTTCGCCGGTCACGTCGGTGGTGCGGAAGTAGAACTGCGGACGGTAGTTGGCAAAGAACGGCGTGTGACGGCCACCTTCGTCCTTCGACAGCACATAGACTTCGGCTTCGAAATCAGTGTGCGGGGTGACGGTGCCGGGCTTGGCCAGAACCTGACCACGCTCCACGTCGTCACGGGCAGTACCGCGCAGCAGCGCGCCGATGTTGTCGCCGGCCTGTCCGCTGTCGAGCAGCTTGCGGAACATTTCGACGCCAGTCACGATCGACTTCTGGGTCGGACGGATGCCGACGATTTCGACTTCGTCACCAACCTTGACGATCCCGCTCTCGACGCGACCGGTAACCACAGTGCCGCGACCCGAGATCGAAAACACGTCTTCGACCGGCATCAGGAACGGACGGTCAACCGGACGATCCGGCTGCGGGATGTATTCGTCAACGGCCTTCATCAGAGCAAGGATCGAATCCTTGCCGATGGCATCGTCGCGACCTTCGAGCGCGGCCAGAGCCGAACCCTTGACGATCGGAATATCGTCGCCCGGAAAATCGTAGCTGGAAAGCAGCTCGCGGACTTCCAGTTCGACCAGCTCGAGGATTTCCTCGTCGTCGACCTGATCGACCTTGTTCATGTAGACCACCAGCGACGGCACGCCGACCTGACGGGCAAGCAGAATGTGCTCGCGGGTCTGGGGCATCGGGCCGTCAGCGGCATTCACCACCAGGATCGCGCCGTCCATCTGGGCGGCACCGGTGATCATGTTCTTCACATAGTCGGCGTGGCC
>CANJYE010000027.1 GCA_947479055.1 Erythrobacteraceae bacterium
CAACGCTTCTGGCAACGCGGCTACTTCTCGACCACATCCGGCAACATCACCGATGACATCATCATGCGTTACCTGGACCGCCATACCCACAAGGACGGCTTCAGCCCCTCCGCCTGATCCTACCGGCCTCGGCCGGTCAGTCATTCAGCATGTCTCCGATTGGCCGGTCAGGCCTTCTGGATGACGGTGTTGGAGAAATCCTCCCAGTAGCGGCGTTTTTCGTCCAGCGTGCTGTGCTTTTGCAGCGCGAAGAAGGCCGGTAGCAGGATCATCTCGGTGATGCCCATGTCCTCGGCGCGGCGGACATCGTCGAGGCCCCAGGGGTTTTCGGCCACCATGATGATCTCGAACGGCTCGTTCTCGCGACCGGCTTCCTTGCGGTAGGCGGCCAGCTTGTCCAGCGAGGGCGGCATGTCGGCCACCTTGCTCATCCGCGACATCCAGCCATCGCCGAGGAAGGCGGCGCGGCGCATCACCTTCTCGCTCGGGCCGGACACGATGATCGGCATGTTGCCCGGCTGGGGCAGGATGCGCAGGCGCGGGAAATCGAAGAATTCGCCATGATGCTCGACAATCTCGCCGCTCCACATCTTGCGCAGAACCGCGATCGACTCGTCGGCGCGTCGGCCACGGGTGTGGAAATCCGCGCCATAGGCGTCGAATTCCTCTTTCATCCAGCCCACCGCGCAGCACAGCGAAAGGCGGTTACCCGACAGGACCGACAGCGTGCCGGTGGATTTGGCCACCTCGATCGGGTTGCGGGCGGGCAGGAGGTAGATGCTCTGGAGCAGGCGGACGCGCTTGGTTGCCTGCGCCATCATCGCCAGCGCCACCCATGGTTCGGGGAAGGCCCAGTCGGTGGTGGCAGTGAAGAACGGCTTGCCGTCGGCGGTGTCGGGATACCAGCTGTTGATCACTTCGGGCAGGACGATGTGATCGGAAACGCTGACCGAATCAAAGCCGACCTCTTCGCTGATCACGGCGGTTTCGATCAGTTGGTCGTTCTCGATGAACGCAAGCATATTGCAGAACTTCATGGTTCTCTCCCCGACAAGCCTTGACCGGCATGGATATGGCGGCGGCTATGCCGTGGAAGCGGCGCAAAGATCAATGGCGCGCTGCAAATTTGCCGCGCCGCGCGGGCAATCAGCCGATCCGGGCAAAAACCGCTGCGCCACCGGTCGAAACGGCGCGCGCCGGAGCTGCCGATGCCGGAGGCATCTCTTTCGCACCGAGCGTGCGCAAAGCAGCGAGCATCCCTTCCAGCGCGTGCCGGTCGATCCGGTAGTAGACCAGCTTGGCGTCGCGGCGGGTGTGGACCAGTCCGGCCTTGCGCAGAACGGACAGCTGTTGTGACAGCAGCGGCTGGCCGATCCCGGTTGCGCCCTCGATCTCTCCGACATTGCGCTCGGAACCGGCCAGCGCCTGCAGGATGGCGAAGCGGGTAGGATGGGCCAGCGCCTTGAATTGGTCCACCGGGCCTTGGGTCATTGCGGCTTGGCCCGGAAGAACCAGCCGACCGGATCGGCGGCGGCAAAGACGCTGTCGAGCGTGGGCTCGGGCTGTTCCAGCAGCGGATCGCCCGGCCGCCAGCCTTCGGGCGCCAGCCCTGGCCCGGCGTCCGCTGCCTGCAGCGCGGCGACCGTGCGCAGCACCTCTTCCACCGAACGGCCGATCTCGACCGGATAGCAGCTCATCGCCCGGATCACGCCGCGCGGGTCGATCACGAACACCGTGCGCACCGCCGAGGCATCGCGCGCGTCGGCGGCGACCATGCCATAGGCGCGGCCGATCACCAGCGTGGGATCCTCCACAATCGGGAAGCGCACCTCCACTCCGAAATGGTCGCGGATGGCGCGGGCCCAGGCGAGATGGGCGTAGAGGCTGTCGACCGAGAGCGCCATCAGCGCGCAGTCCAGCGCCGCGAACCGCTCCGCCGCGCGGGCGAAGCCGACGAACTCGGATGTGCAGACGGGGGTGAAATCGGCCGGGTGGGAGAACATCACCAGCCACCGCCCGCGATAGTCGCGCATGGCCAATGGCCCGGTGGTGCTGCGCGCCTCGAAGTCGGGCACTGCATCGCCGATGCGCAGGACGGGGGAGGCGGAGGGCGAATCCATGGTCTATGCCTACATCGCCTCAAGCCTTGACGCAAGACGATTACATAAATACATTAAACGAAATTGTGAAAGCGACTCGACAGGAGAATGGGACATGGCGCAGGATGAAAATCTGGCCCGCGCAACCGGGCAGATCGAACGAGCCATCGCGGAGCGGGGGCTGAGACCGACGATTGCGGGCTTTTTCGACGAGGCGACCTTTACCGTCAGCTATGTCGTGCATGATCCCGCCAGCGGCGAAGCGGCGGTGATCGATTCCGTGCTGGATTATGATCCGGCCTCGGGCCGCACATCCTTCGCTTCGGCCGAGCGGATTGTCGAATATGTCACTTCGAAAAACCTGAAAGTGATGTGGCATCTCGAGACCCATGCCCATGCCGATCATCTGTCCGCCGCGCCCTGGTTGCAGGAAAAGCTGGGCGGAAAGCTTGCGATCGGGCGGGACATTGTCCGGGTGCAGGAAGTGTTCGGCAAGCTGTTCAATGCCGGTTCCGATTTCGAGCGGGATGGTTCCCAGTTCGACCATCTGTTCGACGATGGCGACGCATTCCGCCTCGGCACGATCGAGGGGATTGCACTGCATGTTCCCGGCCATACCCCGGCCGACATGGCCTATGTCATCGGCGATGCGGCATTCGTCGGCGATACGATCTTCATGCCGGACTACGGCACCGCCCGCGCCGATTTCCCCGGTGGCGACGCGCGCCAGCTCTATCGCTCGATCCGCCGCCTGCTTTCGCTTCCGCGCGACACGCGGCTGTTCCTGTGCCATGACTACAAGGCGCCGGGCCGCGATGCCTATGCGTGGGAAAGCACCGTCGGGCAGCAGCGGGACCATAACGTCCATGTCCATGACGGAGTGAGCGAGGGGGATTTCGTGGCCATGCGCACCAATCGCGACAAGACGCTGGACCTGCCCACCCTGATCCTGCCTTCGGTACAGGTGAACATCCGGGGCGGCCGCCTGCCCGAGCCGGAGGACAACGGCGTCAGTTACATCAAGATCCCGGTAAACGCGGTCTAAGGCCGGTGACTTTCGCCCGCTATCTGCCGATCCTCGCCTGGGGGCGAACCTACAACCGCGCAGTGCTGGCGAATGACATGCTGGCGGCGGTGATCGTCACCATCATGCTGATCCCGCAGAGCCTGGCCTATGCGCTGCTGGCGGGATTGCCGCCGGTAGTGGGGCTCTATGCCTCAATCCTGCCGCTGTTCGCCTATGCGCTGTTCGGCACCAGCCGGACGCTGGCGGTGGGGCCGGTGGCGGTGGTCTCGCTGATGACGGCCTCGGCGGCGGGGGCGGTAGCCGCGCAGGGCTCGCCCGAATATCTTCAGGCGGCGATCACCCTTGCCATGCTGTCGGGCGTGATGCTGGCGGTGATGGGTTTCCTGCGGCTGGGGTTCCTCGCCAATCTGCTGTCGCACCCGGTCATTTCCGGTTTCATCACGGCGAGCGGCCTGTTGATCGCCACCAGCCAGGCCAAGCATATTCTCGGCATCAAGGCCGATGGCGACACCATGCCCGAACTGCTGGACGCGCTGGCTCATGGCATTGCGGGCACCAACCCGCGCACGCTGGTGCTGGGGGTGGTGGCGACGGCCTTCCTGTTCTGGGTCCGCAAGGGCGCGAAGCCTGCGCTGATCCGGTTCGGCCTTGCCCCGCGCGCGGCGGAGATGGTGGCCAAGGCCGGTCCGGTGGTGGCCGTGGCGCTGACGATTGTCGCGGTGGTCATGCTCGGGCTGGAGGCAAAGGGTGTGAAAGTGGTCGGCAGCGTGCCGCAGGGTCTGCCGCCTTTCGCGCTGCCCGGCTTCGATCCGGCCTTGTGGGAGCGGCTGTGGGTGCCCGCGCTGCTGATCTCGGTGATCGGCTTCGTCGAAAGCGTCTCGGTCGCCCAGACGCTGGCCGCCAAGCGCCGCCAGCGGATCGTGCCGGACCAGGAACTGGTCGGGCTGGGCGCGGCCAACATCGCCTCGGCGCTGTCGGGCGGTTATCCGGTGACGGGCGGCTTTGCCCGCTCGGTGGTGAATTTCGATGCAGGTGCGGAAACCCCGGCGGCGGGCGCCTATACTGCCGTGGGCATTGCGCTCGCCTCGCTGTTCCTCACCCCGCTGCTGTTCCACCTGCCGGTGGCGACGCTGGCGGCAACGATCATCGTCGCGGTGCTGAGCCTGGTTGATCTGAAGACGCCGGTGCTGCTGTGGCGCTATTCCCGCCCCGATTTCGCCGCGCATGGCGCCACCATCGGCGTCACCTTGCTGGCCGGGGTGGAGCAGGGGGTGATCGCCGGAGTGCTGGTCGGGCTGCTGCTTTATCTGTGGCGCGCGTCGCGCCCGCATGCCGCCGTGGTCGGGCGGGTGCCTGATACCGAGCATTTCCGCAATGTCGAGCGGCACAAGGTGCTGACCTTGCCCCATATCCTGTCGATCCGGGTGGACGAGGGGCTGACCTATCTTAACGCCCGCTGGCTGGAGGAATATGTGCTGGAGCGAGTCGCCGCCCAGCCCGAACTGCGCCATGTCATCCTGATGTGTTCGGCGGTGAACGCGATTGACGCTTCGGGCCTCGAAAGCCTGGAAGCGATCAATCACCGGCTGGCCGATGGCGGGATCGCGCTGCATCTGTCGGAAGTGAAAGGCCCGGTGATGGACCGGCTGCAACGCAGCCATTTCCTCCACGACCTGACCGGCCGGGTGTTCCTGTCGCAGGATCGGGCCTTTTCCGAACTGGCGAATGATGATGGCTCGCCGGTCGATCCGGTCGATACATGGCAGGCGCGGGGGCTGATCTGAACCCGACCCGATCCGGTCTCGCCCATGCCGCAATCCCGTGCTAGCTTCGCCACAAGGAAGCGCGTGGGAGCGGGATGATGGATGCAGTCACGATCGACGGTCGCTGGCCGGAAGACCCCTATGCGGTTCCGCTCGACCAGATCAACATGGCCGATCCCGCCCATTACCGCGACAACACGGCCTTTGCCTATTTCCGGCGGTTGCGGGCGGAGGACCCGGTTCACTGGAACGGCAATCACAGCCATCCCTTCTGGTCGGTCACGCGATACAACGACATCATGGCGGTGGATTCCAACCACAAGGTGTTTTCGTCGGGAGTGGCGGGTACCGTGATCGAGGAGGATTTTCTCGACGGGACCCGGGTGCCGGGCGGGGTGGAACTGCTCAGCTTCATCACCATGGACCAGCCCCGGCATGACGAGCACCGCAAGGCCGTCAGCCCGGCGGTCGCCCCGCAGAATCTGAAGCGACTGGAAGGGCTGATCCGCCAGCGCACGCAGAACGTGCTGGACGAACTGCCGATCGGCGAGGAATTCGACTGGGTGCCACGGGTCGCGGTCAACCTCACCACCCAGATGCTGGCAACGCTGTTCGACTGGCCGTTCGAACGGCGCGAGGAACTGACCTACTGGTCCAATGCCGGCACCGGCTTTCCCGGCGACGGATTGATCGAGAGCTGGGAACATCGCAACGAAGTGCTCAAGCAGATGGTCAGCGGCCTGCGCACGATCTGGGACGAGCGGGCGGCACGGGCCGATCCCGATGCGCCCGACCTGCTTTCGATGCTGACCCGCGCGCCGCAGACCGCCGACCTGAGCGAGGCCGAATTTGCCGGCACGCTGTTCCTGCTGATCGTGGGCGGCAATGACACCACCCGCAATTCGATGTCGGGCGGGGCCAAGGCGCTGCATGATTTCCCGCAGGAGTGGGAAAAGCTCAAGGCCAATCCGGCCCTGCTGGACAGCATGGTGCCCGAAACGATCCGTTACCAGTCACCGGTCATCTACCAGCGCCGCACCGCGCTGGAAGACACCGAACTGGGCGGCAAGCAGATCCGCAAGGGCGACCGGGTGGCGATGTGGTACATGTCGGGCAATCGCGACGATGCAGTGATCGAGCGGCCCGACGAATTCATCATCGACCGCCCGCGCGCGCGCCAGCACCTCTCGTTCGGTTTCGGCATCCACCGCTGCGTTGGCAATCGCCTGGCCGAAATGCAATTGCGGGTCCTGTGGGAAGAAGTACTCAAGCGGTTCGACCGGGTCGAGGTGGTCGGCGAGGCGAAGTATCTTTACAACCCGATTCTGCGCGGCATCAATTCGCTGCCGGTCAAACTTCACGCCAAGGGATCATGATGAGCGACAACACCTATACGCCGCCCGAAATCTGGAGCTACAACCCCGAAAACGGCGGCCGGTTCGCCGGGATCAACATGCCCACGGCGGGCGCGCGCTATGACCATGTGCTGCCGGTGGGCGAACACCCGTTCCAGCTCTATTCGCTTGGCTCGCCCAACGGCCAGAAAGTGACGATCCTGCTGGAGGAACTGCTGGCGCTGGGCCATCAGGGCGCGGAATATGATGCCTGGTTCATCGACATCATGAAGCAGGAACAGTTTTCATCGGGCTTTGTTGCGATCAATCCCAATTCCAAGATCCCGGCGCTTGTCGACCGCAGCGGGCCCGAACCGGTCCGGCTGTTCGAATCCGCCGCGATGCTGGTCCATATCGCCGAAAAGTTCGGACTGTTCATGCCCATCGACGCGACCCGCGCCGAATGCCTTTCCTGGCTGTTCTGGCAGATGGCCAGCGCGCCAATCCTTGGCGGCGGATTCGGCCATTTCTATGCCTATGCGCCCGAAAAGATCGAATATGCGATCGACCGTTTCGCGATGGAAGTGAAGCGCCAGCTTGATGTGCTCGACCAGCGGCTGGCGGTGAGCGAATATCTCGCCGGGCCGGACTATACCATCGCCGACATGGCGGTGTGGCCGTGGTACGGCCAGTTCACGCAGGGCAAGCTCTATGACACCGCCGCCCATTTCCTCCAGACGCAGGAATACGCCAACCTCGCCCGGTGGACCGCCGCGATCGACGCGCGCCCAGCGGTGAAGCGCGGCATCAAGGTCAACCGTAACTGGGACAATGGCGTGCTGGAACGGCATTGCGCGGCGGATCTCGACTGAACGCTGAACCATGGCCCAACTGACCGTGAATGGCCGGCCGATCGAGTTCCGCCTCGCTCCGGACACCCCCTTGCTGTGGGCGCTGCGAGATGCGGCCAATCTCACCGGCACCAAATATGGCTGCGGCACCGGCGATTGCGGGGCCTGCACGGTGATTGTCGATGGTCAGGCGTTGCGTAGTTGCCTGATCACTCTGGGTGAATCCGAAGGGCGCTATGTCACCACCATCGAAGGGCTGGCGCGAGACCGTTCGCACCCGGTGCAGCAGGCGATGGTGGCGGAACAGGCGATCCAGTGCGGCTTCTGCACCCCCGGCATCGTGATGACGGCGGCGGCCTTGCTGCATGCCAATCCGGCCCCCAGCGATGACGAGATCAAGGCGGCGGTGCCCAATATCTGCCGCTGCGGGGTCTACCCAAGACTGGTCCGGGCGATCCAGCGGGCGGCCCGCGTCGCCCGGGGCGAGGAACGGATCAGCGCTGCCCCTGCGCCGGGGATCAGCGCGGAAGATGCGGCCAATTCCGTCCCGGCGATGCGCGATCCGCACCCGGCACAAGGCCAATGAAGGAGAACCCGATGAAAGCCACGATCTGGCACAACCCCGCTTGCAGCAAGTCCCGCCAGGCACTGGAACTGCTGGAGGCCACCCCCGGCGTGGACGTGGAAGTGGTGCTCTATCTCAAGACCCCGCCCAGCGCGGAAAAGCTCGCCCAGCTCTATCGCGATGCCGGAATGGCCGCGCGCGAAGGGCTGCGCACCAGCGGCACCGATGCGACCGAGCGCGGGCTGACCACGGCCGACGATGCCACCGTGACCGCCGCCATGGCCGCCGACCCGAAGCTGATCGAACGGCCGCTGGTCGAAACCGGAAAAGGCGTGCGGCTGGGCCGTCCGCCTGAGCGGATTCGCGAGATCCTGTAATGGGTCGATGCGCGGCCGCTCGCCGCAGGCGGCTTGCAATGGTCGCGCGAATTTGCGAACGCGCGTAATGCCTTCAGGTCCCCGCATTTGCTGGGGGCGCAATCTAGGGGACGGTAGAGCCTAATGACCGGTAGCGGGATCACTCGCGAGCGCCAGGGCGCGACGCTGAAGCGCAACATACTGACGGCTCTTGGCCCTTGGGGCGTGTTTTTCGAAGGTTTCCTGCGCCATCCGGTGATGGTCGGCTCGATCATCCCGTCCAGCCGCTTCACCATCGCCAGGATGCTCGGCCCGGTGAACTGGGACGAATGCAAACTGTTTGTCGAATACGGGCCGGGCGTCGGCACCTTCTGCCGCCCGGTGCTGGAAAAGCTGCGCCGTGACGGCGCGCTGATCGTGATCGACACTAATCCGCTCTATATCGACTATCTCAAGCGCACGATCACCGACAGTCGCTTCACCGCCGTGCTCGGCTCCGCCGCCGACGTGGAGGAGATCATCCGTACGCATGGCCACGATCATGCCGATTATGTCCTGTCCGGCCTGCCGTTCTCGACCCTGCCCGACGGGATCGGCCCCGCCATCGCCGAATCTACCCACCGCGTGCTGCGCCCGGGCGGGGCGTTCCTGGTCTACCAGTTCTCGGCCAAGGCGCGCGATTTCATGGCGAAGCACTTTGCCCGGATCGACCAGGGTTTCGAGCTGTGGAACGTCCTGCCCTGCCAGCTGTTCTGGGGCTGGAAGGACGCGGAAGAGGGCTGAATTTCAGCGGAAAGTATCGGCGATCGCTTCGGTCGAGGGGCCTGCCAACTGGCGGTGGGCTGCTGCCATGATCGCCACGAAATAGACCACCATCACCGCTCCGATCGCGCCCGAAATCGCGCCCTGCAAAGTCAGGCCCACCGTGCTGCTGCCCATCGCCAGAACTAGTACCAGCCCACTGAGGATGCCGACCAGCATCATCAGCACCAGGAAGGCGAACAGTACGAGGCAGTAGAACAGGAACAGCCGCAAGCTGTTGCCGCGTGTCAGCGCCCATGAGCGGGCGAGCGCCCGGATCGGCCCGCGGATGCCTTCGATCACCATCACCGGCGCAACGAGGGACATCTTGGTCCAGACATAGGCCAGCACCGGCAGAACCATCATCGCCAGCACCACTGCGACAGGCACCGATCCTGTCGCGGCACCCAGTGCCACCAGAATTCCTGCTGCGAACATGATCCCGATCACGATCAGCAATTGCGCGCCGATATAGGGCAGCAGGCTGGCCGCGCCGGTCTTCAGCGCTTCTCCCACCGTCGGGCGGCGATCACTCAGCAGCGCAAGCAGGGCGAGCACGCCGATCGCCTGGGCAATCGCCACCAGCATCAGCAGCGGGGCCGAATCGCCGTAATAGGTTGTAATCAGTTCCATATATTGCTGCGGTTTCAGCCCTTCTGCCGGCTCGGGCATAGGCGCGAAAATCTCCGTGGCGAAGGTTGGCAGGAAGAAGAATACCCCGGCGATGATCGCCAACACCTGCGCATTGGCGCGGACCATCCTGCTCGCTTCGCGCCAGGCCTCGTTCATGTCGAATGTCATGGCGTTTCTCCCGAATGGTCCGGCGTGCTTGGCGCTTGATAAGCGCGGCGAATGGTTGCACGCAACAACGCATATGACGAGCGTCGCAAATGACCGGATCGAATGGCGGATCAGCACCGCCCCCGTGCCCTATCGCCTTGCGCTGGAAGACATGACCACGCGCAACGCCGCGATCCATGAAGGCACGGCGGAAGAACTGATCTGGCTGCTGGAACATCCACCGGTCTACACCGCCGGGACCAGCGCAGTGGCGGGCGAATTGCTCGACCCGCGTTTCGAGGTGGTGGAGAGCGGGCGCGGCGGCCGCTACACCTATCACGGGCCGGGCCAGCGGGTCGGCTATATCCTGCTCGATTTGTCGCGCCGGGCCAAGGACGTGCGCTGCTTCGTCCATGCGCTGGAAGGCTGGGTGATCGCCACGCTCGGTGATTTCGGTGTGGAAAGCTGGCGCAGCGAAGGCCGCGTCGGCATCTGGACGCGCGACATCACCGGGGCCGAGGCCAAGATCGGCGCGATCGGCGTGCGGGTGCGGCGCTGGGTGACCATGCATGGGCTGTCGGTCAACCTCGCCCCGGACCTGTCGCATTTTTCCGGCATCGTCCCTTGCGGGATCGCCGATCTGGGCGTCACCAGCCTCGCCAGGCTGGGGATAGAGGTTGCGCCCGAGGCATGGGATCGGGCATTGATCGCGCGCAGCGGGGAATTCCTTTCTGCGCTCGAAGCCCCGTCGGAGGAAGTTTGCCGCACATGACCCGCCGCCTGCTGTCCGCCCTGCCCACCCTGATCATCCTTGGCCTGCTGTCAGGCTGCGGCGGCGATGCGAATTCCGACAAGCGCACCGCGACGGGCGAAGTGCTGTCCGGCACGATCAGCGATGACATGCTGCCGCTTGACACGGTCAAATCGCAGGCCCCTCTGGCCGATCCCGGCGCGCACAAGGCGGCGAACGCTGCCGCCGCTGCCGAAGGCGATGCCACAGTGGCTGACGCCCCGGTCGAAGGCGCGGCTCCACCCGCCGCTCCGGCTCCCGCCGAAGGGGGCGAAGTGCCCAAGCCGGGATTCGGCAACTAGCTTCGCATTCAAATATCCGCTGGACCTATGGACCCTAGTGGATTGATTTTGACATTTGCATCCCGCTAACCGGATAGCACGGTCGCAAATGTCAAAATCGTAAAATCCACTAGAATCATAAGATTGCTAGTGGTCCGAAGAGATTCTGACATTTGTCCACCACCTGGCCGATAGGGATGCAAATGTCAGAATCGGACCACTAGCGCAGTGGGCTCTGTCCGCTCGGCGGAGGCTGCTTGCCCGCGGCAGGATCGACCGGAGGCGGATTGTCGCTTGCCACGGGCGGCGGGGCCGACTGGCTCGTCTGCGGCGGCGGTGCGGTGGTGGCCGGGGCTTTCTGCCCTACGGCGGTCCGCTGTCCGGGGCCTTGCGGCGTTTCGCGTTGTGGCGGCTGGCGGGTGTTGCCGCCGCGCGGTGGCGGGGAAGTGGGCAGGCCTATGCCGCCCGGGCCGTAATTGCCCCAGCCGCCGGGCGTGGAAGGCCCTTGCCCACCCGGCATCGCACCGGAGGGCAGCACCGGCAGGCCGACATCGCCGGGCGGACGCGTATGCGGGCGCGGTGGCGGAATGTAGGCGGCAGAGGGATTGTCCGGCGGCAGGATTGCTTTGCCCCGGGGCATGATCTGCCCACCCAAGCTGCCAAGGCCCGGGCGCGAGAGCGTGAACGGACCGATCGGCGGCATCCCCGGCGCGGGGACATAGGCGGCCAGCATCGGCCGGTCGAGCTCCACCGTCTGGCCGGCCGCCGTCACCGAAGCCGCGCCCACTTCCACCCCGCCGGTGGTGCGCGCACCGGGGCCACGCAACACGACCAGCGTGGCGGTTTCTGGATCGGACTGGACGTCGTTGCCGATCGCGCGTTCGCCCCTGGCGATGGCGACTGCCTCTTCTCCGACGATCGCATCGACCACCGTGCCGCGGATGCCGATCGAGGCTACCGGGGTAGTGATCGAGGAGTTGTGATCCTGACCGGATCGCCCCGACATGAAGCGGAACGCGCCCTTGGCCAGCGTGGCCGAGAACGAGCCGCCGCCCGCCGGGGCATAGACGAAGCGGTCGATCGTCAGCCGGGCGTTGGGGCCGACGGTGAAGGTCGATTTGTCCAGCAGCAGCGCCTGGAGGTGGCTCGCCGCGCCGGTCTGCACCTGATCGCCCATGGCGATCCGCTGGCGCAATCTGGCGGGCGCGGCCTGCGCCGCTCCCGTCTGCTTGATCCGCACATCCTTGACCACGGCAGCAGCAATGCCGACCACCTGCACGGCGGCAATCGCACTTGCCGCACCGGCCAGCACCAGCAGGCAGGCGGCAAGCAAGACCTGCGCGGGCTTCAGGCGCGCAATGATCCCGGCGCTCATGGCTTGTTCTCCGGCGCGGGGGTGACGCGCATGGCATTGCAAGGCTTCACCGCCTCGGTCCATTGGTCCTGCGAAAGTTCGTGCCCGCGCAGATCGTCGAACTCCACCATCGAGCCGGGCAGGTCGTCGATTCGGCACGGCACGCTGGCATGCAGCAGCCGCGCCTCGTCATTGTCCGGGTTGTTGAGAACCAGCCGCTCCAGCGTCGACAACGCATCGAGCAATTGACCTGCGTCGATCTGATCGCGGGCAAGGGCGAGGCCGCTCGCGGCCTTGTCGGTCGCCTGTGAAAGGGCATCGAGCGGGGCGGCCGGATCGGCGGCATGGACCGGCACCGCGATCAGCAGCAATCCCGCCGCCCCCGCGCCCACAATGGTTCGGACTGCCATCAGGCCCATCAAGCTCTCCTCTCGAACCGGCAGGATTGCGCCGGAGCGGACAGAGAGAATAGCACCGTTCGCGGCCGCCACAAACGGTCATACTGGCTGGCACCATCCGTCTCGACAAGCCCGCCTGCCCGTCCCATAAGTTCACGCATGGAAGCACCAACCCAGCCCTGGCCAACCGGCAAGGCCGAACAACTCGAACCGCTGGTCCAGCGCGTTCTCGCCCCCAACCCCTCGCCGTTCACATTCACCGGCACCGAAACCTATATCGTCGGTGGCGGGGATGAAGTGGCGGTAATCGACCCCGGCCCGATGGAGCCGGACCATGTCGAAGCGCTGGTTTCGATCATCGGTTCCCGCAAGGTCACCGCGATCTGCTGCACCCACACCCATTTCGACCATTCCCCCGCCGCCGCGCCGCTGAAGCAACGGACCGGGGCGGCGATCATCGGCTGCGAACCGCTGGTGCTGAAGGTCGAAGGGTTCCGGCTCGATGCGGCATTCGATCCTTCCTATACCCCCGACCGCGTGCTGACCCATGGCGAAAGCATTTCGGGCCCGGACTGGACGCTGACCGCCATAGCCACCCCCGGCCATGCCTCCAATCACCTGTGCTACGCGCTGGAAGAAACCGGCGCGCTGTTCACCGGCGATCATGTGATGGGCTGGTCGACCAGCGTCATCGCGCTGCCTGATGGTGATATGCAGGATTACATGGACTCGCTCCAGCTGCTCTATGAACGGACCGACCGGGTCTATTACCCGGCCCATGGCGCGGCAGTGGACAATCCGCAGCAACTGGTGCGCGGCATGATCGGCCATCGCCGCCAGCGCGAACGGCAGGTGCTCAAACAGCTCGAAGCCGGCCCGCAAACCATCCTGGCGATGGTGCCGGACATGTACAAGGGCATCGATCCGGTGCTGTTCCCGGCGGCGGGAATGTCGGTCAGGGCCCATCTGGTCGATCTGGAAAAGCGCGGCGCGGTGCGCTGCGCGGGCGATGTCTGGCAACTGGCGGGCTAATTCGGTTGCGGCTATAAGGATACCACTCCGTCAGGGGCCAGTCAGGCGGGAGAATGACCATGGCGACAGCATCCGATCGGTACCTTGCAGACCAGCGTTTCTTTCTGCGCATGGCAGTGGGCCTTGCGCTGTTCATTGTCTTCGGCTTCGCCCAGTTCGCGGCGCGCGGGCTGGTCGATCTGATGGCAGTGCCGGTCTGGGTCCATCTCCATGCCCTCGTTTTCGTCAGCTGGCTGGTGTTGTTTGCAACCCAGAACTACCTCGCCGCCACCGGATCGCTCGCGCTGCACCGTCGGCTCGGCTGGCTGGCCGTGGCAGTGGCCGCGACGATGGTGGTGCTCGGCAGCTACACCGGGATCATGGCGATCGAGCTGCACCGCCAGCCTCCCTTCTTCACCCCGTCCTATTTCCTCGCGCTGACGCAGGTCGAATCCGTCCTGTTCGGCGCGATCGTGGCGGCGGCGATCGTCTGGCGGCGGGAGACGGAATGGCACCGGCGACTGATGCTGACCGCCACCGTGCTGCTGATGGAGCCGGCGCTTGGCCGCCTTCTGCCGATGCCGCTGACCGGCGGGGAAGCGGGCGAGTGGCTTTCCTGCCTGATCCAGCTGGGTGTGCTGGGCATCGTCCTGCGCCATGATATCAGGACCCGCGGCGCGGCCCATCCGGCGCTGCTGGCCGGGATGGCGCTGGTGGTGCTGTCCCATGGCACGGTCTCGCTGCTGGCCCATGCGCCGCCGGTGATCGCGCTGGCGGGCAGCATCGCCGGCAACTGACGCTGCGCCTTCTGCGTGCTTCCTCCCCCGGCAAACTGGGGCTAGGGGTAGGGCAGCCCATATAACAGCCAATGGAACCTGCCATGACCAGCCAGCCCGCCAGCCTTGCCGGCCTCGACATCCGCGCCGAGATCGAGCGGCTGCGGAAAGAGCGCAAGGCCGTGATCCTGGCGCATTACTACCAGAGCCCGGAAATCCAGGACCTCGCCGATTTCGTCGGCGACAGCCTCGAACTGTCGCGCAAGGCGGCGGCAACCGACGCGGAAGTGATCGCGTTCTGCGGGGTCAAGTTCATGGCGGAAACGGCCAAGATCCTCTCTCCGCAAAAGATCGTGGTGCTGCCCGACATGGAGGCCGGGTGCAGCCTGGAAGATTCCTGCCCGCCCGAAAAATTCAGGGCCTTCCGCGCCCGCCACCCCGATCACATCGCGCTGACCTACATCAACTGCTCGACCGAGGTGAAGGCATTGAGCGACATCATCGTCACTTCCTCCAGCGCCGAGACGATCCTCGCCCAGATCCCGCCCGAACAGAAGATCATCTTCGGCCCCGATCGGCACCTTGGCGGCTATCTTGCCCGCAAGTTCAACCGCCCGATGCTGCTGTGGCCGGGCGTGTGCATCGTCCACGAGGCGTTCAGCGAAACCGAGCTGCTGAAGCTCAAGGCGCAGCACCCCGGCGCGCCGGTGGCGGCCCACCCGGAATGCCCGCCCGCGATTATCGACCACGCGGACTATGTCGGCTCGACCAGCGGCATCCTGAACTTCGCCAAGGACTTCCCGGGCGACACGCTGATCGTGGCGACTGAGCCGCACATCATCCACCAGATGGAAAAGACCCTGCCCGACAAGCACTTCATCGGCGCGCCGGGCGCGGACGGCAACTGCAACTGCAACATCTGCCCCTACATGGCGCTCAACACGCTGGAAAAACTGTATGTCGCGCTGAGGGATTTGCAACCGCGGATCGAGATCGAGGAGGGCCTGCGGCTGGCGGCCAAGAAATCGCTCGACCGGATGCTGGAGATGGCTGGCGGGACGGTCGGCAAGGGGGATTTGGGGGGGGCGGTGATGCTTTCGCGGCAGATGCTTGGCAGTAATCGCTAAGAGAATGCCCCATTGGTTGCAGTCCCATTCTCCGCTAGGCCTGACCCATGGCCAAAGCTGATCGCCTTGAACGTCTGGACGCGCGTCGAGTGGAGCTGGAAGCGGACTATCTGACTGCGCTGACCGGCGCGCTCGGGAAAGCCGCCGCCGGTTCATGGGGCCTGTTCGGCCACAACGGCAAGGACCGGGCGGCCACGAGCAAATGGGCGCCCATTGTCGAGGAATTGTGCGACATGGGCCGCGAGATCGAGCGGATGCGCGATGATCTGGCGATGGAGCCGTTCGGTCTGCACCGCGAATTCGAGGCTTCGCGCGGGCCGGTGTCCCCCACCGCGCCCGGCGAGCCGAAGCAGGCGCGGGCATGGCTCGACCGGCTGGGTAAGGCCTAGCTTCCCCCCGCGCTCACTTCCCGCCATTCCCCCGGCTGCAAACCCTCCACCGTCCAGTCGCCGATGCTCCAGCGTACCAGCCGCAAGGTCGGGTGGCCGACCGCCGCCGTCATCCGCCGCACCTGGCGGTTGCGGCCTTCGCGGAGGGTCAGTTTCAGCCAGCAGTCCGGCACGCTCTTGCGGAAGCGGACAGGGGGATCGCGCGGCCACAGAGCGGGGGTTGGGATACGCGCCGCCTCCGCCGGGCGGGTCGGGCCGTCTTTCAGGCGCACGCCCCGGCGCAGCGCCTCCAGCGCGGGTTCGGCGATGTCGCCTTCCACCTGGACGAGGTAGCTCTTCGCCAGCTTGAACTGCGGATCGGCGATCCGGGCCTGCAACCGGCCATCTTCGGTCAGCAGCAGCAACCCCTCGCTGTCGAGATCGAGCCGACCGGCCGGATAGACCCCGGGCAAGGCGATGAAATCCGAGAGGGTCGGGCGGGCAGAACCTGCTGTTCCGCGATCGGTGAACTGGCTGAGCACGCCATAGGGCTTGTTGAACAGGATCAGCCGCGCCATCGCCCCTCTCGCCCTCCTGCTGCACCGGGTTTTCACCTGATCGCGTAGCACCGCGCCCGGCCCTTTCCTACCGGCCCCCTCAGGGTTATCGTCCGCGCCATGGCCGATCCGCTGATCCTCGTCCTCGATGAAGGCACCACCTCCACCCGGGCGATGGCCTTCGGCCTCGATGGCGCGCTGCATGGCGTGGCGCAGGCGCAGCTGAGCCAGCATTATCCGCAACCCGGCTGGGTCGAGCATGATCCCGCCGAAATCTGGGACCGCACGCTGGCCTGCGCCCGCGAGGTGACCGAAGCGGTCGGCGGGGCGGGGCGGATCGCCGCGATCGGGATCACCAACCAGCGCGAGACGGTGGTGGCGTGGGATCGCACCACCGGCCAGCCGCTCGCCCGCGCGCTAGTGTGGCAGGATCGCCGCACCGCCGCGCAATGCGAGGAACTGAAGGCCGCCGGGCATGAACCCGCGGTGCAGGCGCAAACCGGGCTGCTGCTCGATCCCTATTTCTCCGCCACCAAGATGCGCTGGCTGCTGGCGAACGAGCCGGCGGTGGCCGATGCGGCGGCGGCCGGGCGGCTCGCCCTGGGCACGGTGGAAAGCTGGCTGCTGTTCCGGCTGACCGGCGGCGCGCATCTGTCGGACGCCAGCAACGCCAGCCGCACCGCGCTGATGGGGCTGGTGGGGCACAGCTGGGACGAAGGGCTGTGCGACCTGTTCGGTGTGCCGCGCGGCGCACTGGGCGAAGTGGTCGACAATGCCAGGGAACTGGGCCGGACGCTGCCCGAATGGTTCGGCCGGGCGATCCCCGTCACCGGCATGGCGGGCGATCAGCAGGCGGCAACGATCGGCCAGGGCTGCCTCGAGCCGGGCGACACCAAGGCGACCTATGGCACCGGCGCTTTCGTGCTGGCCAATCGCGGGGCCACCATCCCGCGCTCGGCCCATCGCCTGCTCGGCACGGTGCTGCACCAGTTGGGGGGCCAGCGGCATTATGCGCTGGAAGGTTCGGTGTTCGTGGCGGGCAGCCTGATCCAGTGGCTGCGCGATTCGCTCGGGATGCTGGCCAGCGCGGCGGAAACGGCGGAACTGGCCGGTTCGGTGGCGGACAGCGGCGGGGTGGTGATCGTGCCCGCGCTGTCGGGCCTTGGCGCGCCGCACTGGCGGCCCGAAGCGCGGGCGAGCATCACCGGCATGAGCTTTTCCACCACCCGCGCCCGGATCGCCCGCGCCGCGCTGGAAGCGATGGCCCACCAGACCCATGATCTGGCCGAAGCCTTCGCGGCGGACGGCGCGCGCTGGACCCGGCTGCGGATCGACGGCGGAATGAGCGCCAACGACTGGATGGCGCAGGACCTGGCCGACATGCTGGCGCTGCCGGTGGAACGGCTTACCTTCGTCGAAACCACCGCGCTGGGCGCAGCGATGCTGGCGGCGCTGGGCGCGGGGTTTTTCCGCTCGCTGGAAGACGCGGCGCGGGCGATGGGCGGAGCCACGCGGCGGTTCGAACCGGCGATGGCGCAGGAGGTGCGGGCGGAACGGCTCGCCCGCTGGCACCGGGCGCTGGCGGTGAGTTAGGGGGCAAATTTTGGGAGTGTTGCGCGAGTTGGCGAGGTATTCCGTTATGCTCTTCCGGGACGGGGACACGGTATTCCGTGTCCCCGTCCGACGGTGCGGCTGGACGCAGTGGCGCGCGGAGGCGGGGTTTAGGGGTTAAGTAAAGTGTCACCGTAACCCTAACCCAAAGTGTCACCGTAACCCGGTGGGTAAGGGTAATTAAATTTGGGTTGAAAAAAGTTCACTATAATGCTCGATTACAAGGGGATAAAACTACGTTTGAGGCCTGCGTGCTTGTAAACTTCTGGGCCAATCAGGCTGTGGAGACAAACGCATATTGCGAGTAAGGTGTCACTCGTAAGCACTTTGCGACTGCCTGTTTCGAGATATCGGTCTAGGATGGCGCTATCGACAAGCGCAATCTGTGTCTCCATTGCCGGGAATTACGGTGACACTTTACTAAATTACGGTGACACTTTACTTAACCCCCATATAGTCCCGCGTCTTCCCCTCCCTCCCCGCATGATCGCACCCAGCCGCACCGTCGGACGGGGGCACGGAATACCGTGTCCCCGGCCGGTTGCAAATGAGGTTTCCTACAAGCCCCCGGCCTGCCATCATCCTTTTGGCTCTTTCTGATCGTCAGATAACCTGCTGCGTCGGCCATGAAAGGGCTGGCGAAGTGTCATCCTGTCACTATCGAAAAATTCCATTATAAATCAAGGATATACTGGCGAAGAGTCGACTGACGCACTGTCACCTTTGTCACCCGCAGAACTGCTCCTACCCCGCGTGCAGGTCGAGGTCGTCGCCCATCAGGGTGAAAGCATCGCGGACCGGGTCGGTGCCGTCCCAATTGTCGGCGGCGGCGCGGACGCCCTTGAAGAAGGCTTCGACCGGGTTGGGGACCATCAGCTGGACCAGCTTGGCCTCGGGCTGGCCAACGGTCTCGACATAGATCTCGAAAGCGGAGCCATCGGGATAGATGAATTCCTGGACGGTGTTGAAATGATAGCCCTTGCTGGCCGCGAGCGCGAAAGCCTCGTCGAAATCCTTCACCCAGTAGGCCAGATGGTGCAGCCCGCCCTGCGGGTTCTTTTCCATGAATTCGCGGTAGGCCGAAGGGGTCTCGTCATGGGTCTGGATGAATTCGACCTGCATCGAGCCGGAATTGCCGAAGGCGGCCGAGATCAGCGGGTTGTTGCGCTGGCGCCGGAAGCGGGCATCGGGGCTGATATGGTCCATCAGGTAGAACGGGCCGATCCCGGCATCGATCAACTGCTGCATGGCGGCGTGAATGTCCGGCACCACGAAGGCCGAGTGCACGGCGTCGCCAAAAATCCTGCTCATCGAATAATCCCCTCTTCCCGTCGGACGGCTGTGGTCCGTCCTGTCAGGATGATCCTATGGCGATTTTGCCGATGTTGCGACCTTAAATGTAACGGACCGCTTCGCCCAGCCGCTCGCGCAGGCGCTGGATCGCGCCGGGCTGCATCTCGAAGCGCTGGTGCCAGGCGCGGTCGAGCCGCTCGATCCGGGAATAGAACCGCTCGCTGGTGACGATCAGCGCACGGGTGTCGGGATCGATCAGGGCGAGATTGGCCGGATCGGGGCGCGACCGGTCGGGCGGCAGGCGGCCATGGCGGCGCAGCTGGAGCTCGGACAGCTCGCCCTTCAGATAGGCGCGCTGGTTGATCAGCCAGGCAATGGCATGCATCATCCGGGTGGTGGTGCGCAGCGCCTCGCAGGACAGCGCGATGCGGGCGAGATCCTCGTCCAGCGAGGCCTGTTCGAGCCGGCCCGAGAGATCGAAGGCCGCGCGCACCTCGTCCGCCAGCACCAGCGCCTCTGTGTAGAGGCCCTCGATGATATGCGGGTTGAGGTCTGTCGGTGCGGTGGCCATGGTGTCAGTCCTGCTAATGGAGCAAACGCATGGCGACCACAGGTGCGGTCAGGCTTATCCGCATCAATTCAGGACTGTCCCGAATTGGAGCGCTGCACCGCGCCGCCCGATCCTGCGGGCAGGTGCCTGCCGTTCAGGCCAACTTGTTGAATATCAGGCGATGATGTCGGGAACGAGATAATCTTCCAGCATCGCGATCTGGTCCTTCAGCGCGAGCTTGCGCTTTTTCAGCCGGGCGATCTGGAGCTGGTCCTGGCTACCGGCTGCGGTCAGCGCGTCGATTGCGGCATCGAGGTCGCGATGCTCGACGCGGAGCATCGCCAGGCGCTTGCGCATCTCTTCTTCGCTCACCCGCGATGTCCCTGAACTGGCGGCCTGCACGGTTTGTCGCGTGCTGGCGATTATTTGTCGAATATGCGCTCGGAACGCCTTCGCAAGATAGAGATATTATGATTGAATGACAATCGCGCGGCTCGTCCGCCTTACCGGCCGAGCCGCCCCACAGGGTCTGCGGACCCATTGCAGGAGGTAGCCGATGGAATCGTCTCACTTGAGCGCTTTGCATGTGAAGCACCAGGGCCTGGAACGCCGCATTCACGAAGAACGAAGCCGGCCTTCCCCCGACGAGACGATGATTCAGAAACTCAAGAAGCAGAAGCTGCGAATCAAGGAGGAGCTCTCCCACTTCTGATCAGCGCTGGCGCATTGTTGAAAGCCTTGCCCGGTCGATTCGCCGGTTGTGAAATTTTTGCATCCGGCGATTCGTTCCCAAGCAGGATGTTCTGCTATAGGCGGCAGCCATGAACAGTGCCGTCGCCGCCGCCCGCATGATCCTGACCCGCCTGCACGAGGTGATGGCGTCGCGCCTGCATGTCCAGGGAAAGCTCAACCAGGTCGTCGATATCATCGGCGAAAGCCTGGATAGCGAGGTATGCTCGATCTACCTGTTGCGCGAAGGCATGCTGGAACTGTTCGCCACGCGCGGGCTGAACCAGAGCGCGGTCCACGTCACCCGCATGGCAGTGGGCGAAGGCCTGACCGGCACCATCGCCGCCAATGTTGAAACGCTGAACCTGGCCGAAGCGGCGGCCCATCCCGACTTCCAGTATCGCCCCGAAACGGGCGAGGAAAAGTTCCATTCCTTCGCCGGCGTGCCGATCGTGCGGCGCGAACGGGCGGTTGGCGTGCTGTGCGTCCAGCATGTCGAGCCGCGCCGTTACGAGGAAGTGGAAATCGAGGCGCTTCAGACCACCGCGATGGTGCTGAGCGAGATGATCTCCAACGCCGGGCTGGTCGATGATGATGCCATGGGCGGCATCAACCCGACGCTGAGCGGGCCGGAACTGGCCAGCGGCCTCGCGCTGGTGAAAGGCCTCGCCAGCGGCACGGCCGTGTTCCACCAGCCGCGAGTGACGATCGAACACACCGTGGCCGAGGATATCGAGGCCGAACGCCAGCGGGTCTACCTCGCCTTCGACAAGATGCGCGAGCAGATCGACAAGATGACTGGGCAGGCCGAATTCGGCGTCGGCGGCGAACATGAGGAGGTCCTCGCGACCTACAAGATGTTCGCTTATGACGAAGGCTGGAGCCGCCGCATCAACGAGGCGATCGACAGCGGCCTGACCGCCGAAGCCGCGATCGAGCGGGTCCAGCAGCGTACCCGCATGCGCATGCGCCAGATCGACGATCCGCTGCTGGCGGACCGGATGCACGATCTGGAAGACCTCGCCAACCGCCTCCTGCGGATCGTTTCGGGCCAGCTTGGCACCGCCGCCGCCAAGGGTCTGCGTGAGGACACGATCCTGATTGCCCGCAATCTCGGCCCGGCCGAGCTGCTGGAATATGACCGCCGCCTGAAAGGCGTGCTGCTGGAGGAAGGCTCGCTCACCGCCCATGTGGTGATCGTGGCGCGGGCGATGGGCGTTCCGGTGCTGGGCCGGGTGCGCGGCCTGCGCGGGCTGGTGCGCGAAGGCGATCCGCTGCTGCTCGATGCCGATGCCGGGACGGTGACGATCCGTCCGAGCCCCACGGTGATCGAAGCGTTCGAGGCCCGCTTCGCCAAGAGCAAGGAGCGGCAGGCGACCTATGCGCGGATGCGCGATGTCGAACCGGTGACGCGCGATGGCGTGCGCGTCAATGTCAAGATCAACGCCGGACTGCGCGATGACATGCCGCTGCTCAACCTGACCGGTGCCGATGGCGTCGGGTTGTTCCGCACCGAGTTCCAGTTCCTGGTGTCCGCCACGCTTCCCGCGCGGGAGAGGCAGACCCGGCTTTATCGCGACGTGCTCGACGCGGCGGGCGACAAGCCGGTGGTGTTCCGCACGGTCGATATCGGCGGCGACAAGGTGCTGCCATATCTGCGCCACGACGATGGCGAGAACGAGGAAAACCCGGCGATGGGCTGGCGCGCGTTGCGCGTCGCGCTGGAACGCGACGGGCTGCTCAAGGTCCAGGCCCGCGCCTTGCTGGAAGCGGCAGCCGGGCGCACGCTCAACGTGATGTTCCCGATGGTGTCGGAAACCTGGGAATACGACGCCGCGCGCGAAGTTTTCCAGAGCCAGATCGCCTATCTCAAGCGCCAGAAGAAATCGTTGCCCGAGGCGATCCGCTATGGCGTGATGCTGGAAGTGCCTGCGCTGGCCGAAATGCTGGATGTGCTGATCCCGAAAGTGTCGTTCATCTCGATCGGCACCAACGACCTCACCCAGTTCCTGTTCGCTGCCGATCGCGCCAATCCCAAGCTGGCCGAACGCTACGACTGGCTCAGCCCCTCGATCCTGCGCTTCATGCGCCGGGTGGTGCGCGAGGTTACCGGCCACCCCGTCGATCTGGCCGTCTGCGGCGAGATGGGCGGACGCCGGCTGGAAGCGCTGGCGCTGCTAGGCATCGGCATCCGCCGCCTGTCGATCACCCCGGCGGCGGTCGGGCCGATCAAGGAATTGGTGCGGCAGGTTGACCTCGGCGAAATCGGCGCGGCAATGGAAGGCTGGCTGGCCCATCCGCCCGCCAGCATGCGCGAGACGCTGCGCGACTGGGCGACCGCGCGCGGGATCGATTGCGACTGATCGCGGCGCGCGCCCGTCCGGGCGCAGGCGGGGCGGGCAGGGCGTGCATGATATTGACTTAGGGGCGCGGGGCTTTTCTCTGTGTCTGCGGGGTACGTACAAGAACAAGAAGTGGGATCAGGGTTGGACGAGTTACGCAATGAGCGCGATTTGACGCAAGGTTCGCTGTTCGGGCCGGGCACGCAATTGCGCGAGGCCCGGGTGCGGGCAGGGATGACGCTGGAGCAGGTTTCCGCCGCCACCCGCGTGTCGCTGCGCCACCTCGAAATGATCGAGGCCGACGATTTCATCCATCTGCCGGCGCGGACCTATGCGGTGGGTTTTTCGCGCAGCTACGCCCGGCTGGTCGGGCTGAACGAGGCCGAGATTGCCGCCGAAGTGCGCGCTGCTCTCGATGCGGTCGATCCTGACCGCTACCGCCGCTCGGCCAGCGCGTTCGAGCCGGGCGATCCGGCGCGGATCCCGTCCTCGCGGCTTGGCTGGCTGACCGCGCTTGCGGCGGTGCTGCTTCTGCTGGGCAGTTACAGCTTCTACCGCAGCTTCTACGCACCGGGGGGAGAGCTGCCATCGCTGGTCGATTCTCCCCCGCCCAAGGCTGCCGCTGGCGCGATGCGGGCGACCGCGCCTGTGGCCGATCCGCAAGGCTCGGTGGTGTTCACCGCGCTGGAGGATGGCGTCTGGGTCAAGTTCTATGACGGACAGGGCCAGCAGCTGATGCAAAAGCAGATGGCCAGGGGCGAAAGCTACACCGTCCCGGCCGAGGCGGAAGGGCCGCAGTTGTGGACCGGGCGGCCCGATGCGCTGGCGATCACTGTCGGTGGACGGGCAGTTCCCCGACTGGCCGAAAGCGAAAGGGTGATGAAGGACGTGCTGGTGACGGCAGCGGCGCTGCTGGCCCGCCCACCAGCCGCAGCGGCCAAGGCTGCTCCGCCAGCGGATACCACCACCACTTCACCCACAGGCTGAGCACCCGCCCGGCTCGACATCGAGGCGCGGCTCCGGCTAAAACAGCCCATGATCGTTCAGCTGCGGTTTGGCGTCATGATGCCAATGCGCAGAGCCATTTGAGAGACGGGAGCGAGACTGATGATGACCGCTGGCAATCGCTTGCGCGCAATGATGCTGGGGATGACGGCCCTTGTGGCCCTGGGCGGCGCGCACCCGGCGGCAGCGCAGGATGCCGAAGCGCGGCTGCGCAAGGTCGAAGCCGAAGTCAACGCGCTCCAGCGCAAGGTCTTCCCGGGTGGCGACGGGCGCTTCTTCCCGACCGATGCGGGCGCGGCCAGCGGCACCAGCGCCCCCCCGGCCACCACGGCCGTCACCGATATCCTGTCGCGGCTGGAAGCAGTCGAAGGGCAACTGGCCCGGCTTACCGGGCAAGTCGAACAGAACACCAATGCGCTGGCGCTGTTGACTGGCCGGGTCACCGCGCTCGAACCCAAGCCGGTGGTGACCGTGCCAGAAAGCGTGGCGCCTGCCTCCATTGCGGTTCCGGCATCAACGGTTTCGGCCCCGGTGACACCTGCTGTCGTCCCGGCTTCCAGCGTCGCGACGCCAAAACCCGCTCCGGCACCGGCTGCAGCGGCGCCTGCCGGGCCAAGCGCCAGGCGGCTGGCAGCGGTGCAGGCGATCACCAAGCCTGCCACCGACGATCCGGGCGAGGATGACTACACCTATGGCTTCCGCCTGTGGGAAGCTAAGTTCTATCCCGAGGCGCAGCAGCAGCTCCGGCTGTTCATCGACAAATATCCGAAGCACGCCCGGATCAGCCATGCCCGCAACCTGCTGGGCCGTGCCTATCTGGAAGATGGCAAGTCGGCCGAAGCCGCGCCGTGGTTCCTCAAGAACTACCAGTCGGACAAGCAGGGTGCCCGCGCGGGTGACAGCCTGCTCTATCTGGCCGAATCGATGATCACCAACGGCGACACTCGCCGCGCCTGCATCGCGCTCGCTGAATTCGGCGAAACTTACCCCGCCCTCGCCACTGGTCGGCTGAAGGACCAGTACGAGGGCGACCGGCACAAGGTGACCTGCAATTGATAGCCCTTCTGCCCCGCTAGCCGCCCGTTTTGCGGGCGATCTCGCTCGGCTGTGGCCGGAAGGCGGACAGCTGGGCTTGGCCGTATCGGGCGGGCCGGACAGCCTTGCGCTGCTGCTGCTGGCGCATGCTGCCATCCCCCGCAACTTCGCGGTGGCGACAGTCGATCATGGCATGCGCGCCGAAAGTGGGGCAGAGGCGGCGATGGTGGCAAGGATCTGCGCGGAACGGGGCATTGTCCACCAGACTCTGCCCGTGACCATTGCACCAGGCAATATCCAGGATGCGGCGCGCAGCGCTCGCTACAATGCGCTGGCCGAATGGGCTGTGCGCAATGGCATCGGCGCGATTGCCACCGCCCATCATGCCGACGACCAGGCCGAGACGCTGGTGATGCGGCTCAACCGGGCGAGCGGGCTGGCCGGGTTGGCCGGAGTACGCGCAAGAGCGCTTGTGCCGGGGGGATCGTCGCTGCCGCTGCTGCGTCCGTTGCTCGGCTGTCGGCGGAGCGAGTTGGGCGCGGTGGTCGCAGCCGCCGGGCTCGATCCGGCGCTGGATTCCTCCAACCACGACCCGCGCTTCGACCGGGTCCGGGTGCGGCAGCAGCTGGCCGGGTGCGACTGGCTGGACGTGCCCGCGCTGGCGCACAGCGCAAGCCATCTCGCCGATGCCGCTGCCGCGCTGGACTGGGCGGTGGAGCGGGAATGGACCGAAGCCGTGACGATCGGCGATGATGCCATCATTTACCGCCCGCAGGCCCCGCGTGCGATCGGCCTTCGCGTGCTGGCGCGGGCAATCGCTTTGCTGGGCGGAAATCCGCGCGGCGGTGAAGTCGCACGGCTGCTTGACCGGGCAGGCGGTTCGCTCGGTGGGGTGGTGGCGCGGCTCGATGCGGGGGAATGGGTATTACGCCGGGAGCCGCGACGGCGCGGAGCCTAGAGCACTTTCCAGCCAATCACGGCGACCCGGATTGGTCGAAAAGTGCTCTAATTCAGCCCGCGATCAGGCTGTCGCCCATGCCCACCATCTTGCCTCTGGTGATGATCACTTTGTCGCCGACACTGGTGATGGCGAACAGCTTGGCGGCGAAATCGTCTGGCGTGCCGATGCAGCCATGGCTGGCATAGCCGTTCTCTACCGGCGCGCCATGGATGCTGACCCCGTCGTTGGTCAGCCGCAGGGTATAGGGCATAGGCGCATCGTAGAGGCTGGAAATGTTATGCTTCTTCTTCAGCAGGATCGGGAAGGTACCAAGCGGTGTGGGATGTTCGTCGGTGCCGAGCAGCACGGCGGTGGCGCCGATCTCGTAGCCGCCCCGGAACACCGAAAGAACCCGCGCCTCAAGGTCCACCGTGATGACCAGCGGGCCACCGGGCGCGCCTGCTTCGTCCCAGTGCCATTCGCCATATTTGATTGGCCCGTCGATCGGCAGGATGTGCTTGATGATGAAGGGATCGTCCTTCCTGGGCGAGGAAACTTGTGGCCCGGCAGGTTGGGCGAGGGCCTGTTCCTCCCCGGGCAATGGCGCTTCGGCGGCGGAAAAGGTCTGCGCGCTGGCTGGTTCATCGGCGACGAAATAGCCGGCCAGCGTCACCGCGCCGAACATCAGCATTACTGCCGCTGTCGCTCCGCCAATCCATTTCAGCACGATTTCCATGGCTGCATCATGCGGCAAAGCGCGCGCGCATGCCAGTGGCGGTTTAGCTCCGTTCCAGCGCGAGACGGCGCGCGGCCAAAGATTAACGCGGCAGGCCGGACCATTCCCCGATTGCCAAGCCGGGCGGGCTTTGCCAATCAGGGCCATGCCGATCATTGCCGCGCGCCGTTATTGCCAGGGTCAGGCCAGCGACCTGCCGCCGGACTGGCTGGCCGAGCCGAGGGTGATGCTGGTGCCGGGCTGCTTCGACTGGGTCGGGCTGTCCGAGCCGGACGAAGCGTTGATGCGTCAGGTCGCGCGCAGCTACGGCCTGCACCCGCTGGCGGTGGAGGATGCGCTCACTTCGCGCCAGTCGCCCAAGGTCGAGATTTTCGGGGAACAATTGTTCATCGTCGCCCGGACCGCCGCGCCAGCAGCGGACGATTCGATCGATTATGGCCAGACCGCACTGTTCCTGGGTCGGGATTTCCTGGTGACGGTGCGACAGGGCAATCCGCGTGCCCATGTGGTCCTGCGCCAGGAACTGGAGCAATCGCCTGAGCGGCTGGCCGAAGGGCCGGATTTCGTGGCCCATGCGCTGCTCGATTTCATTGTCGATGGCTACCAGCCGGTGCTGGACGAGCTCGAACGGCTGGTGCTGGAGCTGGAGGACGAAGCGCTCAATTCCTTCCCCGACCAGCCGACGATCCGGAGAATCTTCACCCTGCGTCGCCAGATCCGGCGATTCGAACGGGTGGTCGGGCCGATGGAGGAAGTGTGCGAGCGGTTGTCCACCGCCGATCTGCCGGCGGTCGATCCCAACACCCGGATCTGGTTTCGTGACGTGTTCGATCATGTCCGCCGCAGCCTCTCCTATCTGCGGGGCCTGCGCGACAATCTCGCCAGTCTGGTCGAGACGGCCAGCCTGATGGAACAGCATCGCCAGGGCGAGATGACCCGGCAACTGGCAGCCTGGGCGGCGATCCTGGCGGTGCCGACCGCGATCGCCGGAATTTACGGGATGAATTTCGAATTCATGCCCGAACTGCACTGGCGCTTCGGCTATTTTGGCGTGGTCGGGGCGATTGCGCTGATCTGCACCGGGCTTTGGTGGCGCTTCCGCAAGCTCGGCTGGCTGTAGGTCCTCCGCGTCCGGACAAAAAAAGGGGCCGGTCCGAAGACCAGCCCCCTGGAAGTTTTGGGAGAGGATGCCTGAAAGGCACCCCCTATTTGCGTCGAATCGAGTTATACTGCAAGTGCGAAAAGAGTCACAAAAGTTGCAAAAAATGCAACCACTTGGTCAGCCCCGCGCAACCACGCCGAAAAGGTCGTGCGCGTCGGCATCCTCGACCAGCACGTCCACGATATCGCCGGGGGCCAGCGTATAGGGCACATCGCGCAGGAATACGTTGCCGTCGATTTCCGGCGCGTCGGCCTGGCTGCGGCCGGTGGCGCCGATATCGCCGTCCTCGTCCGGCTCGCCGACCTCGTCGATGATCACCGGCAGCACCCGGCCAATCTTGGCGGAGAGCCTGGCCGCGCTGATCGCCTCGGTCTTGGCCATGATCCGGGCGTAGCGCTCTTCCTTGACCTCTTCCGGGACTGCGCCCGGCAGGTCATTGGCCGCCGCGCCTTCGACCGGCTCGAACCGGAAGGCACCGACGCGGTCAAGATGGGCTTCATCCAGCCAGTCGAGCAGGTACTGGAAATCCTCCTCGGTCTCGCCGGGGAAGCCCACTACGAAACTGGAGCGGATAGCGATGTCGGGACAGATGTCGCGCCAGTTGCGCAGCCGCTCCAGCACCTTTGCCTCGTTGGCGGGGCGCTTCATGGCTTTCAGAATCTTAGGGCTGGCGTGCTGGAACGGAATGTCGAGATAGGGGGTGAGCAACCCCTCCGCCATCAATGGAATGACATCGTCGACATGGGGGTAGGGGTAGACATAATGCAGCCGGACCCAAGGAGTCAGCCCTTCGGGGGTGCGCAACTGACCCAGTTCGCGCGCCAGGTCGGTCATATGCGCGCGTACCGGGTGGCCGTGCCAGTCGCGGATTTCGTGCCGGATATCGACGCCATAGGCTGACGTATCCTGGCTGATCACCAGCAGTTCCCTGGTGCCGGCCGCAACCAGCTTTTCCGCCTCGCGCAGCACCGCGTCGATCCGACGGCTGGCCAGCTTTCCCCGCAGTTGCGGAATGATGCAGAAGGCGCAGGCGTGGTTACAGCCTTCTGAAATCTTGAGATAGCTGTAGTGGCGCGGGGTCAGCTTGATATCGGTCTGCGGCACAAGGTCCACGAACGGGCCCTGTCCCGGCGGTGCGGCCTCATGCACCGCTTCGACCACCGCTTCATACTGGTGCGCGCCGGTGACAGCCAGCACGGCAGGGAATTTCGCGCGGATCGCCTCCGCTTCGTTGCCCATGCAGCCGGTGACGATCACCCGCCCGTTTTCGGCAATCGCTTCCCCGATGGCGGCGAGGCTTTCCTCCTTGGCACTGTCAAGAAAGCCGCAGGTGTTGACCAGCACGACATCGGCCCCGGCATAGTCCGGGCTCATGGCATAGCCATCGGCGCGCAGGCGGGTGAGGATCCGTTCGGAATCGACCAGCGCCTTGGGGCAGCCGAGGCTGACCATGCCGATGCGGCGCTGGGCGGGGATCGCAGTCAGGGGTGATTGAGCACTCATTGCCCGCGCCCCCTACACTGCAAGGCCAATTAGCGCTACTGCCTGCGCTTCGGGGCCTTCGAACAGCAAGGAAGACGCAGATGGGACCGGTCAACTGGCTGGCGGTGATTGTGGCGGCAGGCGTTGCCGTGGGGCTGGCCGTGCTGTGTTATGGCTCGCTGGCGCGCAAGGCGCAGACGCCATTGGCAAAGGTGGCGGGCCTGTTCGGCAACTTTGCGCTGTTTCTGGTCCCGGCCTCATTGCTTGGCCACAATTTCGCGCGGGTGGGTGCGGAAACGCTGGCGGCCAAGCCCTGGCTCTATTTCATGATGTCGGGCGGGTGGGCACTGGCGATCATCATCCCGCTGCTCACCTTCACCTATGCCCGCAGGCGCCTTCCGGCGGGGGTGGCCCTGGCCGATTCGCTGTTTGCGCTGGCCATCGTCCTTGCGATGGGCACGGTGTTCTGGGCGCTGTCCTGATTATTTCGGCTGCCCAAGCAGATCGACTGGATCGATCGGCTTGTTGGCATGGCGGATTTCGAAATGAACCTCGGTCGTGGTGGCGATGCCGGTTGAACCGGCGGTGCCGATCACTTCCCCGGATTTGACACTCGCCCCCTTCTTCGTGGTAATCGTGGCCAGATGGCCATAGGCGGTGTGCCAGCGATCATCATGCTGGATGATCACCAGATTGCCGAAGCGGCTCTTCTCGAATTCGGCATAAATCACGATTCCCCCGGCAGCGGCTTTGACCGGTTCGCCCGCCTCTGCGGCGATATCGACTCCATTGTGGCCCTTGCCGGCTTCCAGTGAGTTGAAGCCCTGGTTGATGCTACCGACGATCGGCCAGCGGAAGCGCGCAGCGGGTGGCTCGGGCACAGGCGGGGCAACCGGGGCGGGGCCACCCTTGTAGGCTGGGGGCTTGTCTTCGGCGCGGGTCAGGGCCGGGATCACCAGCTTCTGTCCGGCTTTCACCTTGGCTCCAGGATCGAGCCCGTTGGCCACGGCGATCTTGTCGAAGGCAATGCCGTATTTATAGGCGATGTCGAACCCGGTCTCGCCCGGCTTGACCACATGGGTGCGCTGGCGCGGGATCAGCAGCTTTTGCCCGGCACGGACGTCATAGGGCTCGGTCAGGCCGTTCGCTTCGATGATGACGATCCGGGCCACATCGGCGCGGTAGGCAATTCCGCCCAGCGTCTCGCCTTCTTTCACCACATATTCGCTGACACTGACCGGAATGGCGGAGCCGGAAGCCCTGTCTCGGTCGCCGGTCCTGTCGTTGTCGCGGGCAGGGGCCTTGCCACTGCCCGGCAGAACCAGCTTCTGCCCGACCCGGACATTGTAGGGTTCCTTCAGCGCGTTGGCCTTGGCGAGCGCGCTGGCCGAAACGCCGTTGCGGTTGGCGATCCCGCCCAGCGTTTCCCCTTCCTTGACCACATGCTCCTTCTCGGGCGCGGCAAGGGCTGGCGGCACGGCCAGAAGCAGCAGCGCGGCCAGCGGATAGACAGCAAGGCGTCTCATTGCGCGTACCTCCCGGACAACGCCCCGAGCGAGGCGTGATGCGTCAGGTCGAGCTGGAGCGGCGTGACCGCAATAAAGCCGTCCGTCACCGCTTCCAGATCGGTTTCATGGCCCGGCGTATGCTCTATCCCGTTGAGCCCGAACCAGTGGTAGTCATAACCCCTTGGATCGGTTCCCGTCACTACCGTACCCCGCGCATAATCGTGGAAACCCTGGCGTACGACGCGGATTCCCCTGACGTCTTCGGCGGCGACAGGCGGAAAATTGATGTTGACCAGCGTCCGGTCGGCAAAATTCATGTCCAGCAATGGCCGCAGCACCTTGACGCCCCAGCCCTCGGCGGCGGCGAAGGACACCGCGTCACCCTTGCCTTCCCTGGCATAGACCTGGCTCAGCGCGATCGAGCGGACCCCGGCCAGCGCGCCTTCGAATGCGGCGGAAACGGTGCCGGAATAGGTGATGTCGTCCGCCAGGTTCGCCCCGCGATTGACCCCGGACAGGATCAGGTCTGGCGGGGCGTCCAGGACCTTGCGCAGCGCCATGATCACCGCGTCGGTAGGCGATCCGCTGACCGAAAAGCGCCGCTCGGCATGCTGTCGCAGCCGCACCGGGCGCGACAGCGACATCGAATGGCCCGCGCCCGATTGCTCGTCATGCGGCGCGCAGACCCAGACATCGTCGGAAAGCTGCCCGGCGATGGCCTCCAGCACCTTGAGGCCGGGTGCATAGATGCCATCGTCATTGGTCAGCAGGATGCGCATTACTTAGGTGGCTCCAGCCTTGTGATCCCGCCCATGTAGGGATGCAGCACGGCAGGCAGATCGACCGAGCCATCCTCGTTCTGGTAATTCTCCAGCACCGCCACCAGCGTGCGCCCGACGGCGAGGCCCGATCCGTTCAATGTGTGGAGGAAGGCGGTGCCCTTGCCTTCGCTGGGCCGGTAGCGCGCGTTCATCCGCCGCGCCTGAAAATCGCCGCACCAGCTGATGCTGGAAATCTCGCGATAAGCGCCCTGGCCCGGCAGCCACACTTCCAGATCATAGGTCTTCTTCGCGGTCGCCCCCATGTCGCCGGCGCAGAGCAGGACCTTGCGATAGGGCAGGCCGAGTGCCTCGAGAATGCTTTCGGCCGAGCGGACCATGTGGGTGTGTTCTTCCTCCCACTGGTCGGGGCGGCAGATGCTGACCAGTTCGACCTTCTCGAACTGGTGCTGGCGGATATAGCCGCGCGTATCCCGCCCCGCCGCGCCCGCTTCGGAGCGGAAGCAGGGGGTGAGGGCGGTGAGGCGCAGCGGCAGTCCCGCCTCGCTCAGGATTTCCTCGCGCACGGCGTTGGTCAGCGAAACTTCGGCGGTGGGGATCAACCAGCGCCGCGCGACATCGGTTTCGCGAAAGCCGCTCTTGGTCTGAGAGAAGGCTTCTTGCAGTATGGCGGTAACGTTCTGGTCGGCGAAGGTGTGACCTTGCGAAAGCAGGTCGTTGACCGAGGCGGTAACCGCGCGCCACGCCTCGTCATCGGACAGGCTGAGCGAGGTCTTGAACAGATCGTCGGCAAACTTGGGCAATTGCCCCGTGCCGAACACGGCCTCGTCCTTGACGAGCAGCGGGACGGCGCATTCACCATAGAGGTTCACCCCGGTCTGGTGATCGAGCATGAACTGTCCAAGCGCACGCTGGAGCCGGGCCATCTGGCCACGCAGGAAAGTGAACCGCGCACCGGAAATCTTCGCTCCGGTCTCGAAATCGAGGCCCAGTGCCGGGCCGATATCGGCGTGCTCGCGCGGGGTGAACGTGAACTCGCGCCTCTCGCCCCAGAGAGCAACCTCGACATTGTCACCCTCGTCCGCGCCATCGGGCACATCGTCGTGCGGCAGGTTTGGCAGGCGGGCCAGTGCATCGTCCAGTTCTGTAGTGAGGTGGCGCTCGTCCTCTTCCAGTTGGGGCAGGGTCTGCTTGAGCTGTGCAACTTCGGCCTTCAGCGCCTCGGCGGTGGTGGCATCGCCCTGACCCATCGCCTTGCCGATCGCTTTGGAAGCATCGTTGCGGCGGCTCTGCGCCTCCTGCATCCGCGTGGCGGTATCGCGGCGGGAAGCGTCGAGCGCGAGGATTTCGGCTGAAACGGGCTCAACGCCGCGCCTTGCCAGCCCGGCGTCGAAAGCCTCGGGATTTTCCCGAATGAAGCGAATGTCATGCATGGCTGCGGGCTATGCCGCCTCGATTCGCGCCATGCAAGGTGGCTTGACTGTCCGCGCGGCTATTTCCGGGGGCAGCTGCTGAGCCCGACCAGCGAATAGAGCGGGCAGGTGCCAAACAGCCCTGTCACCAGCGGAACGACCCCGACCCAGCCCCACGGTGTGTGCGGACCGACGAACACCAGCGCGATGAGGACAACCCCGAGCACGATCCGCGCAATGCGATCCAGCCCGCCAACATTGGTCTTGAACACGGCATTCTCCTTGCTGCAAGCCATGCAGCTACACCATCGCCGGGCGCATGCATTGACCGGGATCAAGGTCTGTCAAGCGAGGAAGGAACGGGCGGCGCGCTTTCAAGCCGCCATGGTGGGCGCGGCAGGGATTGAACCTGCGACCCCACCCGTGTGAAGGGTGTGCTCTACCACTGAGCTACGCGCCCGCCGGAAGAGTTGCCCCACGGCAGGGGCGCGCCTTTGCCATGCGGCGGGCCGATTGACAAGGGCCCGCGTCTGCCAATCCGTCCGTCAATCAGCCCGGCAACCTCGCCAGCCAGGCGAGCAGTGAGCTGTCGGCCTTCATGCTTGCCGTTGCGGCCGGTGCTTGCGCGATGGGCTGGAGCGGGCAGGCGAGGCAGAAAGCCTGCACCCGGTTGCTGCCGAGCAGGCGGCCAAGGTCGCCCGTGAGGCGCGTGGCCAGACCCTGCTGCTGCGCGGTCAGCGCTGCCACCGGATCGAGCGCGGCCGAGCGGGCAGCGGCGTCCTCGCCGCGCACCAGGCGGCCGAGCATGGCGTGGAACGGATCCTCTTGCGAACCGAGGAATTTGGCGTGCCATTGCCCGTCTGCCAGCTTCGCCGCCTTGGCCGCCCAGGCCAGTGCATCGTCCAACCCGCCATATTGATCGACCAGCCCAACCTGCCGGGCCTTGCCGCCGTCCCACACCCGCCCTTGCGCAATCGCGTCGATTTCGGCCGGATTCTTGCCCCGTGCCTTGGCGACAAGGCCTAGGAAGCGGGCGTAATTGTCTTCGATCAGCTGCTGGACCATCGCTTCGACTTCGGGTGTAAGGCCGGTCAGCATGTCCGGCTGGCCGGACAGCGGAGTGGTGCGCACGCCGTCGCCGGTCACGCCCCATTGGGCCAGCATTCCCTCGAAGGTCGGGATGATTGCAAAGACGCCGATCGAGCCGGTGATGGTGGCGGGTTCGGCGAAGATCCGGTCAGCCGGGGTGGATACCCAGTATCCCCCGCTCGCCGCGACATTGGCCATCGAGACAACGATCGGGATGTGCTTTGCCTTGTGGCGCAGGATCGCGCGGCGGATTTCCTCCGAAGCGGTCACCGAGCCGCCGGGCGAATCGACCCGCACCACGAGCGCAGCGAGATCGTCGGCCAGCGCTTCGTCGAGCAGGTCGGCAATCCGGTCGCCACCTGCCACGCCAGGGCCGGCATCGCCATCGACGATTTCTCCGGCGATGGTGACGACGCCGATCGCCTTGCCGGACTTGTCGTGGGCAAGCGAGGCGAGCCAGGGCTCCAGTTCGGTATGGGCATAGGCGCCGGGCAGGTCGTCATAGGCATCCTCTCCCACCAGCTGGGCCAGCCGCTGGCCATAGGCCACCCGGTCGCCGATCCGGTCGACCAGTCCGGCCGCTTTCGAGGCCCGGGCCAGATCGCCCTGTGATGCTGCCAGCCAGGCGACGGGGTCCTGCGTCACCTGGGTCAGCCGCGCGGCGGGCCGGGCCCTGGTGACATCGGCCTTCCATTCTTCCCACAGCGCGGTGTCGAGCGCGAGCCGGTCCTCGCGCGCTTCGGGCGACATGTCGTTGCGCAGATAGGGTTCGACTGCCGATTTATAGGTGCCGACGCGAAAGATATGGGCCTTGATCTTCAGCTTCTCGATCAGCCCGGCGTAATAGAGGTTATTTCCCCCGGGACCACGGATCGCCACGCCGCCGAGTGGGTCGACCCAGATTTCGTCGGCATGCGCGGCCAGTTGCAGCGATGGGTCGATATAGGCGGCGGAAAAGGCCAGCACCTTCTTCTTGCGGGCGCGGAACCGGTCCAGCGCTTCGCCGATCTGCTGGAGATGGACCTGCCCGCCGCCGGTGAAGCGCGACAGGTCGAGCGATATGGCGGTGATCCGATCGTCCCCGGCCGCCGCGTCGATAGCGCGGACTAGGTCATTGACCGGATATTCGCCCGGTGGGACGCTGCCCGACATCAGCACGTCGAGCGGATTGATCTCGGTCGCTTCTTCCACCACCGAGCCGTCCAGCGCCAGCAGCAGCGCGCCATCATGGACCTGCGCCGGGCTAGGCCGGGCCGACAGCGCGGCATAGAGCAGGGCGAAGAACAGCAGCAGGAACAGCAGCGCCAGCCCGTCCTTGATGCCGACCAGCAGCCGCCAGACCTTTCCTGCGAATGACATGATGGCTTGTGACCCTTTCTCGATAGCTGTCCCCGCGCCGTTTAGGTGGCCATGGCCCGGCACGCCACCGGAATATGCTTGAGCAAAGGCGCAGCCTTGCGTAGGGCGCAGCTTTGATGACAGCCGCGCAATCCTCCGCCTCGGGCCGCTATCCGGCAGGAGGAGATGCTTTCCCGCATCGCAGCCTGCTTGGCATTGCCCCGCTCCAGACTCACGAGATCCTCTATCTGCTGGACGAGGCGGAACAATGGGTCGAGCTGAACCGCCGCTCGGCCAAGCATGCCGAGGCTTTGGCAGGCCTCACCATCATCAACGCCTTCTTCGAGAATTCCACCCGCACGCTGCTGAGCTTCGAGATCGCGGGCAAGCGGCTGGGCGCGGATGTGGTCAACATGCATGCCGCCACGTCCAGCATCAAGAAGGGCGAGACGCTGATCGACACGGCCTTCACGCTCAACGCGATGCGGGCGGACGGGATCGTCATCCGCCACGGCAGCTCGGGCGCAGTGGCGCTGATTGCCGACAAGGTCGATTGCCCGGTGCTCAATGCCGGTGACGGACAGCATGAGCATCCCACCCAGGCACTGCTCGATGCGTTGACGCTGCGCCATGCGCTGCGCGAGCGGAGTCAAGATTGCCAGGATTTCAATGGACTGACCGTAACGATCTGCGGAGATATCCTGCACAGCCGGGTCGCCCGTTCCAACATCCTGTGCCTGACCGCGCTGGGTGCCCGCGTCCGTGTCTGCGCGCCACCCGCGCTGATGCCCGATGCAGTGGAGGCGATGGGCGTAACGGCGTTCCACGATTTCGATGCCGCACTGGCAGGTGCCGACGTGGTGATGATGCTGCGCTTGCAGAACGAGCGGATGGAGGGCCAGTTCATTCCTTCCCCGCGCGAATACCGCCACCTCTATGGCCTCACCGGCAGCCGCTTCCGCCGCGCCGCGCGCGATGCGCTGGTTATGCATCCCGGCCCGATGAACCGCGGCGTAGAAATCGACAGCGAAGTGGCCGACCTTGCCGGGACCAGCCTGATCACCCGCCAGGTCGAAATGGGCGTGGCGATCCGCATGGCCTGCCTCGATGTGCTGACCCGCCGGACGCGCGGAGTGCCGGGCTGGGCCCGACTGGCGGAGCGAGGCGCATGAAGCAGCAGCGGCCCCTGACCATCACAGGTGGCAGGCTGGTCCTGCCCGATGGCGTAAGCGAAGGCGCGCTGCGCTGCGTCGATGGTCGGATCGTGGCGGTGGGCGATGTCATTCCCGAAGTTGAGGATGAGGTTATCGCCGCCAGGGGCCAATTGATCGCGCCGGGCCTGGTTGATCTGGGCGTCTTCTCGGTCGACAAGCCGGCCTTCCATTTCGGCGGCATCACCCGCGCCGCATTGATGCCGGACCAGTCGCCGCCGATCGATTATCCTTCGCGCGTGCAGTTCACCGCCTACAGCGGCAAGCCCGACCTGTGGGTCCACCCTCTGGCGGGGGCCACTGTCGGGTTGGAAGGCAAGGCGCTGGCCGAATTGGCGCTGATGAGGGAAGCGGGCGCGCGCGGCATTGCCACCGGGCGGCGCTGGATCGCGGATTCGGGCATCATGCTGCGGCTGCTGCGCTATGCGGCGATGCTGGACATGGTGGTGGTGACCCATGCCGAGGATGGCGGGCTGGCCGGGCAGGCGGTGGCGACTGCGGGCGAGATGGCGACCCGGCTGGGCCTGCCAAGCGCGCCGGCTGAGGCCGAGGCGCTGGCCGTGGCGCGCGATATCGCGCTGGCCGAATTGTCTGGCGCGCGGCTCCACTTCCGGCAGGTCACGACCGCCGCCGCACTCGATCTCGTCCGGGCCGCGAAGATGAGGGGCGTGGCGGTGACTGCGGGGGTGACTCCTGCGCATTTCATGCTGTCGGACCTCGCCATCGCCGATTTCCGCACCTTCGGCCGGATGTCTCCGCCGCTGCGCGCGGAAGCGGACCGCAGGGCAGTGGTGGAAGCGATCGGCGATGGCACGATCGATGTGATCGCCTCGGGCCACGATCCGCGCGGACCGGAAGACAAGCGGCTGCCCTTTGTTGATGCCGAACCCGGCATGGCTGGCGCGGAGACGCTGCTGGCGATGGTGCTGACGCTGGTGCGCGATGGCGTGATCGATCTGGCGCGGGCCTTCGCGCTGCTGGCAGGCAATCCCGCCCGGCTGCTGGATGTGGCCGCCGGTTCGCTCATGGTCGGTCTGGAAGCCGATATCGCGCTGGTCGATCCCGAACGGCCCTGGATTATCGATTCGAACAAGATGGCAGCCAGCGCCGGCAACACCCCGTTCGACAAGCAACCCGCGCAGGGGCAGGTCACCGGCCTGTTCAAGGGCGGCGTCAGGGTTGGCTGAATGAGAAAGGGCGGCCGCTCGCGCGACCGCCCGTTCCACTCGCTGACTGCAATATCTGCTTAGCTGATGGCGCCAGGCAGCGGCCTGGCCGCCGAATAGGCGATGCAGCCGTCCTTGCTTGAGCTGTGGACGCTGGTGCACATCGCGCGGGCGCTCGACTTGTCGAAGCCGGTGGCTGAAACGCGCCAATAGTCGCGCCCATTGACCTTGGCCTGTGTGACCTTCAGTTCATGGTCGCCAAGGGCCGGGTGGCGCTTGGTATAGAGGCCCCAGGCGCGGCGTGCGCCTTGTTCGCTGTAGAACGAGCCCAGCTGGACGGCGTGGCTGCCTCCGCCGGTGATGGAGTGTCCGGGATTGGTCCCCGTTTCGGGTGCGATGCCGTAACGGGCCGGCATCTTCTGGACCACCGGCTGCGAGACGAAGCGGATCGCATCAGCCATCAGTGCGCCCGGCGTGGCACCATGCGGCGCGTTGGTGGCGAAAGCGGCTTCAAAGCTCTGCGGCGGGGCGGTCATCGGCGCTTCATAGCGGGCCAGCGCGACCTCCGGCAGGGCATCGCCCTGGGCGGCGGAGGCGGTCTCCACGGGCTCGCTGCCAAGTTCAGGCTGCGCCGCAGCGGTCGCTTCGGCGGCAAGCTGTTCGGCGCCGGGGTTGTTGACCAGCGCCAGCTGGGTCGGCTGGCCGGGATCGGTCACGCCTGCCGGCACGCTGAGCAGCGTGGCGACGCGTTGGCTGAAAGCCTCCGGTAGAGCAATCTGCGCCCACTGGCTGATCCGTTCGTCGATCTGGTCGGCGGGGACATCCTGCGAGGCCATGACCCGCGCTTCGCGCCAGCGGCCGGCCAGCGCATAGGCATAAGCCAGGTTCTGGCGCAGCTTCGGGGTGTTTTCACCGGCGCGCAGCGCATCGGATAGCACCAGAACGCCGCGATCGGCCTCGCCGGCCAGCGCATAGGCGAGGCCGAGGTCGCCGGGAGCGATCGCATCGCGCCAGTCATCCAGCACCGAGACGGCATGGGTCTGGTCGCCGGCCGCAATGTTTGCCAGCGCGAGGCTGAGCGCGGTGCGTGGGCTCTGGTCGCCCAGCGACATCGCATCGTTGTAGCTGGTGATGGCGGACTGGAAACGACCTGCACCGAGATAGGCATTACCCAGCATGGCGCGGTAGGCGGCGTTGCGCGGATCGGCCTGCACAGCCTGTTCCGCGTTCTGGACGGCCTGATCGGGCTTGCCCTTGGCCAGCGCCACCTCGGCGCGGCTGGCGGAAAGATCGGCGCGCGGTGCGCCCTTGGCCGTGCAGCCCCCGAGTGCGCTGGTGACAAGCGCGGTGGTGAGAGCAAGCGCGACAAGCCGTTGGCGGCTGGTGGTGCGGTACATCGTCAAGTCCCCCTTCAATTCGCGGAGTCCGGTCCGCGCCGTTTGACTTGCGCGGCAAGCATCTGGATTTCGGGCATTTCCTTGAGCAGCTGATCGAGTGCCCGGGTCACGAGCTGCTGTGCGCTGCGGCCCATGACCGTACTGGCCAGCCGCAGTTTGAGATGGCGTTCGTCGTCGAGCCGCAGGGTAAATGCGGCGCGGCGCCCTTCCTCCTGCGCCGGACGGCGCGGACGGGCGGGCCGGGCTGCCGCTTTGGGGACGGCCGGCAGGGCGACTGCTGGCAGCGCGACCGGGGGCTTCGAGGATTTGGCTTTGGGGGCTGCGAGGGTTTCTTTGCCGGCTACCCTTCTGGGGGTGGCCAGCTTGTCAGCCAGGCTGGCCTGCTGGCGGACCACTTCGGGTTCGGTCGCCGTGGTCGGCTGGATGTCGGGCACGATGGTGCTGGCGATCTGCTTGGCATTGCGGGCCAATTGCGCAGCGGCCGCTTCGTCGTCGGCGCGGGCTTCGGCCACGGCCTCCAGCAGAACGGGGGCGGGCGTCAGCGGGAGGATATCGGCGTGGCGAGAGCCACTGGCGCTCTCGCCCATGTCATCCCAGCCGAGATCTTCAAGCTGGACTGTCTCGGTCAGTTCTTCCTCGGTGGCAATCCGCTGAACCTGGGGGCGCATCGCAGGCCGCGCCGCGCCTTTGCGGGCCAGCAGGCTGCCGCTGAGAGAGGCGAGGGGCTTGGGTTCGCTCATGTTGGCGCGTCCCGCTTACTGCGCCACCCGGCGGCCGAACCCGCCGCCAGGGCGATACGCGCCCGCTGCGGTGGTAACGGTGCCTGGCCCGGAAAAGACCGTGCGACGGAAATTCTTTTCGAGCCGATCGGCGATATAGTTCCACAGCGCGGCGATCTCATTGGCGGAACGCCCGTCGGGATCGCATTCCATCACCGTGCGGCCATCGATCATCGAGGCGGCGAAATCGGTGCGGTGGTGCAGGGTGATCGGCGCGACGGTACCGTGCTGTGACAGCGCGACAGCGGCTTCGGAAGTGATCTTGGCCTTGGGCGTGGCACCGTTGACCACGAAGATCAGCGGCTTGCCCGCGCGGTCGCAAAGGTCAACCGTGGCACCCACGGCGCGCAAATCATGCGGACTGGGGCGGGTCGGCACGACAATCAGTTCTGCCACCGAGATCACTGACTGGATCGCCATGGTGATGGCGGGCGGCGTGTCGATCACCGCCAGTTTGAAGCCCTGCTGGCGCAAGGCGGCAAGATCGCTGGCGAGGCGGGCCACGGTGGTTTGGGCAAATGCGGGATATTCCGCCTCACGCTCGTTCCACCAGTCTGCCAGCGAGCCTTGCGGGTCGATGTCGATGAGAACGACAGGCCCGGCGCCAGCGCGCTGCGCCTGCACGGCCAGGTGACCGGATAGGGTGGTCTTGCCCGAGCCGCCCTTCTGCGAAGCCAATGCCAAAACGCGCAAAGCTCTTTCCCCTGATCCAAGCGGCCGGCGTCGATTTCCGGCGTGTCAGATTGCGGGATCGCAGATCGCTACTAGGGTCGGGACTCATTGATCACAACCAGAAGATGACGGTAGCGGCGATTGCGATGGCGGACATGAAGGTGTGGGCGCAGCGATCATATCGGGTGTGAATGCGCCGCCAGTCCTTGATTTTGGCGAACAGGTTTTCGATCAAGTGCCG
>CANJYE010000028.1 GCA_947479055.1 Erythrobacteraceae bacterium
AAGAATGGGTGGTGCCGCTTAGAGGATTCGAACCTCTGACCCCATCATTACGAATGATGTGCTCTACCGACTGAGCTAAAGCGGCTCCGGGCGGCTCTCTAGTCAGCTTCGGGCGAAGCCGCAATCGCTTTTCGGGTAGAGCCGGCCTGGGCGGTGCGCCTACATCCCGGCCCAGCCCGGGAATGGTGGCAGCGTGGGCAGGTGTTGCTGCCACTTCATCGAGATCGCCTTCTCGAGGATCCTCCATTCGCCGTCGCGCTTTTCCAGCGTGTCGCGGTAACCGCCCAGGATCAGCGAATCCGTATCGACATCGACCGCGCCGAAAATTGCATCCGCCCCCGGATCACCCATATTGGCCGGCACGCCGTGATAGGCCAGCAGGTAGGAGCGGCAGACCGCGCGATCGCCGTCGATGGTCACCACTTCGTTGCTGATCTTGTGGCAGGTGTTCATCCGCTCGACCAGTTTGGGAATGGATTCGCAATATTGATCGACGCTGAAGGCCTGCCCGAAAGCGCGGATCACCGCATCGGGATGGAATGCGGCACGCAATGCGGCGATGTCCTTGTCGTCCACCGCGAAGACATAGGAATGGACCGTATTGAGGATCTGGAGGTGGTCTCCGGCGGGGTAAGTCATCAGTTTTCTCTCCCTCGACGCGCGGCATGAAACGATTCCCGCAGCAGCGCGGCAGGGTGGCGCAGCGCCCATCGCCTGACAAGATGCCGTATCCGGCTTGCGCTGCGGGGCCATTCGCATTGCGCTCCGACAGGGCGGATGACGCTTCCACCCGCCGCCAATGCCCTGTATCACCCCGGTCCAAGAGCAGAATCGGCAGGAGAGCGGGAATGCAGAAGGTCGAGTGCGAAGCGCATTCGGTCGAAGAGTTCGGCAGGATTTTCGCGCGGGATTACTACCGGGCGGAATCCTATGTGGTCGAAGGCGGCAGGCACGATGCCCGTTTCCAGCTCGTCACCGCGCAGGCCGGGATCGTCCCGGTTTGCCATTTCTCCGGCTACGGCCTCGGCGTTCGCCGCAGCTGGAAGCATATCCGCCAATGGCCCAGCAAGCTCTACGTCATCTGGTTCCCGCTCGAAGGCAGCATCTCGGTCACGCAGGACCTCGCCAGCGAACTGGTGGCCGGCACCGGCGACATGGTGGTGACCTGCGGCGACCGCCCGTTCCACATCCGCGCCATGGGCGACGAGGCGGAGAACCGCTGCAGCCAGCTGCATGTGCTGGTGCCCTCGCATCTCATGCACAGCCATCTGCCCGAAATCGACCAGCTCTGCGGCAAGGTGTTCCATGCCCGCTCGGGCGGGGCGAAGGTGGCGCGCGAGCTGTTCGCCGCGCTGTTCCGCGAAGCGACCGAGATGGATGACCGTTCGGCCGAACGGCTCGGCATCGCCGGGCTTGAAGCCATCGCCCAGGTGGTCCGCAACCAGTCAGGCACCGGCCCGGGCCATAGCGAGAAGGACGTCCGGCTGGACCGCATACTCTCGTTCATCCGCAAGAACATCTCGACCCAGGGCCTAGCGGTCGATGATGTGGCGAAGGGTTGCAACGTATCGCGCCGCTACATCCATTATCTGATGAAGGACCACAATTGTACCTTCAGCCAGTTCCTGTGGGATTGCCGGCTGGAACAGGCGCATGAGTGGCTGATTTCGGCCGAATTCGCCCATATCAACATCGTCGATATCGCCTATATGGTGGGCTTTCGCAGTGCTTCCCATTTCAGCCAGGCCTATCGCGGCAAATTTGCCTGCTCGCCCAAGCAGGCGCGCAAGCAGGCCTGCCTGCCGGACAGAATCTGAACCGATGAGCGAGCCCGCCGTCCGGCTGACCGTCGAGGGCGGCCTCGCCACGCTCACGCTGAACCGGCCCGACCGGCTCAATTCGCTGACGCCCGCCATGGGCCACGACATGATGGCCGCGCTCGACGATGCGCTAGCGCAGGGCGCAAGGGCGCTGCTGCTGACCGGCGCGGGGCGCGGCTTTTGCGCCGGCGCGGATATCGGCGAAGGCAACGACGTGACCGCACTTGAGGATTATGGCCTGCCGCTGGAGCAAAGCTACAACGCTCTGGTCGAGAAGATCGCCCAATACCCCCTGCCGGTGGTGACAGCGGTGAACGGCCCGGCGGTGGGCGCGGGCTGTTCGCTCGCGCTCTTGGGCGACATCATCGTCGCCGCGCGATCGGCCTATTTCATGTGGTCCTTCGTCAAGGTGGGCATCGTGCCCGATTGCGGCGGGACATGGCTGGCGGTCAAATCGGCCGGCCTGCAACGCGCGCTGGAACTGATGATGCTGGGCGAAAAACTGCCGGCGGAACAGGCGCTGGCCTGGGGCATGATCAACCGCGTGGTGGACGATGCTGCGCTGATGGAAGAAGCCACCACGCTCGCCCGCCGCCTCGCCACCGGCCCGACGCAAGCCTACGCCCTGATCCGCCGCGCCGCCCGCACCGCCGCGCAATCGTCGCTGGTCGATGTGCTGGCGATGGAGCGGCAGAACCAGCGCACCGCCGGCCTGACACAGGACGCACGCGAAGCGATGGCAGCGTTTGCGGAGAAGCGGGTGCCGGAGTTCAGGGGGCGGTAGGCAACGCCTGTCCGCCCTATCCGATCGCGGTCGCCCGCACCTGTTCCAGTCGCCCGATAATTGTGTTCAGGGCAGCCATGGGACGGCCCAGCCGTTCCCCTGCCCTGGCGCAATCGCGCATCACTTCGAGATCCTGCGCGCTGACCTTCCCGCCATGGTGGAAATGGTTGAACGCCTGATAGTCGAGCGGCAGGCAGGCCTGCTCCGTCTCGATCTGCATTACGGGCAACGCCTCGTCCGACATGGTTTGGGCGATGACATCATCGGCCATGCCAAACTCGGGCAGGGATGCGACTTCGCGCCGCGCCTCGCAGCTCAACGTCCAGAGCTCGCCCTGTTCGGTCAGTTCCTTCATGCTGATCCAGCCCGCGATTTCGGCTGCGGCGAGCACGGGAAAGGCGGAGTTCGTCATCACTGCCAGTTGCGACCTTGCGATCACCGCGCAGCTCGACTTTCCGCTCCGTCCATAGATTTCGGCTAGCGTCGCAGCCACTTCAGGGAACATGTCGTCCACCACGAGGCTGATCCCGCTCAGATGGCGATAGGCCATGCGAGATCTGGCGAGCATAGCTGGATCGGTAGGCGCATGCACCGGCAGATTGGCCGAAGGCTGGTGGCTAAGCAAGGCAAGGCAGCCATTGACGATCCGCTCTTCCGGTAAACCCGTCGTGCGGATGAAATGTTCGCGAAGGCCAATGCCGACGCCGCCGATCACCACCACGGTGTTGGTGTCAGCGAACATCCTGCCCAACGCTTTCAACAGGGCGATGCCATCCGCGCTGACGCATAGCGCGAAGTCCAGCGTGACAATGGCGTAATCGAACGCTTTGCCCTCAAGATCTGCAACATCGTCTTCGAGGCCGTATCCGTCGAACGTCTTCAACTCGCCATCGTCGTAGCAATAAAGCAAGGCCGGCGGCGCGCTCGCGGCCTTCTTCGCGGGGCGAACGAGGAAAGTCACTTCCGCGCCGCCCAGATGAAGATAGTAGCCATTCACAAGGCCCATCGAGCCCGCTCCGACGATAAGAAAAGATGGTGTGGTCACGACGGATCCCCTCGATTAGCCAACTCTTATTCCACCGGTTTCCAAAGTCGGCAATCGCGCAGCGTTCCTGCCCCTAAATCCCCAGCACCGTCTTGGCGATGATCGTGCGCATGACCTCGTTCGAACCGGCCATGATCGACCAGGCGCGATTGTTGAGATAGCTGGGCATCGCCAGCAGGGCGTCGGTGGCGAGCGGGCGGATGTCGCGTTCCAGTTCCAGCGCGGCGGCGCCGTGGGCTTCAAGTGCCAGCGCATCGATCGCCTGGGTGATGTTGGCCATCAGCAGGCCGACAATCGCCGTCTGCGGCCCCGGCGCGCTGCCCGCCGCCATTTGGGACAGCAGGCGCAGTTCCAGCATTTCCATGGCCTGCGCTTCGGCTTCCAGCATCGCAAGGCGGTGCATGAAGTCTGCATCATCCGCCAGCACCTTCCCGCCCCGCCCCGGCAGTTCCGCCGCGCCGCTGCGCAGTTCGGCCAGCGCGGCGAGCAGGCCGGGGGCCTGCGCGGTGCCGCCGCGTTCGTGTTCCAGCAGGAACTTGGCGATGGTCCAGCCATCGTTTTCCTGACCCACCAGATTGGCAGCGGGCACACGCACATTGTCGAAGAACACCTGATTGAGTTCGTGATCGCCCGAAATCAGGCGGATCGGCTTCACCTCGATGCCCGGCGTTGCCATGTCGATCAGCAGGAAGGAAATGCCCGCCTGCTTCTTGGCATCGGGATCGGTGCGCACCAGGCAGAACATCCAGTCCGCGAAATGGCCGAAGGTGGTCCAGATCTTGCTGCCGTTGACAACATAATGATCGCCATCCCTGACCGCGCGGGTCTTGAGGCTGGCAAGGTCGGAACCCGCTTCCGGTTCGGAATAGCCCTGGCACCACAGATATTCGCCCGACAGGATGCGCGGGAGGAAATGGGCCCTCTGTTCATCCGTGCCGAACTTCGCCAGCACCGGGGCCAGCATCCTCAGGCCCTGCGCGGCCAGCGCCGGGGCGAAGGCCAGCGCGCATTCGCGTTCGAAGATATAGCGCTGCGTAGCGTTCCAGCCCGGCCCGCCGATGTCTTCGGGCCAGTTATAGGCCAACCAGCCCTGTGCGTTGAGGATCGCCTGCCATTCCAGCCAGTCTTCCTTGATCGGGAAGGCACCGGGCGTCCGCCGCGCGCGGGTGCGCAGCCGCTCGGGCAGCTTCGCGGCAAGGAACGCGCGCACTTCGTCGCGGAAGGCGCGGGTCTCGTCGGAAAAGCCGATTTCGCTCGAGCTGGGGGTGGCGAAGCGGGCGGCATAGGCGGTATGCGCGCGCGCATCGCCAAACAGCCCGCCGATCACCAGCAGCCGCTTCATCGCGCGGCCGATCCACAATTCCTCGGTGATACCGATGGCCCCGTGGAACTGGACCATCTCTTCCGCCACCATGCGCGCCGCGCGCGATACGAAGGCCTTGGCAGTGAAAGCGGACAGCACGCGCTGCGCACGCGGCAGGCTGGCATCGTCGGCTTCCAGCGCAGCTTTCATCGTCAGGCTCTTCGCCAGTTCGAACTGGGCCGCGCAATCGGCCATGCGGTGCTGGATCACCTGGAACGTCGCCAGCGGCACGCCGAACTGCTTGCGCAGCTGGAGATATTCGATCGTCTGCCGGATCGCCGCATCCATGATGCCGACGGCTTCGGCGCACAGCGCGATGTTGGCTAGCGCCAGCGCATCCTCGATCGCTTCACGGCCCGTTCCCAGCAGTTCGGCCGGGGTAGCGTCCAGCATCAGGTCGCAGGCCGCCGAACCATCGGCCAGCCGGTATTCCCGCGCAGTCAGGCCCGCCGCACCGGGGCTGACCCAATAGAGCGCTGCATCATCGGCCAGCACCAGCCAGGCATCGAGCCGCTGGCCCAGCGCGGCCACCTTCCGGCCGGACAGCTTTCCATCGCTGGCCACCGTGCCGATCCGTTCCAGCGGGTGATCGAGCCCGGCCTCGCCCAGCGCCAGCCCCACGACTGTCTCGCCCGTGGTGATGGCGTCGAGCCATTGCGCCTTCTGCGCATCGCTGCCCAGCGCCGCGATCAGCCGCGAGGCCACCAGCGCCTGCAACCAGGGATCGAGCAACAGGCCCGGCCCCAGCGCCTGCATCGCCGCCGCCAGATCGCCAGCCCCGCCGCCAAGGCCGCCGTCCTCTTCCGGCAGAGTGAGCGCGCCGAGCCCCAGCCCGGCCAGTTCCCGCCACACCAGCGGATCATGGCCCGCCAGCAGGTCCGCATAGCGGTCGCGCAGCAGGGGATCGTAGCGATCGGCCACGAAGCGCGAGAGCGTGTCGGCGAAGGCCGCCTGATCGGCAGTGGGTTCGAAATTCATGGGTTTGCCCGTTTCAGAATAGCACGCGGGGATTGAGCCGGTTGGCGGGATCGAGCGTCTGCTTGATCGCCCGCATCAGCGCGATTTCGGCCGGATTGCGGCTGACCCGCAACCATTCGTTCTTGAGCGTGCCGATACCGTGTTCGGCCGACATCGAGCCGCCGAACGGCACCAGCGCTTCATAGACGATCGCATCCACCGCATGTTCATGGGCGGGCGTATCCGGCCCGACCGTGATGCCGAGATGAATGTTGTTGTCGCCGACATGGCCCTGCACGATCATCTTCGCGGCGGGGAAGGCCGCTTCCAGCCGTTCGCGCACGGTGCGGACATAAAGGTCGATATCCGCCACCCCCAGGCTGACATCGAACATCGCCAGCGGGAAGATCGCCTTCACAGCCACGTCCACGCTTTCGCGCACCTTCCAAAGCGCGGCGCGCTGCGCTTCGGACTGGGCGATCACCGCGTCGCTGGCGACGCCTTCTTCCAGCATCCGTTCCAGGATCGCCTCGAACTGGGCGCGGTCGCTGGCGGCATCATAGCCCATCGCCTCGACCAGCACATAGCCATGCGCGCCCAGCGGCAGCGGGCGGGGCTGCACTTCGGGCTGGGTGACGCTTTCGTAGAATTCGGGATAGATCAGCTCGAACGCGCTCAATGAGACGAGGTGCTGCATCGCATCCAGCAGCCGCAGCATCGCCGCATTGTCCGGCACCGCGACCATCGCCACCTCGTGGCTGATCGGCTTCGGCACCACCCGGAACACGGCCTGGGTGACAATGCCCAGCGTGCCTTCCGCGCCGATGAACAGCTGCTTGAGATCATAGCCGGTGTTGTTCTTCACCAGCCTGTTCAGCGAAGACACCACCGTGCCATCGGGCAGCACTGCTTCCAGCCCCAGCACCCGGTCGCGGGTCATCCCCCAGCGCAGGGTGCGGTTGCCGCCGGCGTTGGTGGCGATCGTGCCGCCGACCGTGGCCGATCCGCGCGCGCCCAGATCGACCGGGTAGTAAAGCCCCGAAGCTTCCGCCGCCGCATGCAGCGCCTCGATCGTCACGCCGGCTTCGGCAATAATGGTCCGCCCGACCAGATCGACCTCGACAATCCGGTTCATCCGTTCGAGCGAGACGACCACCTCGCCTGCGCGGCTGTCCACCCCGCCCGAAACGCCGGTCCGTCCGCCATGGGTGACGATGACGACGCCATGGCGCGCCGCCGCCGCGAGGATAGCTGAAACCTCGCCCGTATCGCGCGGGCGCAGGATCGCGTCGGCAACAACCGGGACAACCCGGAACGGATCGGCCGAACGCATTGCCACATCACCGCCTGTCAGCACGCCGCCCGAACCCAGCAGCGCCGTCATATCCTCCAGAAAGCCTGCCGTCACCGGCTCAATCCCGCGTCTGCGGGAATTTCCGTCCCGGGAACAGACTAGCCGCGATCACGTTCTTGAGCACTGCCGGTGCGCCGCCGGCCACCACATTGGTCACCGCGTCGCGCACGATCCGCTGGGTGACCGTGACCGAGGTCACGCCCTTGCCGCCCATCAGCTCGGCGCATTTCATCGCCACTTCGGGGATCTTGGTGCCGCCGAACAGCTTGGCCATCGAGACCTGCTGCATGTCGGGATATTTGCCGTCCTCGGCATTGGCAGCCGCCTGGTAGGACAGCAGCCGATGCGCCTCAATCGTCACCGCGACATCGGCCAGGGTGTGATAGACATGCTGGAATTCGATCACCGGGCGGCCGAACTGCTCGCGTTGCTGGACATGGGCCGCCGCCTCGTCATAGGCGGCCATCATCCCGCCCAGACTGACCGCGCAATTATGCAGACGCTCCATGTTGAACGCGCTCATCAATTTGGGAAACTGGCCCGGCCCCATGATCAGGTTTTCGGCAGGAATGCGGCAATCGACCAGTTCGACATCGCCATGCGGGATACTGCGGGTGCCAAGGAACACCGGGCCGCGCGACATCGAGAAGCCGGGCGCATCGGACGGGATCAGCACCGCGCCGATCCCGCGCGGGCCGGGGATGCCGTCAAACCGCACGAAAGTGGCGTAAAGCTCGTTGTAGATCGCGCCGGTGACGAAGCTCTTGGAGCCGTTGATGACCCAGCTGTCGCCATCGCGGACAGCAGTGGTTTCCAGATAAGTGAGGTCGGAGCCATGCGCCGGCTCGGTCAGAGCGATGGCGCAACCCTTTCTGCCGCTCAGCACATCGCGCAGATATTTCTCGCGTAGCGCCGCGTTATCCGACAGCATCAGCATCGAAGGGCCGGGGCCGGTGGTGCAGAACAGGGGCTCGCCCACGATCCAGCTGCCCGAGGCGCGGATCGCTTCCGACACCGCAAGCAGGTAATCCATGCAGTCGCCGCCCTGACCGCCCCATTCGACCGGCGCGGTCAGGCCGAAGAAGCCCAGCTCGCCGAAACGGTCGGACACCGCGCGGTAATCGACATGGTCTTCCTCGTCCCACTTGAACGCGGCTTCGCGGAATTCGAGGCCGGCGGCATAGGCGCGGCGCTTGAGATCTTCCTGCGCTGGGGTCAGTTCGATTTTCATGGCTCAGGCCTCTCCTGCTTCGCATTGGTAGATCTGGTACTGGATCGCCCGGCCGGCCGCGACGCGGCCTTCGGCGATGGCGACGACGCTGTTGAGCCAGGCATAGCGCGGATCGCCGCATTCAAAGCGTGGCTGGGTGACGAAATGGGCATCGCCAAATGCGATCTCGCCACCGGTCTTGAAAGCCTCGCCGGTTTTCTCGTTCATCACCACCCGCCCGTAATACTGGACATAGATGATCGCCCCGTCGTCGGTCTTCCAGGTGACGCGGGCATCGACATGGCCGAGCCAGCCCGGATCGACCAGCATGTTGTCGCCGCCGCCGGCCAGAATCGTGCCGTTGATGCGTTCCCCGCTGACCGTGCCGTCGCGCACGACATAGAGCTGACGGACGCCCGTATCCATCCGGCCGGTGGTGGTTACGCTTTCGACATAGGCGGTCATCGTCGCCAGCGGCGTCAATTTCACTTCGCGAATTCCTTCATGCGGTTGGCAGGCAGAGGGCGGGAGACGCTCAAACCTCCCGCGAGCCGTTCATGTAGCGATAGTATTCGTGGTAGAACTGGCGGTTGCGGACTTCGTGCTCGCCATAGTTGGAACCCCGGAATCCGCGCGATTCGACGCCCTTCTGGTACCAGGGCACGAAGTCCACATCTTCCATCACCACCGGACCAAGCGCCGCGCCGCCCATGCCTTCCAGGAACATCGGCTCCAGCACGCGCTTGCCTTCGCGATCGGCATCGGGGTGAATCGGCATGTAGCTGGGGATCACGCATTCACCCTTCATTGCGTAGACCTGCAGGCTGTAATGGGTCTTGCGCGGGTCGAGCGCATCCGGCCACCAGCGCTGGAACAGCACGCCTTCGGGGTGGGTGTTGAATGTGGCGTTGGGGAAGAAGCTGATGTTCCAGTCATCCACCAACTGATCGTCGTTGAAGCCGGAGAAATCGAAGCCCAGCTTCGCCTGGTTCCGGCGTTTGCCTTCGATGACCGCCTTCTTCACATCCTGCCAGCGGGCGGGGAATTCATCCTCGGTGAGACCGGCGGCGGTGAGGAACAGCTTCATCTCGTCCTTCAGGCTGTCATCGCGCCCTTCGGCCCGCGCCAGATAGGATTGCGCCGGCTCCATGAAGGGAAAGATCGAACGGCCATGGCCGTTCTCGTACTGGTCCTGCTGGACGTAATAGTCATCCATCACCGGGGTCAGCGTGACATGGTGGACCGAGGTGACGTGATAGCCTTCGATGAAGGCTTCGAGCGAGGTCTTCCAGTTCATGTCCCAGGTCTGGCGGACATCGTAGAGGCGGATGAAATTGGGATAATCGAACGCATCAAGGCTGGCCCGGAACCGCTCGCCCAGATAGTCTTCCAACGATCCGGCATCGGGATTGAGGTTGAAGAACACCCAGCCCTTCCACACTGCGGTCCGCACCGGTTCCATGTCGAGATTGCGGCACAGCACTTCCTCGCGGAAGGTTTCGCGGCCCGGCAGATGGGCCAGCTTGCCGTCGTTGGTGTAGCTCCATGCGTGATAGGGGCAGGTGAAGCTGCGCGCCCTGCCATAATGCTCGCGCACGATGCGCGTGCCGCGATGCTGGCAGACATTGTAGAAGCCGCGCACCTCGTCGCCCTTGCCGCGCACGAACAGCAGGCTTTCCTTCCCGAAATCGTGCTTCATGAAGCAATGTTCTTCGGGAATGTCGTTGATGTGGCCGCAGATCTGCCAGGTCTTCGAGAACAGCAGATCCCATTCCTTCGCCAGCACCTCAGCGGAATAATATTTCTCGTTGTCGCTCAGCCGGTCGGTACCGTAATCGACATAAGGCTGCTTTTCCTGACCGCCCTTGACCCCGGGCGCCTGTTCGTAGTCCGGAGTCCAAGGTTCGATGTTGAGGCCCTTGGGTTCGCCCAAACGACCGGTAAACTTGTTCATGCAATCTACTCCCGCGCGATAGCCTGTCTGCATTTTCGATGGTGCCTTCTAACAGGACCGCGCCCCCCCGTCTTTCAGCGCTGCGCATCCCGATTGCACTGAGGGTGCACATTGCGGGAGACGGCGTTGCGCGGCAGGGCCTGCTGCGGCACAACCCGTTTGAGACCAACAGGGTCAATCGAGGAGAGATAATATGGCGGTGTTCCTGCTTGCAGCGATCGATAATATCAAACGGGATGGCTATCGCGCCTATGAAGAAGGCGGCTTTTCCAGTGTCGCCAAGTTCGGAGTCGAACCGGTGGCGGTGAGCGATGATATCAAGGTGCTGGAAGGAACGGCTCCGGGCACCCGGATCGTGCTGATGAAGTTCAAGGACCAGGCCGCGCTGGACGCCTGGTATAATTCGCCCGAATATCAAGGCGTCATCCCTATCCGGCAGGCCAATTCAGACACGAAATTCCTCGTGACGTTCGAAGGACTCTGATAACCCCTGCGGCAAGCCCGCAAAGGGCTGCCGGGAAAGGAGAGCGCAAATGATCAAGCAGACCGCACTGCTCAAGACCAAGCAGGGAATGGATTACGATGCCTTCGTCAAACGCTACGAGGAAGGCCACGTCCCGCTGATCAACGAGGTGGTGCCGTTCCACTGCGATTACCGGCGCAATTTCATCATTCCCGGCAGTCTGGTGGAGCTGGACCATATCCCCGATCCGCCGCCGCCGCCGCAATTCGATGTCATCACCCAGATCTGGTATGAGGACCAGTCCAAGCTCGACGGGCTGCTCGAAGCGCTGGGCAGCACCGATGCCGGCGAAAAGGTCGCCCGCGACGAGGAAGACCTGTTCGACCGCAGCAAGATGGTGATGTTCGAGACGGAAGCCTACGAGACCCCGCAGGACCAGCTCCAGCCGCGCCCCGAAGGGTTCGAAGGTCCGCCGCCGATCAAGCAGGTTGCCCTGCTGCGCGCCAAGCCGGGAATGAGCCGCGAGGATTTCATCGCCTATTACGAAAACAACCACGCCCCGCTGGCGATGCGGCTGCTGACCAAGAACGGCAAGCCGATCTTCGCGCGTTATATCCGCAACTTCCCGGTGCCGACCGGCAATTTCAACATGGCCCATGTCGATGCGCCCCCGCCCGAAGTCGATTTCGACGTGATGAGCGAGTTCTGGTACTGGTGCGAGGACGATTTCAACGAATTGATCCGCCAGTGTGCCATCCCGGAAATCGGCGCGGCGATCGCGGCGGACGAGGAAAACTTCTTCGACCGCAGCAAGGTGACGATCTTCATGGTCGATGAGCGGGGCTGATTTAGAGAGAACTGCCCCACCAGCGCATCGTCCGCTCCAGCCGGGCCGCTTCTTCGCCTTTCAGAGCCCCGGCCAGCATCAGGCCGGGGCCGTTGAGCAGTTCGCGCCCGAATTCGTTGGTATCATATTGTTCGATCACCCATTGGCAGATGGTCGAATTGGCCGAGACGTTCAATTGCCGGGCGAGGCACTTCAGATCGACACCGGCACGGACCATTCCAAGCTCGTCCAGCCGGGTCAGGTCTTCGAGGAACACGGCATTCCCGGCAGCGTAGAACGGCTGCCTCAGCGGTGCCCCTTCATAGACGGTGAAATGGGCCGCGCTGCGCACATAGTCGCGATGGACGAAGGCGGAACTCCAGAACATCGCCAGCATCGTGAAGGTCGAATTGAAATCGCTGTCCCCGGCCAGCTTGCGGCCATCGGCGGCGATTGCATAGACCCACTGGGCAGCCGAGGCGTGCAACATCTGCTCGCGGTTGCCGATCAGATTGTAGATCGTCTGGATCGAAACGCCGCAATCCTCCGCCAGCGATTGCAGCTTCACCTTGTCGAACGCATGCTGCGACATCAGCAGCCGCGCGGTGGCGAGGATCTTCGATCGACGCTGGACCGAACTGGCCCAGCGCACCTGCTTTTCGTTGCGCGAACGATCGAGATAGTACGTAAGGTCGGTGAAGGGATCGGGCACGCGCCGAAGCACCCAGTGCGGCCAGGAATCCGGTTCGTGCGCGGTGTTCTCGCTGGCCATCCTGGCACTTCTCCGGAACCGCAGTACCCCACTCGCACTGCTTACTGAAGACACATGGGGCGGCTGCAACTATAGAAGCAATGACCCTGCCATTACAATCATTGCCGTTTCCCATGCCCGCAGCGCTTGATAATCTGCCGCCAGGACTTGAACCCGGGGCCGCGAAACTTGGCCGGCCCGGGAAGAAAGCCGGGGGAGGTGCTGGAATATGTACGATCCGCATGTTGTATTGCAGGCGCTGGATGCCAACAAGTTCGGGGTCATCCTGTTCTGTGGCCTGTCCATGATATTCAATTATATCTGGTTTGCACTGGCAGCGATCAAGGGGTTCCGGGACAAGGTCTATCCCGTCCCGCTGTTCACCACGCTGCTGTGGCTGTGCGGGGACGGCACCGGCGTGCTGCGCTACGACATGTATTTCAATGTCTATGGTCACTGGTATCTGGAGCTGTTCTGGGCGGCGCTGGTCCTGACAGTGTCGTTCGAGACGCTGTATCTCTACATGACCTTCAAGTTCGGCAAGCAGGAGCTTTGCCCCGATGCCAGCAACGGCGCTTTCCGCCTCGGGCTGGTCGCCGCCGCCGTGGTCTTCGCCTATGCCTGGATGCAGGTGCTCCAGGCACTGCCGGACGATCTCAATATCGTTTATTTCAACTTCGCCAATCTTGCCGGGCCGGTCGCATGGGCGGCGATGATCGCAAGACGCAGATCAATCGCGGGAACCTCCAGCGCGATCTGGATTCACTACACGCTCATGCTGTCGTGTTTCTACTATGCGCAGGCGAGCTATTTCGGGCCGGAGTTTCGCACGCCGTTCATGCTGGCCTATTTCGCGGTCAACATCGCCTGCTCGGCTGCGCTCGCCATCTACGTCCGCAAGCAGGAACGGCTGGCCGCCTGACCCGCAACCGCACTGCAACCACTCGGAGAGCTCCATGTCGGATAATGACAATTCATCCCCCCTCGGCGCCGGCTGGCGGCTGGTGCTGTGGGTGGCGTTTATCGTGTTCGTGATCCTGCAGGGCATGGTCCTGCTGGGGGATGACGGCATTCTGGCCCGCCACGGTTTCATCGGCGGATTTACCGCCTTCAACGAGATCATGCTGTCCGATCCGATCACGGTTGCCGGGCTGATCGACCTGACGGCGCTGATGATCTGCTTCGGGGTCGTCGTCGCCAATGGCGTGCCGCGCGGCCAATGGCCCTGGCTGGTGCTCGGCCTCGTCATCCTGCCGATCTATCCGGGGCTGACCGCGCTGGGCTTCCTGCTGCTGTTCTGGCGGCGGTTCGGCCAGTTCCGGCCCTGATCGTCTAAGCCGCTGGCCTTCGCTGCTTGCGCACCGTGATGCCATGGGCCTCGCGGTCCCAGGTGGCGGTGGTCACGCCTTCGTCGCGCAGCTGGTACTTGAGCACGCGACCAGTGGGATTCTTGGGCAGCTCGGCGCGGAACTCGAAGTAGCGCGGCACCGCGAAGTGCGGCAGCTGCCCGATGGCCCATTCGCACAGCTCGCGCGGGTCGGGGTCGGCATCGTCTTTCGGCACGATGGTGATCTTGATCTCATCCTCGCCCGATTGCTGGCCGACGGCGTGGACCGCGCTTTCCCGGATGGCGGGATGGGCCTGGAACGCCCGCTCGATCTCGAAGCTGGAGACATTCTCGCCCCGGCAGCGCAGATAGTCCTTCTTGCGATCGACGAAGAACAGACAGCCCTGCTCCATCCGGCCGAGATCGCCGGTGTGCATCCACAGATTGCGCCAGGCCTTGACCGTTTCTTCCGGGCGGTTCCAGTAACCGTCGAACATCACCCCCGGACGGCGCGGGCGCACCGCGATTTCGCCGACTTCCCCTTCGGGCAGGACATTGCCGCTGTCGTCGAGGATCGCCAGTACGAAAGCGTCGGTCGGCCTTCCGGCGCTGCCGGGCAGCGGTTCGGGATCGCCAAAGGTCAATGACGACATGCGGTTGGCCTCGGTCTGGCCATAGGCGTAGGGCATGCAATAGCCCACGCCGAAGCGCTGCTCCCAGATCGCCTTGATGTCGGGCGGGATCGGCACGCCGATGATCGCCTTGAGCTGGCCATGGCAGCGCTTCATCGCCGGTGTATCGGGCGCATTGGCAACCAGGCCGAAGATCGTGGCCATCAGCAACGCGTGCGAGGCACCCGAAGCCTCGATATGGTCCCAGAACTGGCTGACCGAAAAAAACGGCCACAGCGCCGCACCATGGCCGTCCAGCATCGCCGCCAGCACATGGGTGATCCCGGCGGTGTGGAACATCGGCAGGCAGGTCCAGCCGATCTCGCCGCGCGCCTGCGGCAGGGCCTGGCGGTGCTGCCGCCCCTGGTTGCAGAGATAGGCATGGCTGACCATGCAGCCCTTGGACGGACCGGTGGTGCCGGAAGTGTAGATCAGGCAGGCTAGGTCTTGTGGCGTCACATCGATCGGGATCGGCGCTTCGTCGGTTCCACGATGCGCATCGAGCGGCTCGACCGGGACGGCGCAGGCCGGATATGGCCCGGCCCCACGGCTGAGCACCAGTCGCAAGGCCGGTAGGTCGGCGGCAATATCGACGATGCGCGCAAGATAGTCCTCGTCGCAAATGGCGAGGCAGGCCCCGGCGTCGGCAATCTGGTGGCGCAGGAAATCGCCCCGGTAGGCGGTGTTGATCGGCACCCAGATCGCGCCGATCCGGTTGATCGCCAGCCACAGCGGCACCACATCGACATTGGTTTCGGTCAGCGTGACGACCCGATCGCCCTTGACCACGCCCAGCGCGGCCAGTTCATGGGCCAGCCGCGTAGCCGCGCGATCAACCTCGGCATAGCTGAAACGCTCGCCCGCGATGTTGAGGAACAGATCGTCCGGGAAGGCGGCGACTGCCCGCGCAAAGGCGTGAACGACCGTTTCCTTTTCCGCACCCTCGTACAATTCCATCCGTTCCTCCTGAAACATTCTAAGCCAGGTCTGCCACCTTGAGCACCAGCTTGCCGCTGACATGCGAAGTTTCACTCAGCCGGTGCGCCTCGGCCGCATCGGCCAGCGCGAATTCGGTGATCGGCGGCGGTTGCAGCGTGCCGTTGCGGAAGCCTTCGACCGCGCCCCGCAGATGATCGCTTTGCCGCTCGAAGGCGGAAAGATTGAGGATCAGTTCAACCCCCAGTTCCGCGCACAATGCCGCGTCATAGCCCTGGATATCGCGAATGCCGGTGTAGATGCACACGATCCGCCCGCCGCGCCCGACGCACCGCGCGCTGTCTGCGGGCAAGCTGTCGAGCCCGATGCAATCGACGATCAGGTCTGCGCCGTCCGGGCTCCACGCCTTCAGTGCCGCCATTACGTCCTGCGCGTTGTAATCGATCGTGCATTCCGCCCCGGCGCCATGCACCAGCGCATTGTTGCGCGGGCTGCAGGTGGTGGCGACCGCCGCGCCGCGCGCGCTGGCCAGCTGGATCGCGAACAGCCCGACGCTGCCCGCACCGCCGTTGACGAAGACCCGGTCGCCTGCCTTCACCTGCCCCAGATCGACAACCGCGCCATAGGCCGTCGCCCCGCCCACAGGGATCGTCGCTCCGTCACGGAAGCTGACCGTGTCCGGCAGTTTTTGTACCCGGATGGCGCGGCAGCAGACATATTCGGCATAGCTGCCATGCGCGCCGAACAGCTGGTCGGACAGGGTGGTGACGCGGTCTCCGGGCGCGAGATCGGTAACGCCGGGGCCGACTTGGTCGATCACCCCGGCGGCATCGAAGCCCGTCACCACCGGGAAAGGGAACTCCCACTTGCCCAGCTTACCTGCGCGGATCTTGCAGTCGGCGGGATTGACCCCGGCATAAGCCACGCGGATCAGTACCTCGCCTTCGCCGGGAGAAGCGGTCGGGATTTCGCGCAGTTCCAATTCTTCCGGGCCGCCGAAGCGGTCGATTACCATGGCTTTCATCTCGCTCTCCCTTCAGATCCAGATTCCGCCGCTGGCGTCGATTGCCTGACCGGTGACCCAGCGCCCGTCCGGTCCCGCCACCATCGCGATCACATCCGCCACGTCTTCTGGCGTGCCCATCCGGGCAAGCGAGGTTTCGCCGATCATCCAGTTCATCACGTCCGGGTTGTCGCGGTGGGCATCCAGCATCTCGGTGTCGGTCACGCCGGGCACCACGGTGTTGACCGTGATCCCGCGCGGGCCGAGGTGGCGGGCCAGCGCCAGCGTCAGGCTGGTGAGCGCGCCCTTGGTGGCGGCATAGGCGGGATCGAAGGGATAGCCGTGCCGGGCGGCGATCGCGCCGACGAAGATCAGCCGCCCTCCGTCCGCCATCCGCTCCGCCGCCGCTTGGGCGATGAAGAAGGGCGCGCGCAGATTGGTGGCGATGGTCTGGTCGAAAGCGGCCGCCGTCGCCACGTCGAGCGAACCGGCGATGCCATGGACGGCGGCGTTGTTGACCACGATGTCCAGCGGCAATTCGCCGCGCCAGTGATCGATCTCGGCGAACATCGCAGCCACCACTCCAAGATCGGCGATGTCGCCCTGGAGGACCAGCGCTTCGCCACCATGTTCGCGGATCTGGAGAGCCACTTCCTCCGCTTCCTCGCGGCGGCTGCGGCAATGGACCGCCACGCGCGCCCCGTCGCGCGCCAGCCGTAGCGCCACCGCCCGGCCGATGCCGCGCGACGAACCGGTGACCAGCGCGGTCTTGCCCTTGAGTGGATGTGCCGCCTTGGCTGAATGAGGCATGGCCGGTTGTTCCTCTTCCCGATTGAAGTTGTTACGCCATGCATTGCCTGAAAGCGCGCGACAGGCAATCATTTGCTGCTAGCATTGCGGGCGGGAGACAAGACGATGGCAATGATCAGGATTGGAGATCTGCGGATTGACCGGGTAGAGGAGCTGTGCGGCGCTTTCGTCGGGCCGGACGAGTTTCTGGATGGCATCCCGCGCGCAGTGCTGGCGCGCGATCCGGCCTGGCTGGCGCGCCACGGGATGGACATGGCCAGCGGCAACCTCGTCACCAGCATCCACAGTTGGATCGTCCGCACCCGCCACCACAACATCCTGATCGACACCTGTTACGGCAATCACAAGGACCGGGGCGAAGGCCATCTCGGCACCAATCTCCAGACCGACTGGCTGGACCGGCTGGCCGTTCAGGGGCTGAGGCCAGAGGACATCCACTTCGTGATGTGCACCCACCTCCATGCCGACCATGTCGGCTGGAACACCCGGCTGATCGACGGACGCTGGGTCCCGACCTTTCCCAACGCCCGCTACATCTTCGCGCGCAAGGAATATGAGCACTGGCACCCGGAAATGGGCGCGGCCACCTTCTTTGGCGAAGGCCCGGCCTTCATCGACAGCGTGCTGCCCTGTGTCGAGGCGGGCCTCGCGGCCATTGTCGAGGATGGCTACACCGTGGACGACCAGCTGACCGTGGAGGCCGCCCCCGGCCACACCCCCGGCACCTGCGTGATCCGCGCGCACAGCCAGGGGAAGGGCGGGTTGTTCGTGGGCGATTGCATGCATTCGCCGCTGCAGGTGGCCTGTCCCGACGTCAATTCGCTCGCCTGCGAGGATCCGGCCCAGGCCCGCGCCACCCGCCGCCGCCTGCTGGGCGATTGCGCCGAACATGGTCATCTGCTGCTGCCGGCCCATTTCCCACCGCCCTTTGCCGGGCATGTGAAAGCAGCTGGCGACGCATTTGAATATTTCCCGCTCGGCTGATCGGGCGGAACGGACAACAGGAAGGGGAAGCAGGATGGATCTGGACCGGCTGAATGTGGTGGTGGCGGGGCTGAACGCGGCGGGCGAGACCGTGTTTCTCGATCCCGGCCAGCCAGCGCGGATCACGATGCCCGGCATTGTCGATGTCGCCTATGTCTGGGGCACGCAGGGCGCGCCGGACCTCGCCCAAGGCATCGGCGCCCCGCCTGCAGATACCAGTTTTCCGCTGCCGGGCGGCACCCGCTTCGGGCTGATCTGCTTTCCCGCCCATTCCGCCGGGAAGCTCGACATCCATCAGTCACCGGGCGTGGAAGGCGTGGTGGTCGATGCCGACAATCCCGGCATGCACCAGTCGGACACGATCGACTACGAAGTAATCCTGTCGGGCAAGGTCGATATCGTCCTGCCCGGCGGCGATCGCCGCACGCTCGGGCCCGGCAGCATGCTGGTGATGGGCGGCGTCGATCACGCCTGGGAGAACATCTATGACGAGCCCTGCATTTACGCCGCGATCCTGATCGGGGCGAAGCGTTAGGGCACCTTGCCCGCCAAGACCTTGGCTACGGCTTCCGGCCCATACATTTCAGCCAGAAGATCGGTGTTTGCCGGGTTCTTGCGCAGCAGCCCGCCGCCATCGACTGCAATGATCTGGCCTGTCACCCACGAGGATTCGGGCCCGGCGAGATAGCGCACGGCTGCGGCAATATCGGCTGGCACGCCGGTGCGGCCGAGTGGCACTTCGGGCAGCACCGCCTCCACCATCCGGGCCTGCGCTTCCGGGCTGCCGTTGGCGGCAGTCAGCGTCATGCCCGGCCGCACCGCGTTGACCCGGATCCCGGCCGCGCCCAGTTCCTCGGCAGCGGCCTGCACCAGCTGTTCGACCCCCGCCTTGCCGACCATGTAGGGCGCCATCCACGGGGTGACGCTGCCTGCCGCGGTGGAGGAAATGCAGGTGATCGAACCGCCCCGTTCCAGCAATGGCGCGCCGTGGCGGATGGCGAGGAAAGTCGGCACGACGTTGAGTTCCACCACTTTCATGAAGCTGGCCACATCATGCATCAGGATCGGGCGGAACCGGCCACCGCCGATGCCCTGGACGATCATGTCGAGCCGCCCCGCCATGCCATGTGCGGCTTCGAGCGCGGCTGTGACATCGTCCGCCAGCAGGCCATTGCCGGTGAATATCTCGACCCGCGCGCCGGGCACCGCGCCGACCAGCCGCGCCCGCGCCGCTTCGAGCGCGTCGGCCTGGCGGTCCATCAGCAGCACGGCGGCGCCATCCTCGATCAGCCGCAGCGCGCTTTCAGAGCAGATACCGCCTGCCCCGCCAATTACGATCGCCGATTGGCCGGCGAGGCGGCCATTGCCGGGCACAACGCTCATTGCACAGGCTGCCAGCGGCGATTGGCGGGATTGTTGAGCCAATCCTCGATCTCGTGCGCTGCCTCCGGCACGAGGATGCCCATCAGGATCGAGCCATTGGCCAGCACGAGCCGCTCGTACAATCTCTCGATATCGTCGTTTTCCGCCCATTCGAGCATGGCAAAAGTGATGCAGGAGGCGATCTGTTCGGCCGCGATGGCGGGATCGATGCAAGGCTTCAGCAGGCCCCGCCGCGCTATCGAGCGCAGGTTCTGGGCCTTGAGATCGGTGCCGAACTTGAGCAGCGAATCGCGCAGCGGCCATTTGGGCGAAAACGCCGCCCGCATGTATTCGCGCATGAATTCCGGCCGGTCGATCGCGCTCTGGCAATAAGAGATCGCCAGCAGCAGAAACAGACCCGGGTCCTGCGTCTGCGACATGGCATAGGAATCGATCATCACAGTATGCTGGTTCATCGCCGCGCGCAGCAGCTCGGTCTTATGGCCGAAGCTGTTGTGGATGGTCTGGGCGGTCAGGGCACAGGCATCGGCGACCGAGCGGATCGTGAACTTTTCGTGCCCTTCGCTCGCCAGCATCCGCCGGGTGGCGGCCAGAATCGCGGCGCGGCGGCGATGCTGCGCGCCATGTTCGCTCAGATCGCCGAACCGCCTGGGATTGAGCGTGAAGCCGACCACCGGCTCGAAGGGGTCGGGAATTCCCGATTTGACGACCAGTGACATAGGAATGCCTCTCCGCGTGAAACCCGGCCTTTCCTGCCGGACATTCTTCGGCAGACCTGTCAGACCGATCAGGGGCCGAGTCAAGCGCGCCCTGCCGCCCGGCGGGATCGCCGCAGACCATTCGGCCCGCAACAATTTGATGGCACACCCCCGAATATAAAAGCTTGGCAAGCCGCCCTTCCCCGCCGCATGTTAGGAGGAGAGGAATTTCGGGAGAGAGAGATGAGCAATACCCTCAAGAGCTGGGACCATTATGTCGACCTGCTGAAGCCGGCCGGCACCGATCTGCTGAAGCTGCTGTGGAAGCCGGAGGACGAGCAGTACAAGGCCGACCTCTATCGCCAGCTGGTGATGAACATCAGCTACGCCTATTTCCAGTATTTCCAGTCGAACAGCGACCATCCGGAATTCATGCCGCTGTGGAACTCGGTGTTCCTGCTCCAGCCCAACCCCGACGACGTCTATTATTACGCCCCGCTGGACGGGACGAAGCGTTACCGCATCGTCGGGGATCGCGGCTCGATCTACATGATCATGTTCCAGTTCGGCCGGGGCATGATGGGCATGGTCGACACGGTCGGCCAGCAACATTCGAGCTTCCTCAATGACGACGAGATCAAGGTGGGGCCGGATGGTAAGTTCGAGATCCTGCTCTCCGCCACGCCGCCCGAGCCCGGTTTCACCGGCACCTGGCACAAGATCCAGGAGGATGTGGATTACACCATCGTCCGCATGCGCTCCTACGATTGGGGCAACGAGACCGACACGCGCATGGCGATCGAATGCCTCGACGCGCCGCTGGTCAAGCGCCGGATGCCGGTGGAAGAAATCGACCAGCGGATGGAACGTGCGCTGACCCTGTCAGAGCGGCTGTCCACCCTGTTCCTGGGCCTGCAGAACGCCACGCTGGAGCGCTGCGGCACCAACAAGTTCGAGTTCCAGACTTATGGTGGCATCGGTCTGGTCCGGCAGTTCTACTGGGTGTGCTGCTTCGAGATGGACGATGACGAGGCGCTGATCGTCGAGACCGAGCTCCCCGACAACCCCCGCTACTGGAACATCCAGGTCAACGACCCCTATTTCAACGCGGTCGAATATGTCTATCGCCAGGCCAGCCTCAACGGCCACCAGGCCCGGCTGGACAGCGACGGCAAGTTCCGCGCGGTTCTGTCGAAGACCGATCCCGGCGTGCCCAACTGGCTCGACAGCGGCGATTTCACCGAAGGCATGCTGATGGGCCGCTGGACCCAGTGCGACACTGCCCCGCTGCCGGAACTCAAGCGCGTCAAGCTGGCCGACCTGCGCCAGCATCTGCCCGCCGATACCCCGGTGGTGAGCGAGGCGGAACGCCGCGAGGTGCTGAGCAAGCGCCGCCTTGGTGCGCAGATGCGCCGCCGGTGGTGACAGCAATGTCCGAGAAAGCGTGGAAGTCTCCAGAGAAGTTCCGGGAAAGCTGGGATTACCTCCACGAGGCGTGCATCGCCCGCAGTGGGGGGCTGACCGATTTCGGCACTGACGATTACAGCACGGGCCTTTCGGTCCTGCTGCAATCGCTCGACATCGATCCTCATTTTTCGCCGGTGGGCCGGGAAATGGCATGGGACACCGTGGTCACCTACATGACCGCGCGGCTCTATGCGGCCGAAAACTGGAAGCGCTATCCCGAATGGAAGGCCTTCCAGTTGAAGGCCCCGATCCTGATCTGCGGCCACCCGCGCACAGGCACCACCGTGCTGCACAAGCTGATGAGCGCCGACCCGCAGTTCCAGGGCATCCAGAACTGGCTGACCAAGGCCCCCCAGCCCCGCCCCCCGCGTGCGGAATGGGCCGACCATCCCGCCTATCAGCGTTCGGTGCAATGGCTGGCCAACCAGCATGCGGCCTCCCCCGACATCGCCAATGCGCATCTGGTGGTGGCCGACGAGGTGGACGAGGAGAACGAGATCCAGGCCGGCACCATGGCCAGCAACATCTTCGCCTCAATCTGGTATTGCGGGGGCTATGACGCATGGTGGGCCAGCCGCCCCGAACAGCCCGACGTGATGCGCGAGATGGATATACTGAAGCTGATCGGCTGCCACGAACCAGACAAGCCGTTCCTGCTCAAGAATCCTGCCACCATTGGCCAGCTCGATTACTGGTTCGAACAGGTACCCGATGTCCGGGTGATCCAGACCCACCGCGATCCGTTGAAAGCGGTGCCATCCATCGCCAGTACGATCCATTTCTACAAGACCGCGCATGAAGCCGACGGAGCGAAGCTGACCCAGCAGATCCTCGGGCCCCGCGAGTTGGAAAAATGGGCGATCATGGTTGATCGCGGGCTGGCCACGCGGGCGAGGTTGCCGGAGCGCGAAGGCCAGTTCTTCGATCTCCATCACCATGAACTGCACGCGAAGCCGATGGAGACCATCGGCCGCATCTACGATCATTTCGGCCTCGTCATGAGCGCCGAGGCCGAGAGCGCCATCGCCGCCCGGATCGACCGGAACCCGGAAGGTCATGGCCTGCACAGATACGACATGGCGGATTTCGGCCTGACCCCTTCGATGATCCTTGACCGGCACGCCGCCTACATCGAAAAGTTCGGGCTCAACAGGAAGTAAGGGACAGGCATGCGCGCAGCCGTTTTCAACAAGCCGGGTGAAAAGCTGGAAATCAGGGACGTGGCCGTGCCCGATCCGGGCGAAGGCGAGGTGCTGCTCCGCGTCCACCGCTGCGGCATCTGCGGCACCGATCTGCACATGACCGACGCGCACAATTCGATGTGCGCCCCGCCGGGCTATATCCTCGGCCATGAACGCAGCGCCGAAGTGGTGGCAGTCGGCAAGGGGGTGAACCGGCTCAAGGTCGGCGATCATGTCGTGCCGCACCCGACCAAGGGCTGCGGGCAATGCGCCTCGTGCAAGGGCGGATCGCCCTATTTCTGCATCAACGGCCCGGTGCCGTGGTTCGGCGGCTTTGCCGAATACATGACCGCGCTGGATGCCAGCTGCGCGCGGCTGCCCAATACGCTGTCGCTGGACGATGCCGCGATCATCGAACCGCTGGCCGTCGGCCTGCTGGGGATCGAGTGCAATCCGTTCGAGCCCGGCGCCAATATCGTCGTCATCGGCACCGGCCCGGTCGGCATCGCCGCCGCTTTCTGGGCGCGGCAGGCCAGCGCCGGCAAGATCGCCGCCGTCGCTTCCAGCCGCACGCGCGAGCATATCGCCCGGGCGGTCGGCGTCGATGCCTTCTTCACCACCGGGCCGGACCTGGTGGGCGAGTTGCACGAATATTTCGGCGGCATGCCCGATGTGGTGCTGGAATGCGCAGGCTTTCCCGGCGCGATCGAACTGGCTGTGAACATCGTGCGCCCCTGCGGATCGGTCAATGTGCTGGGCATCTGCGAACACCAGGACCCGTGGATGCCGGCGATGGCGGTCTACAAGCAGCTGCGCCTGCAATTCGCCGTCGGCACGCACCTCAAGATGTTCGAACACGCCGCCAACACGCTCGATCGCGGGATCGTCGATCCGCTGGCGATGATCACCGACATCATTGCGTTCGAACAGCTGCCCGACGCTTTCGAAGCGCTGAAACAGCGCGGCGCGCAGTGCAAGGTGGTGCTCGACCCGAAGCTGTGACGATGTGAACAGGGGGATACGATCCGACCAGATCGCACCCCCTCATTCCTTCACGGATCGGGCGCTCTCAGCCGCCGACCAACCGCACCGGGTCCGAACCGTCCCAGTCGATCGCCGCATCGGCGATCATCTTGAACATGCCTTCCACCGCCTCGTCATGCTGCATCACCTCGGTCATGCAGCCGATCAGGTGGCGGGTGTCGAAATAGGCGAAGCGCAGCGTGCCGAAAGTGGCCTGCACCGCCACTTCCACGCCCAGCGCAGCATAATGGGCGAATTCCTTGTCGAGATCGTCGGTGAAATAGCACTGGTGGTGATAGCCTTCCGTGCCTTCCGGATAGCTGTCGCGATACATGTTCGGCCCGGCGCTTTTCGGCTGGATCAGCTCGATCTGCACCGGCCCGGCCTGGCAGAAGGCGATGTCCATCGCCAGCTCGCCCGGCGCGCCGCGATAGATCACGTTCTCCGGCCGGCAGTCCTCCATGATGTAGAACGGGCCGATGTTGGTCGAACTCATCCAGCGGTCGATCGCCGCGCGAAGATCATTCACCACATAGGCGGCCTGGGTAATCTGGTTGGTCTTTACGGCCATGGTCTTCACTCTCCCGTCAGTTTTTCTAGATTCGCAAGCCCGCCGTCTGCAACCGCGGCAGCAGGTCGCGGTGATAGCGCGCAATCCCGTCCTCGAAATCAGGCCAGGACAGCGCCAGGCCGTCCAGCCCCAGATCGGAGAGCTGCCTGATCTGCGCCACCACCTCATCCGGCGTGCCGATCACCGGCCAGCCGCCGAAGGTCAGAACGATCCGTTCGATCACTTCGGGATTGTCGATGATGCTGCTGGCATTGGCGAGCAGCACGCGGGCCACGTTGCGTGCGCCCTCCCAGTCACCCACCTCGTGCACCAGGTAATGGTAATAGCCATCGACCTCTTCCTGGGTATCCCGGCACAGGATGGTGATGTTGGCCATCACCGTCACCTGATCCTTGCCCGCCTCCTTCGCGGCGTTGCGCACCTGCGCCACCTGATCAGCAGCCGTATCAAGGCTGAAGATGTTGATATAGTTGATGTCCGCGAACTTGGCGGCAAAGGCGCTGCCGTGCTTGCTGTTGCCGGCATTCATCACCATCGGGAACGGCTGCTGGATCGGCCTGGGATTGCCATAGGCACCCTTGAGATTGAAGAAGCGGCCCTGATGGTCGAAGGCATCCTCCGTCCAGACCCGGCGGACGATTTCCATCCATTCCTCGGCATAGGCATAGCGATCCTCGTTCGGCAGCCATTCCACGCCGAACATCTCGATCTCCTGCTCGACATAGCCGGCCACCACGTTGAGCCCGAACCGCCCGTTCGAGATATGATCGATCGTCACCGCTTCCTTGGCCATGCGAACAGGGTGGGTGGACTGGACATGGACCGTGGCGAAGACCGAGATCGTCTTGGTCACCGCCGCCACGCCCGCCGCCCAGGTGCAGGTTTCAAAGCAGCGGTCATTGTGGTTGGAGGCACCGCCGAAGCCGACCCAGCGCGAGATCGGAATCATTGCGTCCAGCCCGGCGGCCTCGGCCGCCTGCGCGATCCGCACAGTTTCCGGCCAGGTGACCTGAATCCGCTGCGGCGAGGTCGAGACGTTGCAGCCGCCCAGGACATTGGCCCCGAACACGACCAGCTTGAAGGGATTGGGATTATCCAGCAACCTCATTTGCATGCCTCTCACTATGTTCTATGCGCAATAAGATGGCGGCGTAGCGGGGCAGAACCGGGTGGGCAAACGCTCCCTGCCCAAACTTTGACAACTGCGCGTGCAAACCCAAAAGACGGTGGTTCCGGACCGCCGCAGGACATGGGAAAGATGCAGGATGAGCCAACCGGACCAAGCTCTTGCGGGTATGACCGCCTTTATCACCGGCGGCAGCGGCGCGATTGCGGAGGCGAGCGCGCTGTGCCTGCTGCGCGACGGGGCAAGCGTGGTGCTGATCGCCCGCCAGCCCGAACCCCTTGCGGAAACCCGCACCCGGCTGCTGGCTGCCTGCCCTGAAGGCGAGGTGGTGACGATCGCGGGCGATTGCCTCGATCCCGACACCGTCCGCGCCGCGCTGGCCGATGCCCATGCGCTACATGGCCGACTGGACATCATCGTGCCGACTGTCGGCCAGGGCGAGTTGCGCCCGATCATGCTGCACGATGTGGAGAGCTTCCGGGGCGATTGGGAACGCAATGTCATCTCCGCCTTCATCGCCGTGCGCTATGGCGCGCCGCTGATGACGGGAGGCGGGGCGATCACCTGCATTTCCTCGATCGTGTCGAGCGTGCCCACGCGCTGGATGTCGGCCTATTCGACCGCCAAGGGAGGGCTGGAAAGCTTCGTGCGCGGCGCGGCGGAAGAACTGGCCGCAGCGCGCATCAGGGTCAACGCGGTCAAGCCCGGGCTCACCCGCAGCCGGTTGCGCGGCGCGATCTTCGACGATCCACCGATGCTGGCGCGGATGCTGGCGGAAACCCCGCTCGGCCGCGCGGGCGAGCCGGGCGATATCGGCGCGGCGGTGCGGTTCCTGTCCGGGCCGGAAGCAAGCTGGATCACCGGCCAGTGCTATGCGGTGGACGGCGGCAATTCGCTGCGCAAGAATGCCGATCTGCGCGACTATGCCGCCCGCGTCTTTGGCGAGGATGCAATGCGCCGGATCGAGAGCGGGGAACTTTCCGGGTTCTGAACCAGGCACGATTGGGAGAGAGACGATGCCGCAGGCCATGAGCCTCGAACAACAGGTCCGCTACCTGCTCGACCGGGCGGAGATTGCCGATGTGATGGGCCGCTACTGCCTCGGCATGGACCTGCGCGACTGGGAGATGTACCGCAGTTGCTGGACCGGCGACGTCACTTTCGACGTCGATGATTTCGGCTTTGACGATGCGCCGTCCGGCCCGCTCGGGATCGACACCTGGATCGCCAGTCTGCAGGCCTTCTTCGCCCGGCTGGAACGCAGCCAGCATGTCAAATATCCGGTCAGCTACGCCTTCGATGGCGACCGTGCGGAGGTCTATGCCATCATGCAGGGCAAGCACTGGCGGACACGGGCCGATGGCGAACCCTTGCAGACGGTGGTCGGCTATTACCGCGACCTCTATCTGCGTACGCCCGATGGCTGGAAGATGTCCGCCAGCAAGGAAGTGCTGTTCTGGAACGAAGGCGATTTCGCGGTAATCGAGCCGGGGATGGACGACATGCTCGGCGTTCTGCGCGCCGCAAGGCAGTCGGGAGGCAAGCAATGACCATGCAGATCGGTGTCGCATTGCCAAGCCATCTGGGCCTGCCCGATCCGCTGGAACTGGTCGACATGGCCGTAGAGGCGGAGGAGTTGGGCTTCGATGTCGTCTGGCTGGGCGAACATGTGTTCAATTCCGGCTATATCCGCGACCGGCTGGGCGATCTGCCCTATTATGCCCCGCTGCCGCTGCTGGCCTTCATCGCCGCCCGCACCAGCCGGATCAGGCTGGGCACCTCGGTGCTGGTGCTGCCCAATCACCACCCGGCCACGCTTGCGAAGTTCCTCGTCAATCTCGACCAGTTGAGCGGGGGCCGGGTGATTGCCGGGGTCGGCTGCGGCGGCAACAAGCCGGAGTTCGAGGAGATGGGCCTCGATTTCGCGGCGCGCGGACGGATCACCAACGAGATGCTCGAAGTGATGCACGCGCTGTTCACGCAGCCACGGGCCAGCCACCATGGCGAATACTGGAACTTTGACGATGTGATCTTCTCGCCCAAGCCGGTGCAGGACCCCTTCCCGATCTGGGTCGGCGGCATGTTCGACAGCGCGCCGAGCCTGCGCCGCACCGCGCTTTACGGCACAGGCTGGCAACCGGCCGGCCTCTCGCCCTCTGAACTGGCGGAAGCGGCAGGAAGAATCCGGGCGATGGCCGCAGAAGCCGGGCGCGATCCCGCCCTGATTCAGGTCAGCGCCTGCCTCGCGGTCGATTATGGCGAGCCGCTGTCGTTCGAGGCGGAGCGCAAGACCCTGATCAGCAGCAAGGACCCGCGAGGCATGGCAGCGGAGCTGCGTGTCTGGCGGGACCACGGCGCCGATGACGTGATGCTGCGGCTCAATACCCCGGACATCGCGCTGGTCCGTTCCGAACTGAAGCGGATCGGGCGGGATGTGCTGCCGCTGTTGCGGTAGCGACAAGGCCCTTGCCAGAATCGCGGAATTGCATAGGGCTTGCTTCATCCTAATTCCGACGAGGAGAATACCCATGAAGCCGTTCATCTTCAGCGCCGACGCGCATCTGGCCGAACCGCCAGACCTCTACAAGGACGGCATGCCCGCCCATCTCAAGGACTGGGCGCTGTGGACCGATGCCGATGAAAAGAACATCATCATCATGTTGGGCGACAAGCCGATCCTGAAGGTTTACCGCAACTTCCACGACCACAAGACCGGCGAACTGGGCTGCGAGGACGTGCGCCGACTGGGTGGCCGCAATCTCGACATGCGGTTGAAGGACATGGAACGCGACGGCGTCGATGCCGAGCTGTGCTATCCCGGCGTCGGTCTCACCGCTGGCCTGATCACCGATGCCGAAGCGCTGAAGCACACCTGCCGGATCTACAACGACTGGGCCTGGTCCTATCTCGATGGCCTGCACGAGAAGCTGATCGCGGCCGCGATGATTCCGCATATCGACATCGACGATGCCGTGGCGGAATGCGAGCGGGTGATCGCCATGGGCTATCGCACCATCATGCTCCCTTCGGTCCTGCCGCCGGAATCGCCACAGTACAACGATCCGGTGTGGGACCGCGTGTTTGCGCTTTGCGCCAAGCATGAAGTGCCGATCTGCATTCACACGTCGAGCGGGTTCAAGAACATCCGCCCAATGCGCGGGCCGGGCGCGGCGGTGTATAATTACACCACGCTGATGTGCGACGCGATCAACGTCATCACGCTGCTGACCACCGGCGGTGTGCTGGATCGCAATCCGGGCGCGAAGATCCTGCTTAGCGAATACGGGGCCGGCTGGCTGCTGGCGCTGGGCGAGCGCATGGACGAAGGCTATTTCGGCCACGCGCCGATGGTCCAGCCCAAGCTCAACCGCCTGCCCAGCCAGATCGTGCGCGAACAGGTGGTGCTGTGCATGCAGAACGATGTCGGCTCGCTCAAGACCCTGCGCGAACAGGGCCTCGAAACGGTGGTCTTCGCCACCGACTATCCGCACAGCGAAGGGACCTTCCCCTATTCGATGGAACTGGTCGGCCGGATGTTCGATGATGTGCCGGAACTGACGCAGGAAGAACGCGAAGCCGTGCTGGGCCTGACCGCGTGCAAGCTGTTCAAGGTCGACCCGGACAAGGCACGCGCGGCCAGGCTGCCGAAAGCAGCCTGAGGCGGGTTGGGAGTAATTGAAAGGGCCGGGAACCGAAGGCGGGTTTCCGGCCCTTTTGCTTGGCGAATTCGACGATTGCCTAATTAAGCAGGAAAAGGGAGAAATTCTGAATTTATTGCGGACATTTGCAAGTCAGGTATGAAGCACAAATGCGAGCAGCGAACATAATAGCCGGCTTGGCAATCGTGCTCTGGTTTGGGCTGGCGCTAGTTGGTCGAGAGCTTGTGATTGGCGCGGGATACGCGGACGCGGAAAAGATCAATGGCTATTTCGCTTGGCCGATGTTCGTGGTGATGGCCCTTCTTACGTGCGCTTGGATCTGCAACGCCTGTAACCGCTGGCCTTGGCTGCTTGGCTTAGCCTCGGCAGCGTCCTTGCTAGTCCTCTTTCCATACTTCATGCTCTTTTCTGGGGGCATCTGATTGCGGCATTCTGCCACTTTCCCCCTTCCCGAATTACATCCCAATCGCAAACCCCCGATTGCCCCCGCCCCGCTTTTCCGCTTCACTCCTGCCGACAGAATCGATCAGGGAGAGATGCAATGGACATGGCAGGCAAGGTCGCCCTGGTGCTGGGGGCTTCGGCAGAGGGCGGGACCGGGTGGGCGACCGCCGAGATGCTGGCGGCGCGCGGCGCGAAGGTGGTCGTCGCGGCGCGGCGGGAAGCGCCGATCAAGAAACTGGCCAACAAGATCGGCGGCCATGGCGTGGTGTGCGATGCCGGCAGCGAGGCGCAGATCTCTACGCTGGTGCAGGAAACGCTCACCACTTACGGCAAGATCGACCTCGCGGTGAACTGCGCCTTTGCGCAGGCCGACGGCTTCATCCGCAATGTCGATGATGCAGCGATGCGCGCCTCGTTCGACGTCAATTTCTTCGGCCACGTCTATTTCATCCGCCACGTCGCCGAGGCGATGAACCCGGGTGGGGCAATCACCCTCATTTCCAGCTTCGCCGCGCACCAGCCGGTCTATGCCCGCACCGCCTATGGTTGCGGCAAGGCAGCAATGGACAGCCTGGTGCGCTATGCCGCCGTCGAATACGGGCCGCAGGGCATCAGGGTGAACTCGATCCTGCCCGGCCCGATCAAGACCGTGGCCGCGACCTATCTGTTCGAACAGCCAGGCATGGAGGAAGCCTTCTGCCGCGAAATTCCGCTCGGCCGGGTGGGCGAGCCGGAGGATTTCGCCGAGACCATCATCAATCTCTACCATTCGAGCTACATCACCGGGGTCAATCTCCACGCCAGCGGCGGGATGCACATGAACCGCGTGCCCCGGCCGGAAGAAATGCCGGGCAAGCTGGCCCAGCTGGACTGAGCCCGATCAGGAAAGCCACGACCTGGCGGCAATCGTGGTGCGCATCGGCCCCCGGCCGAGCAGGCAGAACAGTGTGGCAAGGGCCATGATCGAGGCGGCAAAGATGCTCATCGACCAGCCGACCCGGGCATCGTCGCCAAAGCCATATTGGGTGATCGCAGCCACGATCATCGGCCCGGTCAGCGAGCCGAGCAGATTGAGCCCGATCAGGTAGACGGAGGACAGCTTGCCCCGCAATTCGGTCGGCGTGGCAATCTGCAGCGCGGCAGCGGCGATCCCGGGATAGCTGACCACGCAGAACAGCGCGCCGTTGAACAGTACCAGCGTCAGCCAGGCATCGTTGACCAGATAGGCCGCGCAGCCCAGCACACCGGCTATGGGGCACAGCACCGAAAACCACCGCAGATGCGCGTCATGCATACCGCGCTTGAACAGCCGGTCCACTGCCCAGCCATGCAGCACCAGCGCGGGGACCGAAACCCCGATCTGGGTCAACCCCAGCCAAGCCCCGATCGCGGCGGGTTGCCAGCCGTGAATGCGCCCCAGGAACGCCGGGTTCCACGCCAGCAGGCCGACTATGAACGATATGCAGCAGGCAAAGGCGAGATTGTGGAGCACGTAAAACCGCCAGTTGCGCCGGTAATGCCGCCAGGCCAGCGCAAAATCGCCTTCCTGCTGTTCCACCGGGCGCAGCTTGTTGCGATGGCGGGGAAGCGCGAAAATGATGAAAACCAGGACCAGCCCGGGCAGCCCGGTCAGCAGAAAAGCCTGCCGCCACGGCGCCAGCCCGGCCATTCCCGGCACGTCCAGCCCGCCCGCGCCCGATGCCCATTCCACCACCATGCCGCCGAGCACAAACGACATGCCCGCGCCGATGTTCGCTCCAATCACGAACAGCGACATCGGCAGGGCCAGCCGCTCCGCCGGGAAATTGTCGGCGATGGTGGCGAAGGCGGAAGGTTGCAGCGTCGCTTCCCCCGCGCCCACACCGGCCCGCGCCGCGAACATCTGGGCAAAGCTGCCGGCCAGGCCCGATGCGGCGGCGCAGATGCTCCAGAACAACGTGCCCCAGAAGATGATCGCACGTCGGCTGACCCGGTCGACCAGCCAGCCGATCGGCAGGCTGGCCAGCACGAAGAACAGCGAAAACGCCGCGCCCTGCAGTGCACCGATCTCCATTTCCGAAAAGCCGAGGTCGTGCTTGATCGGTCCGACCAGCAAAGCCATCATCTGCCGGTCGAGCGTGCCGAAACCATAGAGCAGCGTCAGGATCAGCACGATCCCCCAGCGTCGCAGCGGCGAGAGCGCGGGAATATCGGCAGATGATTGGTCGGACATTGCGCGGGCAGCCTCTCCTTGCGCGGGCGACCCCGCTGTTCCTATGCCTTGTCGCGCCACCGCGCCGGATGGCGGAAAGGCGGGCGCGCGGTCAAGCGGTCCCCTCATGCCAGCGCAGGAACGGGCTGCAAATCTTTATATTCCTCGTCAAATCCCAAACATGCCGCTCCTTTCCCCGGAGGCGCGCAGACAGGCGTTGCATAGGGTGGCGGCGAACTGCATGTTGCGACCCAATTGGTGGGAGAGTGACGTGGATCTGGGACTTGCGGGCAAGCGCGCCCTGGTGACGGGCAGTACGGCAGGCATCGGCGCAGCAACGGTCAGGGAACTGGCCGCCGAAGGCGCGCGCGTGGCGGTGCATGGCCGCAATGCCGAACGGGCCGAGGCGATTGCCGCCGATATCCGCGCGGCGGGCGGCGAAGCAATCCTGGCCCTGGGCGATCTGTCGACCCGCGATGGCTGCAATGCGGTGATCGCAGCGGTCGAGGCGGCGTTCGGCGGGCTCGATATCCTGGTCAACAACGCGGGCGGATCGGAAAACCCCTCGCGCACCTGGGCTGATGTGGAGTGGGAGGATTTCCTCGAGAATTTCGAGCTCAACACCGGCTCGGCCTTCCGCCTGATCAAGCATTTCCTGCCGGGCATGAAGGCGCAGAAATGGGGCCGGATCATCCAGTTCTCCAGCACCGGCGCGACCATGCCCGCCGCCCATACCGAGCCATCCTACAACGCGGTCAAGGCCAGCCTGATCACCCTGACCACCAGCCTTTCCAAGACCGTCGCCCGCCACGGGATCACCGTCAACTGCGTCACCCCCGGCGCGGTCGACACCCCGGTCTACCGCAAGTTCGTCACCAATCTGCCGCCATTCCAGGACAAGCCGATCGAGGAGATCAACAGGACCCTCGCGAAGCGCTGGGCAATCCCGGCCGGGCATCTGGGCGAACCCGAAGACCTCGCCCCCGCCGTCGCCTTCCTCTGCAGCGGGCAGGCGGACTGGATCACCGGCGTCAATCTGCGGATCGACGGCGGCATGAGCTATTTCATCAACACCTGAGGCGGACACGAACCATGGATCTGCAACTCACAGGCAAGCGCGCCCTCGTTACGGGCAGCAATTCGGGCATCGGCGTGGCGGCGGCAAGGCGGCTGGCCGAAGAGGGCGCGCGGGTGATCGTGCATGGCCGCAACCAGCAGCGGGCCGAAGCGGTGGCCGCCGATATCTGCGCCTCCGGCCATGATGCCATCGCCATCACCGGCGATCTGTCCACCCAGCAAGGCTGCGACGCGCTGTGGCAGGCGGTGGAAGCGGCGATGGGCGGGCTCGATATCCTGATCAACAACGCCGGCGGCTCCGACGATGCGACCCGCACCTGGGAAACTTCGCACTGGCCCGACTGGATCGAGGAGTTCGAGATGAACGCGGGTTCCGCCATGAGGATGACCGAACACGCCCTGCCGGGCATGATCGCGCAAAAATGGGGCCGGATCATCAATGTCTCGAGCGCGCAGGCGACCATGCCATTCCCGCACAGCTCGCCCGGCTATAACGCGGTCAAGGCGGGGATCATCAACACCACCACCAGCCTCGCCCGGACCTATGGCAAGCACGGGATCACGATCAACTGCATCAGCCCCGGCCCGGTCGATTCCGCCGTGTTCCGCGAATTCGCGCTCGACCTGCCCCCGCTCAGGGGCAAGACCTTCGAGGAGGCGGAACCGTTCCTCGCCAACAAATGGGGCGTTTCAGCGGGGCGGCTCGGTCAGCCGGACGATCTGGCCGGAGCCTTCACTTTCCTGGCGAGCCCGAAGGCGCGCTTCATCAACGGCGTGACCCTGCGGGTGGATGGCGGGATGTGCGGGTTTATCAATGTCTGAAGCACGCGCGATCACCATCGGCATCGACGTCGGCGGAACCTTCACCGACGCGGTGCTGGGCGACGGGGTGGAGACCGTCCGCGCCAAGGCGCTGACCACGCAGGACGATATCTCGCGCGGGGTGATCGATGCCTGCGAACTGCTGGCCGCACGCAAGGGGTTGACGCTCGATGCGTTGCTGCCCTCGGTCCAGCGCTTCGGCCTTGGCACCACGGCAGTGACCAACGCGCTCGCCTCGCGCAGCGGCAGGAGGGTCGGGCTGATCACCACCCGCGGCTTCGAGGATTGCGTGCCTGCCGCCAACGGCCGGGTGATTTCGCAGGACGGCTGGCTGCGCCTGCCCTGGTCGATCGCGCCGCGCCGCTGCATCGCCGGCGTGAACGAACGGATCGATCGCAACGGCACCGTGCTGACCCCGCTCGACCCCGCCGAAGTGGTGGATGCCGCCCGCCGGCTGGTCGAGCTGGAAGGGATCGAAGCACTGGCGGTCTCGTTCCTGTGGTCGTTCCGCAATCCCGCGCATGAGGACCAGGCCGTGGCGGCCATCGCCACCGCCCTGCCCGATCTGCGCGTGACCTCGGGCGCCTCGCTGCTGCCGCAGAGCCGGGAGTATGAACGCTCCACCCTTGCCCTGCTCAACGCCTATACCTCGGGCGCATTGCGCGGGGTGGATGAATTGCAACGCCAGCTCGATGTACGCGGCCTGGGCGTGCCGATCCTGCTTATGCATTCGGCCGGTGGATCGATCTCCGCCGCCGAAGCTCACCGCATGCCGATCGGCCTCGCCCAGTCCGGCCCCGCGGCCGGAGTGACGGCAGCGGCGATGATCGCGCGGCGGTCCGGCTTTACCAATGCGATCAGCTGCGACATGGGCGGCACCACGCTCGACATCGCGGTGGTGATGGGCGGCGAACCGCTGCGCAAGGTGCGCGGGGAAGTGATGGGAGTGTGGACCGCGCTCAGCCTGATCGATGTCGATTCGATCGGCGCGGGCGGCGGCTCGATCGCCTGGGCCGATGCGCTGGGGATCATGCAGGTCGGCCCGAAGTCGGCCGGAGCCTATCCCGGCCCGGCCTGCTACGGGCGCGGCGGCACGCAGCCAACCGTGACCGATGCGCTGCTGGCGCTGGGCTATATCGACCCGACCCGCTTTCTTGGCGGGGCCATGCCGCTCGATCCCACTGCCGCCCTCGCCGCCTGCGCGCGGCTGGGCGAGGGGATCGGGCTGGAGCCGGAACAGGCTGCCTGGGGGATTCGCGCCATTTCGCTGTCGGGGATGGTCAAGGCGGTCAAATCCCGGCTGGTCGAACGCGGGCTTGACCCTGCAGAAAACGCGCTGGTCAGCTATGGCGGTTGCGGCGGGCTGTTTGCTGCCGATATCGCCCGGGCAATTGGCGCGCGGACGGTGATCTTCCCCGAATTCGCCTCGGTCTTCTCCGCCTTCGGGGCGGCGGCATCCGACATCCGGCGCGAGCGGATCAGGGCAGTCGGGCTTCCGGCGGGCGAGACCGGCGCGATGCTGGAAGGTGCCTTCGCCGAATTGTCCGGCGCGCTGGCACAGGACCTCGCCGCCGATGGCGTCGCGCCTGCCGACCGCACCATCATCTTCGAAGCCGACATGCGTTTCCGCCGCCAGCGCTGGGAGCTGAGCATTGCCCTCACCGAAGCTGAGGTCGCCGCCGGATCGCTCGACAGCGCGGTCGAGCGGTTCCTTGGCGAATATGCCCGGCGCTACGGCAAAGGCGCGCTGATGGCGGGGATGGAAGTGGAACTGACCCTGCTGCGCGCAATCGGCATCGGCCAGACGGTCAAGGCCACGTTCAACCATGCCGGTGCTGCATCGGGCAAAGGACCGGTCGCGGCCAGCGGCGTGCGCGAAGTCCGGCTGGAACGCGACGGACCGCGCGCCGAAATCGACCTGATCGCCCCTGAAAGCCTCGCCTTCGGACGCACGCTGAGCGGCCCCGCGCTGCTCGACGCCAGCGACACCACCATCTGGATACCGCCGCAGTCCTCCGCCCGGGTGGATGCAAACATGTCGCTTGTGCTGGAGCTGGAGCCATGAACGAGCATTCCACCCCGACCGATCCGATCGCGCTGCAATTGCTGTGGACCCGGCTCGAAGCCATCGCCGAAGAAGGCGTGCTGGCGATCCAGCGCACCGCGATCAGCCCGGCGGTGGCGGAGGCCAAGGATTGCACCTGCACCATCGTCGGTGCGCGGGGCGAGCTGCTGGTCGGCGGCGGGGCGCTGGGCTTCCACTTCGGCGCGTCCTGCACGGCCGTGAAGACCATCCTCGCGCTCCACGGCGACAGCGTGGTGCCGGGCGATGTGTTCTTCGGCAACGATCCGCATTCGGGCATCGCCATCCACAACCAGGACGTGATGGTGGCCCAGCCGGTGTTCGCCGACGGGGTGCTGGTGGCCTGGGCGATTGCGTCCGCGCACATGATCGACATGGGCGGGTTGCAGTTCGGCTCGTTCTCCCCGCTCGCCACCGATTGCTTCCAGGAAGCGATCCGCCTGCCCCCCGTCCGGCTCTACCGCGCCGGGGTGGAGCAGACCGATATCTGGGCGATCCTGCGCAACAACATCCGCGTGCCCGACCTGGTCGAGATGGACGTGCGCGCGCTGATCGCGGGCTGCCATGTCACCAGCGAGAAGCTGGTCGAACTGGTGGCGGAACAAGGCGGCGCGGGCCGGTTCGAACGGCTGGCCGATGGCATGAACGCGCTGCTCGATGCCGAATTCGCCCGGCGCTTCGGCCAGATCACGCCGGGTCACTACCGCTCCACCAGCTGGTCGGAATGGGAGACCGAGCTTTACAAGCTGCCGTGCGAACTGACCGTGGCCGATGGGCGGCTGCGCTTCGATTTCACCGGCGTGCCGCCGCAATGCAACCACTATATCAATTCCAAGCCATGGATCGTGAAGGCCAATCTGGTCCCCCATATCCAGAACCTGATCGCGATCGACCTGCCTTTCGCCAATGCGATCTATGACCGGATCGAGGTCTATTGCCCCGAAGGAACGATCCTCAACTGCCTCCCGCCCGCGCCCAATGCCGCTTCGCACATGGATGTCGGCGGCAATGCGGCGGCGGTGGCGCTGTCCACGCTGGTGCTGGCGCTGGCCGCATCGGAAGGTGCCCCGGCGCGCGATCACCTCGCGGGGGTTATGCCGCTGTGCAACCACTGCATGCAGACCTGGTCGTTCCAGGACAAGCAGGGGCGGCCCGATGGCTTCCTGGTGATCGACGGCAGCGGATCGGGCGGCGCGGGCGCGCTCGACCATGACGGGGTCGATTTCACTTTCTTCCTTTATGGCAAGCATGCCCCGCTCGAACTGATCGCGGCGGAAATCTACGAGGAATGGTACCCGATGCTGGTGACGCAGAAGCGTTTCCGCACCGGCGCAGGCGGGGCCGGGCAGTTCCGTTCGGGCGCGGGGGTGGAAATGAGCTTCCGCCCGCATGGGGTGGACCAGCTGACCGGGCTGATGATCGCGACGCGCGAGCATATGCCGACCATGGGCTTTGCCGGCGGTTTTCCCGGCGCGCGCACCGAAATCGTGATCCGCGACGATGATGGCGGCCAGACTGCCGTGTCCGCGCAGGCCAGCCATGTCGAGGTCCGGCCCGGGCAGGAGTTCCATTTCCGCATGGCCTCCGCCGGTGGCTATGGCGACCCGCTCGACCGCGATCCCGAAGCGGTGCTGGACGATGTGCTGTGCGACCGGATGACCGCCGCCGAGGCGCAGGAGGCCTATGGCGTGGTGCTGGCCGGGCGGGCGGTGGACGATGCTGCCACCAAGGCGCTGCGCACCGCAAGCCTGACAGCGCGGCTGGCCGGGGCCGCCCCGGCGCGCAAGCCGGTCGCAGCCAATGTCGCCAGCGGGGATGAACCGTCGCTGCCGCTCTATCCCGGGGTGGTCCAGCGGGGCCGCCTGGCGGTGAGCGAGCGCAGCGGGGCGGTGCTGGCGCAGGCGCCCGATCCCTGGACCGACGGCTGCCCGACCATCCACACCGCGCGGATGACCAAGGCCGGCATCCAGGTGGCCGTGATCGCCTATTGCGATCCGCTGACCGGCCACACGCTGGCGGTCGATTCACGGGTGGACGATGGCGGGCTGTCCTTCGCCAGCATGCCCGACCGGTGGACGGCGGCGGGTTAGCGATCCACGACCTTGCCCGCCGCCAGCGCCACGGTCGCGCGCTTGAGCAGGTCGGGCTCGCCCGGCCAAGGCACTTCGATCGCGCAGGTCAGCTCTGCGGGCAGCGCGGCCATGAACGCCACCATCGGCAATTCGCCTTCGCCCGGCATCATCCGGTCACCCAGCGACCTGCGGTAATATTCCTCCTCCGACAGCTTCGCCGGGGCATCGCACAATTGCGCGCCATGGATCGCCGCGCCGAAGCCGAGCATGTCCTGTGGCCCTTCGCCGCCATGCGAGAGATGCAGCGCATCGACCATCAGGCCGATATTGTCGCTGCCGATCGCGGCGATCGCCGCCAGCGCCGCGCGCCCGGTGGGGATCCGGCTGAAGGACACGAATTCCACCAGCGTACCGATCCCGGCAGCCCGCGCCATTTCGTCCAGCGCGGCAAGGTTGGCCAGCCCGCGGGCATGATCCTCGCCGACCAGGATGGCGTTGACGTTGCGCGCGCCCAGCTCGGCCACCAGATCGACCATCCGCCGCACGGCCTCCATGTCGGAGGTTTCGCTGATGAGGAAGGCATCGGCCGAGTTGAAGGCAATCGCGTTGGCCTTCAGCGCCCCGGCCAGCCGCACCGTATCGGCATCGCCCGCCTTGAGCGTGACCATCGGCAGTTCGGGAAACTGGACCAGTCCGACAAACGGATCGACCGCATCATACCCGGCGCGCGCCGCGATCTCGACCAGCTCGTGCGGGCGCGCACTGGCGACCGTCAGATGCCCCAACGACCATTTCCGCATGGCTCAATCCTCTCCGCTTCCTGTCCCGGACAGCAGCATAACGCGGGTTGCGCGGCTTGGCTTGCGGGAAATGGCTGGCAGCGGGGACACGGTATTCCGTGTCCCCGGCCGACGGCGCGGCTTGGCGCGGGGGCGCGTGGTGACGAGCTTAATGAGTTAAGCAACGTGGCACCGTAACCCCCTGTATTGCTAGGTCTGCTCTTGAGGTTGCATTTTCGCAGATATATCAACATTGAACACGTTCAAGTCGTGAACTAATACACTAGGGTCAGGACCTGTTAAATTGCTTGCATGATGGGCTGAGGGTTGATTCAATGGTGGCACCAGGAGGTGCTGCTTGTGGACGATCTGTTTATGCTGAGCGAGGTGCAGATGCGCCGGATCAAGCCATTTTTCCCGCGATCGCA
>CANJYE010000029.1 GCA_947479055.1 Erythrobacteraceae bacterium
AAAACAGCGAGAAAGGATCAAGCGAAAGACTATCGAACATCGGCGCTTGCAACACCGCAAGCTAGCCGCCTAATACCAACCCCCAGACGAGGCCCGCACTCCGCTAATTTACGCTGCAAATTGCGCCAAATGTTCTGACGACGGACAGTCGTCAGACATTCGACGAAGCAATGCGCGTAGCTGCAAGACGGCTCGCTCAATAAGTAAGCGCTGATCGAACGCCTCCAATCGAAAGGAGCAGATGGGTAGCTGGATATTCAGATCATCGAATGAGGCCGTGCTGGCCATCTGGTCTGGCATTAAACCTGCACTTACCATGAAAAATTCACCCGCAAATTCGCCGGATTGTAGTCCCTGTTCCCACAGGTCCGGGTGGGGCTTAAAAAACGTGAGCGACCCAAAAAGTGCATTAGTGCTTCCGTTAGCCTTAGCGCGGTTAGGAAGGTTTTCATTTAAGTGGTCCATCTTGTTGCGCAGAACACTCGCAATCGAAAAGTGATCAAGATATTCTTGCGTGTCTGACTTCCGACTAAGGGTCGTTAGTGAGAGCAGAACTTGCCGCACGACGTGGATTTGATCTACAATTGTCCATGCATCACAGAACATCGCGATACGGTCAGTGGCGTTCTGGGTACCACCACCATAGGTAATGCCCGCAGAGTGAAGGCGTCTTAAAGCGATCTCCATCAGGTCGTGGGCGAAGATAAGGGTTTCAAGCCTAAGGCGATCCACAAGGGGGAGGATTTGCGGTAGGCGGCGGAGAAAGTCGTCTTCCGGCAACATTTGGCGATGAACTCCATTGCAATTGCACTAAATAAGTACCTCTTAATTGGATTTACGGGGTTACGGTGGGGGTTACGGTGTTACGGTGACGGTGTTACGGTGACAGTTGCAATAACCCCCAAACCCCACCCTCACCCCGCGCCACTGTCTCCAGTCGCCACCGTCGGACGGGGACACGCAAATGCCGTGTCCCCAAAATCACGAGATCACCCCTTACCCGATGACCGCGCCCATCACTTCCCCCTGGTATGCTCCCAGAACTCGTCGCGCGAATTGCTGCGGGGGAAGGGCGTGGCGGGCACTGGGCAGCCGAGAAAGTTGGCCAGCGGTTCCCAGCCTTCGCGCACGTCGAATACCAGCAGGCGTTCGGGCGGGATGGCGGCCTGCACTTCGTCCATCCGGCGGGCAAAGGCGGCGAGCGCGGATGCCTCGTCGGTCTGGCCGCCCAGCGTCTGGTTGACGATGATCTCGTGCGCGGCGGCCATGTTGCGGCGCAGGTCGGGCGTTGGCATCTGGTCGCGCCCGGCGAGCGCCTTGAGGATCGTCTCGGAAAAGCTCGCCCACCAGCCTTCGGGCTTGCGGTGGCTGAGGATGATCTTCGCATCGGGATAGGCTTCTGCCAGTTCGCGCCAGTAATGCGCGGTCGGCCAGTCGACCGCCGAGCCATAGCCGCCAAGGCCCACCTCCCAGTTGCCCCTGGCCCCATGGGCGGCGGCTTCCCAGAAGTCGATCTGTTCGGGCGAACGCAGCACCTCGATCATGTGGTGGCAGGGGCCGAAGCCCAGTTCCTCCAGCGCCATCTTCAGCGACATCGTGCCGGTGCGGCCGAAGCCCGCGCCGATTACCTTCAGGCTCATTGCACTCTCCCTTTGCGGGCCGGGCCCGTCTGGCGCGGACATTGCCGCAAGCGGGCGGGGCGGGCAAGCGGGCTTGGTTGACTTGGCCCCGGCGCGGGGGAATATGCCGTTGCGAGCGGGCGCAAGTGCCGCAGGGAACTGAGGGAAAGGGGGTCGGGCATGACGCATGAGGGCCGCAGGCTGCGGGGCATGATCGCAAGCGCGCTGGGTGCGTTCATGCTGGTTGTGCTGGCGGCCTGCTCGGGATCGCCCGGTGGCAAGGGCGGCGAAGGCGCCGGGGATGACTGGTCCTCCTATGGCGGCGGCGATGCGGAATGGCATTACTCCCGGCTGGACGAGATCACGGACGGCAATGTCGACAGGCTCGGCCTCGTCTGGTCGTGGGACATACCCTCGCCGGAACTGGCGGTTTCGGTGCCGCTGGCGGTGGGCGGAAAGCTCTATACCGCCACCGGCTACAGCCAGTTACGCAGTTTCGATGCCACTTCGGGCAAGCTGTTGTGGGAATATGACCCCAAGGTCACCGGCGTGCGGATGCGCGGCGGCTGGGGCACGCGCGGGATCGCCTGGTGGCAGGGCCATGTGCTGATGGGTACGGCGGATGGCCGGCTGATCTCGATCGATGCCGAAACCGGCAAGCCCGCGTGGACGGTCCAGACCATTCCCGAAGGCAGCAGCCTGTTCATTGCCGGTGCGCCGCGCGTGTTCGGCGATAAGGTGATCGTCGGCAATGGCGGCGGCGATTTCGGGATCAATCGCGGTTTCGTAACTGCCTTCGACGCGGCCACCGGCAAGAAGCTTTGGAAGTTCTGGATCATCCCCGGCAAGCCCGGCGTGAAGGACGGCGAAGTGTCCGACCCGCAGATGGAGCTCGCCGCTAAAACCTGGAATGGCGAATGGTGGAAATGGGGCGGCGGCGGCACCGTCTGGAACGCGATTACCTATGACCCGGAACTGGATCGGCTCTATCTTGGCACCGGCAATGGCGCGCCATGGAACCAGCGGGTGCGCAGCCCGGGCGGGGGCGACAATCTCTATCTCTGCTCGATCCTGGCGCTGGATGCAAAGACCGGCAAATATGTCTGGCATTATCAGGTCAATCCTGGCGAAACCTGGGATTACAACGCGGCGATGGACATCCAGCTGGCCACGCTGAAAATCGACGGGAAGCCGCGCAAGGTACTGATGCAGGCACCCAAGAGCGGCTTTTTCTATGTGATCGACCGCGAGACCGGCAAGCTGATCTCGGCGGAGAAGATCGGCAAGGTCAGCTGGGCGAGCCGGATCGATCTCAAGACCGGGCGGCCGGTGGAAAACCCCGAGGCGCGCTATCCCGATGGCCATGCGGTGGTCTGGCCCAGCGCCTATGGCGTCCACGGCTGGCAGGCGATGGCGTTCAATCCCGGCACCGGGCTGGTCTATATTCCCACGGTGAGCCTGCCCGGCGTGTTCGACGATCGCGGGATCGATCCGAAGCATTACACCCTGCCCAATCGCTATGGCCTCAGTTCCGGCCATAATTCGCGTGGGGCCGATGTGCCGGAAGATGCCGGCTCGGGCGGGCTGCTGGCATGGAACCCGGTCACGCAGAAGAAGGTGTGGGAACAGAAATTCCGGGGCCATTACAACGGCGGCGTGCTGACAACGGCCGGAAATCTGGTGTTCCAGGGCAATGCCGACGGTGAATTCGTGGCTTATGCGGCGGACAGCGGCAAGGTCCTGTGGCGCTTTGCGGCCGAGGTCGGGATCATCGGCGCGCCCATCAGCTTCCGGGTCGGCGGCAGGCAATATATCGCGCTGGTGGCCGGATTCGGCGGTTCGGGCGGGATTGCGGGTGATCTTTCCCGCAAGTTCGGCTGGGACGCGCGGTTGCAGAAGCGTCGAGTGCTGGTGTTTGCGCTGGACCGCAATGCCAAGCTGCCTGCACCGGAAAAGGTGGCAGACGCGCCGTTCATCGAGGTGCCGGGCTTCACGATCGATCCGGCGGTGCTGGAAAAGGGCAATATCCTCTATTCGCACACTTGCTACGCCTGCCACGGCATGGGCGCGGTGGCTGGCGGAACCGCGCCAGAGCTGCGCCGCTCGGCGATCATGGCCGATCTCCCGGCGCTGACCAGGCTGCTGCGCGAAGGCCAGCTGGAAGCCAGCGGCATGCCGAAATTCGCGGACCTGAGCGACGCGGAAATCGCCGGCATCCGCAGCTATGTGATCATGCGGGCGCGGGAAGGCGCGGCGAAGGCTGCGGCTGGTGCGAAGGCTGCCAAGCCTTAGACGAGCGCCCCGCCCAGCAGGGCGAGCAGCTTGACGTCCACCGCCAGCCCGCGCGCGCGGCACTGGCCGACGAAGGCGCCAATCTGGTCGAGCGCGATGCGGTGGACCACGATGTTCTCGTGGTCGGTCCCGCCGCCTGCGCCCACTTTGGTCAGGCCGCTGGCCCGCACCAGGTTGAAGCTTTCGCTGACCATGCCGGGGGAGGACCAGAACTCGCCGCAATCTTCAAGCTGCGCGGCGCGCCAGCCGGTTTCTTCCTCCAGCTCGCGGGCGGCGGCAGTGAGGGCATCTTCGCCCGGTGCGCTGTCATCGTCGCCGATCAGCCCGGCCGGCAGTTCGAGGCAGGCCCGGCCCAGCGGCACGCGATATTGCTCCACCATCAAGACATGGCCATCCTCCACCGCCAGGATCACCGCCGCGCGGATGCCGCGCGCGCGACTGACATATTCCCACCGTCCCCGGGTCTTGGCGGCAATGTAGCGGCCCTGCCAGCGCACTTCCTCCGGCGCGTCATGTTCTTCAGGCAAGCTCATACCTCGATCAGCCGGTCGGGCAGCTCGTTGGTATCGGCCCCGTCGCGCGGGAAATGTTCCGCCAGCACCGCGCCGACCTTTTCGACCGCGGCGGCCATGCCTTCGGCCACGCGGCCCGCGCGGATGTGAACGAGCATCGCTGCCATCGCATCGCCCCAGACCTCGGGCGATACTTTCAAGGCGATCGCTTCGTCCGCGACGATCTCGGCGCGGTGTTCGCGCATTGAAAGATAGATCAGGATGCCGGTGCGGCCATGGGTGCGCCGTTCCGCCCCCACCTTGAAGCAGGTGATCGCCCGGGCGCGGACCCTGGCGTGCTTCACCGCGCGGGGGATCAGCCAGAACCGCAACGGTGCCCATTGTTGCAGCAGCCACATGCCACCGAATTTGAGCATGGCGACGGTTGCGGCCAGTTCGAAGATCTGTCGGGGATGCCATGGCTGGCCCCAGCTGCCGGTCAGCCGGTCATAAAGTCCGAGATAGAAATCGGGCGCCAGCGCCAGCACCAGCAGGGCGGTGAAGGCGACCAGCGCCGACCACGCAAGCGCGATATCCTCATAGCTGTCGGAGCGTTCGGCCAGGATCGTCACGATCTCTCCCGCACTGCTTTCCTCGGCTGCAGCAACCGCCGCGCTGACAAGGTTGCGCCCGGTTTCGTCGAGGGATGTCTGCTGGGCCATGGCCTGCTCCTACCAGCTGCCCGAGGATCCGCCGCCGCCAAAGCTGCCGCCACCGCCGGAAAATCCGCCACCAAAACCGCCGCCACCACTGCCGAAGCCGCCCGATCCCCCGCCCCAGACGACCACTGGCCACGCGCTGCCACTGCGATAGGCCTGCCCGCCGCGCGCGCGCCGGATCGCGGGCAGGACAAGAAAGAAGAACATCATCGCCAGCCAGAAGATCATTGGCACGAGGTTGTCCTTCAACTGGCCCCTTTCCGGCTTTGCCTCCGCCGCGATCTTGCGTGCTTCATCCTCCGGCAGGGTCAGTTGCGTCACGATCGCATCGGCACCGGCCACGATCCCGCCGGGCATGTCGCCTGCCTTGAAGCGCGGCAGGATCTGCTGGCTGATGATCAGCGAGGAAAGCCCGTCGGTCAGCACCGGTTCCAGCCCGTAACCGACCTCGATCCGAACCTTGCGCTCCTTCGGGGCGACGATCAGCAGCGCGCCATCATTGCGCTGCTTGTCGCCGATTCCCCAATGGCGGCCAAGCTGGTAGCCATAGTCGGAAATCTCGTAGCCCTGGAGCGAGGGCAGCGTGACGACCACCAGTTGGCGCCGGGATTGCGTTTCCAGCCCGGCCAGCCTGGCATCGAGCTGACTCTCGATCTCGGGTGGAATGATATTGGCACCATCGACCACCCGCCCGGACAATGCGGGGAAGGTCTGGGCGAAAACCAGGGTCGGGAAGGCCAGCGCCAGAAAAAGCGCTGCCAGCCATGTCCGCAGCGCGGGAAGGGTGGGCATCGCCCGGTTCCGGCTCAGATCTTGCCCTCGAGGCTGGGCGCGACTTCGGCGCCGGGCGTCGCGGCCTGATAGGGCACCATCGGCTTCGCGCCATAGATCAGCTTGGCGCCGATCATGCTGGGGAAGGTGCGGACCGTGGTGTTATATTCTTGCACCGCCTGGTTGTAGTCGCGGATCGAGATGCGGATGCGGTTCTCCTGCCCTTCCAGCTGGCTTTGCAGCATCTGGTAATTGGTGATGCTCTTGAGTTCCGGATAGGCTTCGACATTGGCGAGCAGCCGGCCGAACCCGGCGAGCGAGCCAGACAGCTGGTTCTGCGCGGCCTGGAACTGGGCCATCTTGGCCGGATCGGTCAGATCGCTGGCGTTGAGCTGGATGGACGTCGCCTTGTTGCGCGCTTCCGTCACGCCAACCAGAATGCCCTTTTCCTGTTCGGCCGCGCCCTTGGCCACGGCGGCGAGGTTGGGGATGAGATTGGCGCGTTCCTGGAAAGCGGCCTGGACATCGGCCCAGCGCGCCTTGGCGTTCTCCTCTGCTGTGGGGACGCTATTGATCCCGCAACTTGCAAGGCTGAGCGCGGCAAAGGCCACAAGGATGGAGCGCAGGAACGACATGGCTGGAATATCCCTTTTCGGCGCGGCGGGAACGGCCCACCCCGCCAGGAAGATAGCGTGCGCCCGGCCCGGTTCAAGCACCATGCAGGAGCAACTTGTGAAAGAGCACGCCGCGTGTCAGTTTCTCCCCCGTTTCAGGGAGATGGGAGATTCACATGTTTCAGGAGTTCAAGACCTTCGTCATGCGGGGAAATGTCCTCGATTTGGCCGTCGGCGTGATCATCGGCGCGGGCTTCGGCAAGATCATCACTTCGCTCACCGACGATGTGATCATGCCTGTCGTCAGCCTTGTCACCGGCGGCATGGATTTCACCAACAAGTTCGTGCTGCTGGGCGCGGTTCCGGGTGACTACAAGGGATCGCTGCATGATTACGCCGCCCTGAAAGCGGCGGGTGTGCCGCTGCTGGGCTACGGGTCTTTTGTTACCGCGGTGATCAATTTCCTGATCATGGCCTTCGTGATCTTCCTGATCGTGCGCCAGGCCAACCGGATGACTCCGCCCCCGCCGACCGCCGCTACCGGGCCGAGCGAGGTCGATCTCCTGACCGAGATTCGCGACGCGCTGAAGAAATAAGGCATTACCGGCCCTGCCGGTCACTTCCCATTCATCCGGCATCGCCTATATAGGCGGTGCCGGATTCGTCCGGCTATGGTGATAAATTGCAGTGTGCAATAGATGCAGCGGACCCGGGGGCAGTACCCGGCGGCTCCACCATTATCACCCGGTCCGGCGTTTCGCCGGGCGCAGGGGCCCTGTTGTCGCAGGGATAATGACGGGGCCGAACCAGGATCGACGTGTGTTGAAAAGCATTGTTTTTGCCCGGGCTGAGTAACCCGTTCAAGGCTCAAAACTCACAAGTGCCAACGACAACGAAGCACTCGCTCTCGCGGCGTAATCTGACGGCCTAGCGGCCTGATCTTACAATGCTAAAGCGCGGTTGGACCGACCGGGCAACAGAACGGATACCGGGGGCCCGGGGGTGCCTAGCAACAGAAACCCCCACCTTATTTCCCAAAAATCAGACTTCGTTGCGTGCCAGTGCCTGTTCGAACTTGAGGCAGTCGAGCATCTTGCCGCCGGCCATGAACACCGCGCCGGTGCAGGCCAGGAACAGGAGCTTGCCCCCGAACCCGGGAAAACGGGTGAGGTAGATGCTGCCGCGCTCCACCGCGCCGAGCGCGAGAGCGTAGATGATCAGAAAGGCCTCGAACCTGGTCTTGATGACAAACAGTCGGCCAATCTTCTTGAACATGGGCACCCTTCTTTCGTTAACGGGGCAAGTGCAACCATCATGCCAGATGCGCTGGCGGGTGCAAGTCGATGGTTAACCCAGCGGCGATTGTAAGCCTTGCCGACAGGGCCAATCCGCCAGCGGATCAGCGGTCGGCGAAGGCGAACGGGACGCCGGATTCCAGGTGCTCGTCCGGCGCCATGTCGCGGCCCATCGGCGGGGCCGAGCGGGCAATGCATTGCGGCCGGTGGCACAGATGGCAGGCGATGCCGATAGGCGTGAATCCGGCTCCGTCCTTCCCTTCCGCGTAGACCAGCTGCGTGGCGAATTCAGCCGAGCAGGCTAGGGCGACGCTGCGTTGCGCAACCGGGGCGCTATAGGCCCCACCACCTGCCGTAACCGTCCGGGCAATCGAGATGAAGCGTTGTCCGTCCGGCAGTTCGAGCCGCTGGGTGATGACCCGGCCGGGTGCCTCAAAGGTGGAATGGACGTTCCACAAGGGGCAGGCCCCGCCATGCCGGGCGAAGGGAAAGCCCGCGCCGTCGAGCCGCTTGGAAACATTGCCGGCCCGGTCGACCCGCAGGAAGAAGAACGGCACGCCTTCCTCGCCGGGCCGCTGGAGCGTGGTCAGGCGATGCGCCACCTGTTCGTAACTGGTCCCGAATTCGCGCGCGAGCGCCTCGATATCATGGCGGGCCTTGCGCGCGGCGCGGCTGAACGGGCGGTAGGGCATCAGCAGCGCCGCCGCCCAGTAATTGGTAAGCGCCCGCCGGGCGAGGCTGCGGCCACTGGCAGTCTCGAACCGGCCTTCCGCGATCAGGGCGTCGATGGGTGCGCGCACTTCCAGCAGCGCCAGTTGCAGCGCCAGCTGGAAGCGCCGCGCCGGATCGTCGAGCAGCTGGCTGAGATAGACCCGGTCGCGGTGCTGGTCGTGCCAGCGCAGCGCGCCGAGGATGACCGAGGATTCGACGAAGCGGACCGTCAGGCCGTGGCGCGCCTTCAGCCGAGCGACCATGGCTTCCACGCAGCGCAGTTCGTCGGCCAGCGCGGCGGCGCTGTCATCGAGCGCGGGAAAGCAATTGCGCCGGGCGGCGAGAAAGGCGCGCGCCTCGTTGACCGGATCGGCGCGGCTGGGGCCATCCGTCGGGCCGCCGACCGTGCCTTCGCGGCGTTCGGCCAGGGCCAGTTGTTCCTCCCCGTAGGCGGTGTGGAGCCGCAGCAGCGCTTCGCCGAAAGCGGGATAGCTGGCGGCGATATCGGCGATATCCAGCGCGGGCAGGTCGATATCGGCGAAGATCGGCTCCCTCAACACGGACTGGAGCCGCGCATTGAGTTCTTCCTGCCCGTCATCGGCCAGTGTGGCGACGTCGATGCGGTAAGTGACCGCCAACTTGAGCAGAAGATCGGCGGTCAGCGGGCGCTGATTGCGCTCCATCAGCGCGACATAGGACGGCGAGATTTCCAGATCTGTGGCCATGTTGGCCTGGGTCAGGCCCAGATCGCGGCGCAGGCGCTTCAGCCGGGGGCCCATGTATATGGCTTTGCGTGTCATGGCATCGGTCCGGGATGGGAGTTGGACAGATATTACAACATTACAAGATATGTTTGTAAAGTCTTACAGCGTAACACCGCCAACACTGGTCCGTCTTGTGCGGTTGCAGCATCAGTCTCCCATCACAGCCAATCGTGAAGGGAATCGCCCATGACCTACGCCGAGCAGGCCCAGCATCTTTCCGCCACCATCGCCGCCCAGGGCGCGCCGTGGAGCGCGATCGATGCGCAATCCGCCGCCCGCATGCGGGTACAGAACCGCTTCCGCACCGGGCTGGCAATTGCCCGCCACACCGCCGCGATCATGCGCCGTGACATGGCCGCCTACGATCTTGATCCTGCGGCCTACACCCAGTCGCTGGGCTGCTGGCACGGCTTCATCGGCCAGCAGAAGCTGATTTCCATCAAGAAGCATTTCGGCACCACCAGGGGCCGCTATCTCTATCTCTCGGGCTGGATGATCGCCGCGCTGCGCAGCGAATTCGGCCCGCTGCCGGACCAGTCGATGCACGAGAAGACCAGCGTCCCCGCGCTGATCGAGGAACTCTACACCTTCCTGCGCCAGGCCGATGCGCGCGAACTGGGCATGATGTTCCGCGATCTGGATGGAGCTCGTGCGGCGGGTGACGAAGTGAAGGCAATGCAGATCCAGCACGCAATCGACTGCCATGAAACCCACATCGTCCCGATCATCGCCGATATCGACGCGGGCTTCGGCAATGCCGAGGCAACGTATCTGCTGGCGAAGAAGATGATCGAGGCGGGTGCCTGCGCGATCCAGGTCGAAAACCAAGTTTCGGACGAAAAGCAGTGCGGGCACCAGGATGGCAAAGTCACCGTCCCGCATGAGGATTTCCTCCAGAAGATCCGGGCGATCCGCTACGCCTTCCTCGAACTGGGGGTGGAAGACGGGATCATCGTTGCCCGCACCGATTCGCTGGGCGCGGGGCTGACCAAGCAGATCGCTTTCACCCGCGAGGCGGGCGATCTGGGCGACCAGTACAACGCCTTCCTCGATTGCGAGCCGGTCGATGGCGCAGGCCAGCCGGGCGACGTGCTGATCAACCGCGATGGTCGGCTGATGCGTCCGAAGCGGCTGCCCTCCAACCTCTACCAGTTCCGCGCTGGCAGCGGCGAGGATCGCTGCGTGCTGGATTGCATCACCAGCCTGCAAAGCGGCGCGGACCTCTTGTGGATCGAGACGGAAAAGCCGCACATCGCCCAGATCGCGGGCATGGTTGACCGAATCCGCGAAGTCATCCCTAACGCCAAGCTGGTCTACAACAATTCGCCAAGCTTCAACTGGACACTCAATTTCCGCCAGCAGGCCTATGACAACTGGCTGGCGGATGGGCGCGATGTTTCCGGCTATGACCGGGCAAGGCTGATGAGCGTGGATTATGATTGCACCGACCTTGCCGAGGAAGCGGACGAGATGATCCGCACCTTCCAGCGCGATGCCTCGGCCCGGGCGGGCATCTTCCACCACCTGATCACCTTGCCGACCTATCACACCACCGCGCTCAGCACCGACAATCTTGCCCGCGACTATTTCGGCGAGCAGGGCATGCTGGGTTACGTCAGGCAGGTCCAGCGCGAGGAAATCCGCCAGGGCATCGCCTGCGTGAAGCACCAGAACATGTCCGGCTCCGACATCGGCGACGATCACAAGGAATATTTCGCCGGCGAGGCCGCGCTGAAGGCGGCGGGCAAGGACAACACGATGAACCAGTTCGCAGCCTGACAGCGTCAATCCCAAAGGAGAAGATCGTGAGTGAACCGGCCAAGGCAAGAGCAGTCCTCTCGATCCAGGATTTCAAACTCGTGCGCGAAGCCCTGCTGTTCTGCATGACGGCGCATGGTGATAGCCCGGAGGCCGCGAAATTCTCGCACCTCTATCATCGGCTCGGCAGCGCATCCGGGCGCTGAGCTTGGCACAGCCTGCAAGGGACGATATCGCGGGAGGAAGGGCCGCCACCCCGGCGCCTTCCTCCTGCGGACCGGAAAAGGGAAAACGAGTGACAGAGATGGTTGAACGGTCCGGCTTGCGGATCGATGCCGCCTTGGCGGAATTTGTCGAGAACGAGGTTCTGGCCCCGCTCGGGCGGGATTGTGCCGCTTTCTGGCAGGGCTTGGCCGTCTTGTGCGATCGCTTTGTCCCGCTCAACCGCGCGCTGCGGGCAAAGCGCGATCATTTGCAGCAGCAGATCGACGCCTGGCATCTGGCCCGGGCCGGTCAGCGGCACGATCCGGCGGCCTATCGCGCCTTCCTGGAGGAGATCGACTATCTCGTGCCCGAACCGGGCGAATTTGCCGTCGGCACCGAAAATGTCGATGGCGAGATCGCCAAAATGGCCGGGCCGCAGCTGGTGGTGCCGGTGCTGAACGACCGCTTTGCGCTCAACGCCGCCAATGCCCGCTGGGGCAGCCTATATGACGCACTCTATGGCACCGACGTGCTCGATGCGCCCGCTGCCCGCCCCGGCGGCTATGATGCGGCGCGTGGTGCGGCGGTGATCGGCTATGTCCGCCGCTTCCTGGACGATACCCTGCCAGGCTGGGAAAAGGCGTTGACTGGCGGCGAATGCCCGCACAAATTCGCCACCCGCAACGGGGATCCGGCCAGCGGGGTGATGTTCTTCCACCATGGCCTGCATATCGAACTGGTGATCGATCCCGCCGATCCGATCGGCGCGGGCGATCCGCTGGGGATTGCCGATGTGATCGTGGAAGCGGCGCTGACCACGATCGTCGACCTGGAGGATTCGGTCGCGGCGGTGGATGCCGAGGACAAGCTGCTGGCCTATCGCAACTGGCTCGGGCTGATGCGCGGCGATCTGGCCGCCAGCTTCGCCAAGGGCGGCAGGACTGTCAGTCGCGGGCTGGTGGAGGACCGCACATGGACCGCGCCGTCCGGCTCCCGCTTCACCCTGCCGGGCCGCAGCCTGCTCCTGGTGCGCAATGTCGGCCATCTGATGACCAATCCGGCGATCCTGCTGGCCGATGGATCCGAAATCCCCGAAGGGATCATGGACGCGGTGCTGACCAGCGCAATCGGCGCGCATGATCTTGCAGGGCTGGGGCGCTATCGCAACAGCCGTGCCGGCAGCATCTACATCGTCAAGCCCAAGATGCACGGGCCGGAAGAATGCGCTTTCACCAACGATCTGTTCGATGCGGTGGAGGATCTGCTCGGCCTCGCCCGCCATTCGGTCAAGGTCGGCGTGATGGACGAGGAGCGGCGCACCAGCGCCAATCTGGCCGCCTGCATCCACGCGGTGCGCAACCGGATCATCTTCATCAACACCGGCTTTCTTGATCGCACCGGCGATGAAATCCACACCTCGATGCGGGCGGGGCCGATGCTGCGCAAGGCGGCGATGAAAGGCACGGCGTGGATCGACGCCTATGAAAAGCGCAATGTTGCCATCGGTTTGCGCCACGGACTTTCCGGCAGGGCGCAGATCGGCAAGGGCATGTGGGCCGCGCCCGACCGGATGGGGGCGATGGTGGCGGAAAAGATCGGCCACCCGCTGACCGGTGCCAATGCCGCCTGGGTGCCGTCCCCCACCGCCGCCACGCTGCATGCGATGCATTACCACAAGGTCGATGTCTTCGCCCGCCAGGCGGAAGTGGCGAAGGAGGAGGTGCCCGGCCTCGAGCCGCTGCTGGCGATACCGCTGGCCGATGGCGTCAACTGGTCCGAAGCCGAAGTGCGCGAGGAGCTGGACAACAACGCGCAAGGGTTGCTGGGCTATGTCGTGCGCTGGATCGATCAGGGCGTGGGCTGTTCCAAGGTGCCCGACATCAACGACGTCGGCCTGATGGAGGACCGTGCCACGCTGCGCATTTCCAGCCAGCACATGGCCAACTGGCTGCTCCACGGCGTGTGCTCAAAGGAACAGGTACTGGACAGCCTCCACCGCATGGCCGCCAAGGTCGATGCCCAGAACGCGGGCGATCCGTTGTATCAGCCGATGGCGGGCAACTGGGAGAGCAGCATGGCCTTCCGGGCGGCCTGCGAGCTGGTTTTCAAGGGGGTGGAGCAACCGAGCGGTTATACCGAGCCGCTGCTGCACGCGTGGCGATTGCGGAAGAAGGCTAGCTGAGGATCCGCGCAACATCCACAAACTCCGCCACGCTCAGCGTCTCTGCCCGGCGTTGCGCATCGATCCCCAGCTCCTCGAGCGCCTCCAGCGCACCGGGCAGGCCTTTCAGGCTCTGGCGCAGCATCTTGCGGCGCTGGCCGAAGGCTGCTTCGGTCACGCGCTCCAGCATGCGGGCCGAGACGCCGGGCGGCATTTCGGTGGGGGTGACATGGATGATCGCCGACATCACCTTGGGCGGTGGGGTGAAGGCGCTGCGGTGGACTTTCATCGCCAGTTTCGCGGTCGATCGCCACTGGGCAAGCACTGCCAGACGGCCGTAGGCGGAAGGGTCGGTCGGGGTGGCGACGATCCGCTGGGCGACTTCCTGCTGGAACATCAGCGTCAGCGATGACCATTGCGGCGGCCAGGATTCGCCCGAAAGCCAGCCGGTGAACAGCGCGGTGCCGACGTTATACGGCAGGTTGGCGACGATGTGGTAAGGCCCTTCGATCCCGTGCGGCACTTTCAGCGCATCGCCTTCGATCACGCGCAGCTGGCCGGGGAAGGCATCAGCCAGTTCGGCGAGGGCGGGCAGGCAGCGGCGGTCCATCTCGATCGCCGTCACCCGCGCCCCGGCGCGCAGCAGCGCGCGGGTGAGGCCACCCGGGCCGGGGCCGACTTCCAGCACCGCGCGGCCTTCTAGCGGGCCGGGGATGGCAGCGATCCGGCCGAGCAATTGTTCGTCGAACAGGAAGTTCTGGCCCAGCGCCTTGCTGGCGGTGAGGCCGTGGTGCGCGATCACCTCGCGCAGGGGGGGCAGTGTCATGCGCCTGCCCGTCGCTTTGCGCATTCCCCGGCCATGCGGATCGCGGCGATCATTGCGCCGGGGTGGGCGAGGCGCTGGCCTGCGATGCCAAAGGCAGTGCCGTGATCGGGCGAGGTGCGCACGATCGGCAGGCCCAATGTCATGTTGACGCCCTGATCGAAGTCGAGCGCCTTGATCGGGATCAGCGCCTGGTCGTGATACATGCAGATCGCCACGTCGAAACTGCCGCGCATGTGCGGGGCGAACAGCGCGTCGGCCGAATGCGGCCCGCTGGCGTCGATCCCGCCGGCTCGCAGAGCGGCGATGGCCGGGGCGATGATGGGCACTTCCTCGTCACCGAACTTGCCGCCTTCGCCGCCATGCGGGTTGAGCGCGGTGATGGCGAGGCGCGGTTGCGCGATGCCGAAATCCTGCTGCAGCCCGCGCGCGGTAATCGTGGCGCGGCTGACGATCAGGTCGGTGGTGATCAGGCGCGGAACCTCGGCCAATGCGACATGGACGGTCAGCGGCACCGTGCGCAGGCTTGGCCCCGCCAGCAGCATCACGGCGTCATCGGCTACGATGCCGCAGGCGTCGGCGACGAATTCGGTCTGGCCGGGATGGTGGAAGCCCACTTGCGCCAGCAACGCCTTGGCAATCGGCCCGGTCACCAACCCGCCAGCCTTGCCAGCGATGGCCAGAGCTGTCGCGCGGGTGAGCGAGGAAAGGGCGAGCCGCGCCCCTGCCGGGTCGGGTGCGCCGGGACAGTAAGGGCCATCGTCCGGGCCGAGGACAGGGAGGGCGTCGGGAAAGATGGCGGCTGCTTCAGCCGGATCGGCTATCGGCCGGACCGGCACGATCAGCCCGCGCGTTCTGGCCGCATCCGCCAGAATGCCAGCGCCGCCAGTGACGAAGAAGGCTGGCAGCGTCGCGCTATCCCGCCGGGCCCAGGCCTCGCAGATCAGTTCCGGGCCGACCCCCGCCGGATCGCCCAGCGATACGGCAAGGGGAAGAGCTGACTCAGTTGTATTCAATGATCGCGTCGCGCCGCAGGTCGCGCAGATAGCGCTGGGCGCGCTTGCCGACGCGTTCGTCTTCAAGCTGGGTCATCAGCTGGTCGAAGGTCGGGCCATCGGCAGTCTGCGGATCGTCGCGGCCGCACAGCATCAGCATGCGCACGCCTTCTTCGACCGAACCGAAGGGCGGGGTGGACTGGCCGACCTGCAGCTGGAGGAGCGCATCCTGCAACGGCGCGGGCAGCGAGCGGGCGCGGATCTGGTCATTGGCGACCACTTCCGCACCGATCCGGGCGGCAGCTTCCTGCGCTTCGCCGCAGCCGCGAATCTGCTGCACGGCGGTGGAGAAATCCGCGATCTTGGGCTTGGCCTGATCTTCAGTGGTGCCTGGGGCGAATCGCAGCGAGAACTGCATCAGGCTGAGCAGCGCGTCACGCGGATCGGCCATCAGCACCTGGCGCTTGTCGATCAGGTAGAGGATCGAGAAGCCGCCCGGGATTTCCACCGGACCGACCAGCTGGCCGGGGTTCATGTCCTTGGCCACCGTGCCGAGTTCGGCCGGCAGCTGCGCCAGCCTGATCCAGCCGAGATCGCCGCCGACCGCTGCGGTCGAAGCTTCCGAATACTGGCGGGCATAGGCGACGAAGCTGCCGCCCGAGCGCAGCTGGTCGATGATCTTCTTGGCGTTCTCGAAAACGGCGACCTTGTTATCGGGCGTGGCAGAGAGATAAATTTCGCCAAGCCGAAATTCATCGGTCCCGCGCGAGGCCTTGAGGCGAGCCAGCAGTTCGTTCACTTCCTCTTCCGAGACGTTGACGAAGGGCTGGACATCGCGGCGAAGCAGGCGCTGCCAGGCCAGTTCGCCATGGATCTGGCGCTTCATCGAGCCAGCGGATGAACCGATCTTCTTGAGATAGGCATCCATCGCCGACACGTCATTGCGGAAGTTCTGGGCGGCGACACCGGCATAGGTCTGGTCGATTTCTGCCTGTTCAATTTCGATCTTCTGCTGCTGGGCCGCCTGGATCTGCAGCGATTCGTCGATCAGGTTGCGCAGTACCTGCATCTTCAGGCGCTGCTTTTCTTCCGCGCTGATTTCCTGATCGTTCGCCGCAAGCACAAGGGCGAGGCGCTGATCGACATCGGTGCCGGTGATGACCTGGCCGTTGACCACGGCCGTCGCGCGGCGATTGTTGGGATCGTTCTGCCCCAGCATCTTGATGTTGTCGGGGATATTGAGGGTGTCTTCGGCATCAGGGGCCACGTCCTGCGCCCGCAGCGGGGCAAGCGCCGCCAGCGAAAAGGCGGCGGCGGCAAAGCCCGCCAGCAGCATGCGCGATCCCGAAATCCAGTTACGCTTGGTCGTTCCCACCACTCGAGCAATCCTGTCAGCGGCGCTGGCTTGGCGCCTGTCCCAAATCTCGACCGCTGTTGCCAGCGACCGGCTTAACCAAAGCTGAGTAGCGGGCGGATAGCGTGTTTGATGCCGCCTGCCAACGGCTTGCGCGCGCTTTGTCCACCTGCAGGTCCTAACTCAGGGAAGACCGAGGTTTTTCAGCCCGAAATAGATCTGGAAGGTGTTGCCGCGCTTCGCATCGCCACTGTCGGCATAATCGCGCCTCCAGGTGAAGCCGACTTCCAGGCAATCGTCCTGATAGGCAATGCCGAGCCGGGTGCGAAGCGGGTCGAATCCGTCCGAAGTGAGCGTTGGATCTTCCTTCTTGTCGGTCAGGTTGAATACGCCGGAGCCGAACATCGACCAATAGCGGGCAAAGGCCACCCGGGTTGACAGGCGGAGCTCCTCGCGGTCGCGCAGATCCTCGATCCCGGCAGCAATATTACGGTTGAGCCGGAGGTAGGCCACTTCGACATAGGTCTTCTTGGAACCGACCGCCGCGTCGAATTCGTTGCGGCGGAAGGACAGCGTGTCCTTGTCCAGCCGGAACCGATGGGTCAGCTTGATAAAATCGCGGTAACGGATCTCGGTACGGCCTACATAATCGGAAAAGCGCTCATCCAGCCCGGTGCCGTCCGGCAGCAGTGCGGGCTTGTTGCTGAGCCTATAGGACTGGCCAACCGTGGTCTTGATCTGCCAGCCCGGCCGATCGAGCTGCCAGTCGAAGCCATAGGTGAAGCGGACACCATCCTCGATCCGATCATAGCCGGGAAAGCGGTTGAGCGCGAACAGGTTGCTGTCTTCCAGATCGATCGCCCGCGCATCCTCGTTGGGAAACGCGAGATTGCGGATTTGCGGGGTTGCGACCAGCTGGATATGCGGGGTGAGCACCTGCGTGCCGCCAAAGGCCTGGCCGATCAGCGGCCATTTCACATCGATGGCACCCAGCGCCACGCCGCGCGTCTTCCAGCCTGGTTCCCCGCGATAGATTGCGGTCTGGGTGAAGCCATTGTCGGTCGAGTGATAGATATCGCCGCGCACCAGCCCGGTCAGGGTTACTTCCTGGCCCATTCCGGTCAGGCGCCGCATATCCCAGCGGGCCTGGGCAAAGGCGCGCTGGCTGTCCTGTCCACCGGTGCGGGTAATGGCGAGGCTGTTGGCCTGGAATTCCACGCGGCCTCCCATCACCGGGCTGGCCAGTCGGCGGCGATAGTCGATTTCGGGCAGGGCGATCGGCACCTGGCCCTGCGAATCATTGAAGCGCAGCGTCTGCGTCGCCCATCCGGCGATCGAGAGATAGGATTTGCTGTCGATCCGTTCGACATTGATGGTCGAGCGCAGCCGGTCGTCTCGGCTGATGTCGTAGCGACGCAGGAAGGTCCGGTCGCTGGCATAGCGTGCCGAGCCGGTGATACTCCATTCCGGCGAAAGCTGGAAACGCCCGTTGGCGGCGAAATAACCGCGCAGGTCGCGCTGGCTGGTGACGCTGCCGGTTCCGATCGGGATGCGCTCGCTATGGGTGATGTAGCCGGTCACCTGATAGGCACCGTCCTCGGTCAGAGCGCGGTAGCGAGCGCGCAGCATCGGCGCGGACTGGCTGTAGCCATAGGCGGTGAGGGTGAGGTCGCGATTGTTGCCCAGTCGCGCATAATAGCTGCCCGACACTTCGACACCGTTGGACTTCGACACGCCGAAATTGGGAATCAGCAGGCCGGAATTGGCGCGCCCGTGGGTGTTGAGATGGAGGCCCGGTAACGGGAGCAGCTGCATCCCGAACATTTCCAGTCGCGCATTGAGGAAGCGGATGCGCTTCTTGACCGGGTCATAGACCACCCGGTCGGCGATGATCCGCCAGCTTGGCTTCTTGTCGCAGCCCTTGGGGTCGATCACTGCGCAGCCACTATAGGCGGCGTCGGTCATCACGATCCGGCCGTCATCGCTGCGCACGGCCCTGCGAGCGGCCATTCGCCCGCCTTCGGCAAACGCCATGAGCAGTTCTTCCATCGCCCCGGCGCGCAGTTCATCGGTCAAAACCATGCGCGGCGTATAGAGCTTGTTGCCGTCGGCATCGGTGAAGCGGATATTGCCGCTGGCGACGATCTCGCCACTGGTCCGGTTCCACACGACGCTGTCGCTGCGCACTTCCTGCCCCTCGCGGCGCAGGATCACCTCGCCGCTGGCCGTGACGGTTTCGGAATCGGAATCATAGGACACCTCGTCGGCCTCGAAAGCGATCGGTGGCTTGGGCAGATCAGCCTGCGGGGAAGGAGGCGGCACGGCCACCGGCACATTGGCCCGCGCTTGCGCTGCGCCCGGATGAGCCAGCAAAAGGGCACAAGCCAAGGCGACAGGCGCAATTGTCGCGGTGAAAGACTTGCGCAATCGGTCAAGAAAGGCTCGCAACGGGGGCAGCAGGTCAGGGAGCATGGGTTGCCTATCGCACCGCCCGCCCTTAACTGCAACGGCATGCGTCGCCCGTATTGACCCTTCGGGCCTGCCCAATGCCGCAATCTGCAAGATATTGTCCTGACACGGAGCCGCCATGAAGATCACGTTCGCCACTGCCGCCCCCGAACCCCAGCCGCGTTTGCAGGCCCGGATCGTCGATCAGGCGGCCTTGCCTTCGGGCCTGGGCCGGGTGGTGGTAGAAGGCGCCACGGCCGCCCGCTTCGCCGGCAAGGCGGCGCAGCTGTTCGAAACCTTCGTGGAACGCGATGGCGCGCTGGTGCGGCTGGCGCTGGTCGGCACGGGCGAGCGCAGTGGCAATGGCCGGCAGGAATCGCTGGAGCGTTCGGGCGCGGCGCTGGTCGCCAAATATCTGACTTCCGGGGAAGAACGCCTGCTGCTTGACCTCAACAGCACCGCCATGGCCGGGCGCGAGGCGGCCTCCTTCCTGCTGGGCGCGCGGCTGCGTGGCTGGCGGCTCGATGTCTATCGCACCAAGCTGACCGAGGAACAGAAGCCGACGCTGAAGGAAATCATCGTGATCGGCGCGCCTCCGGGCACTGACGAGGTGTGGGAAACCGAGGCGGCGGTGGCCGAAGGGGTGGAATTCACCCGCAGGCTCGTGGCCGAACCTGCCAACACGATCTACCCGCAAAGCTTCGTCGCCCAGTGTCGCGAACGGTTCGAGGGGACCGGCGCGGAACTGATCGTTCTGGACGAGAAGGAAATGAAAGCGCTCGGCATGGGCGCGCTGCTCGGCGTGGCGCAGGGTTCGGCCAAGCCGCCGCGCCTGATGGCGATCCGCTGGAACGGCGGGGAACGCGGGCAGAAGCCGGTCGCATTCGTCGGCAAGGGCGTGACCTTTGATAGCGGCGGCATCTCGATCAAGCCGGCAGCCGGCATGGAGGACATGAAGTGGGACATGGGCGGGGCCGGCGCGGTGGCGGGGGCGATGCTCACGCTGGCCCGGCGCAAGGCGAGGGCCCATGTCGTCGGCATTTGCGGCCTTGTTGAAAACATGCCCGATGGCAACGCCCAGCGCCCGGGCGACGTGGTGACATCCATGTCGGGCCAGACTGTGGAAGTGATCAACACCGATGCCGAAGGGCGGCTGGTGCTGTGCGACGCGCTGACCTGGACCCAGCGCGAGTTCAAGCCCTCCGCCATCGTCGATCTTGCCACGTTGACGGGCGCGATCATGATCTCGCTCGGCAGCGAATATGCCGGCATGTTCAGCAATGACGATGATCTGGCCGGCAAGCTCGACAGTGCTGGCAAGACCAGCGGCGACAAGCTGTGGCGGATGCCGATCGGCGCGGCCTATGACAAGCTGCTGGAAAGCCCGATCGCCGACATGAAGAACGTCGGCCCGCGTTTTGGCGGATCGATCACGGCAGCCCAGTTCATCAAGCGCTTCATCGAGAACGGTACGCCCTGGGCGCATCTCGACATCGCCGGGATGGTCTGGGCCGACAAGCCCGGGACCACCTGGGACAAGGGCGCGACCGGATTTGGCGTGCGGCTGCTCGATCGCTTCGTGCGTGACAATCTTGAGAACTGATGCGGGTCGATTTCTACCAGCTTTCGCGCGATCCGGTCGAACAGGCCCTGCCGCTGATCGCCCGCGCCACCAAGGGGGCGGGGCAGCGGTTGCTGGTGGTGTCTGAAGATCCGGCCGCGCTCGACCGGATCAGCGAAGGGCTGTGGGAACGCCTGCCCGAAGCCTTCCTCGCCCATGGCCGCGCCGGGCAGGCGCATGCGGATCGCCAGCCGGTGCTGCTGTCGCACGATTGCCGGGCGGAGAACGGCGCGCGCTTCATTGCGCTGGCCGACGGGTTGTGGCGGGAAGACGCCGCCGGGTTCGAGCGGGCCTTCCTGATGTTCGGCGAATCCCGCCTCCAGGGTGCGCGCGATTGCTGGCGGATGCTGGGCCAGCGCGACGGGGTGGAGCGCCATTACTGGAAGCAGGACGGCGGCAAATGGGTCAGGGGAACCTGATCCACCGACCTTGCAGCGCAGCATTTTCCCGGCTAGGGGCGCGCAACCCCGATAAAACCGACAGTTCGCAAGGAAATTCCCATGGCGGTTACCCGCACTTTTTCGATCATCAAGCCCGACGCCACCCGCCGCAACCTGACCGGCGCGGTTACCAGGATGCTGGAAGAAGCGGGCCTGCGCGTCATCGCTTCCAAGCGCATCCGGATGACCCGCGAACAGGCCGAAGGTTTCTACGCCGTTCACAAGGAACGCCCCTTCTTCGGCGAACTGGTCAGCTTCATGACGAGCGGCCCGGTGGTGGTGCAGGCGCTGGAAGGCGAAGACGCGGTCAAGCGCAACCGCGATATCATGGGTGCCACCAACCCGGCCGATGCCGCCGAAGGCACGATCCGCAAGGCCTTCGCCGAATCGATCGAAGCCAATTCGGTCCACGGCTCCGACAGCAACGAGAACGCCGCGATCGAGATCGCCTTCTTCTTCAAGCCGGAAGAAATCGTCGGCTGATCCGATCGCCCCAATCATTTGGACGGGGCGGCCAATTCTGTTATTGTCACCGGCGGTAAGGAAGCCGCCGGTGCTTTCGTTTCCGTCGGTCGTCCTTCCTGTTGGGGAGAGAGCCGATGAAACGTGCCGCCTGCATGGCGATAGCGCTGCTGTGCTATTTCGCCTTTTTCGTGTCCTTCGTCTATTTTGTGGGTTTCCTCGCTGGCTGTCCGGCGCTGCCGACCCATGTCGACAAGGGCATCGCCGCGCCGATGGGGCAGGCGATTGTCGTCGATATCCTGCTGATCGCGCTGTTCGGCGTCCAGCACAGCGTGATGGCGCGATCCGGCTTCAAGGCCGCCATCACCCGGGCCATTCCGGCACCGCTGGAACGCAGCGTCTATTGCCTCGCTTCGGCGCTGGCGCTGGGGGTGATGTTCGCCCTGTGGCACCCCTTGCCGCAGGTCATCTGGAACGTGGCCGATCCGACCGGGCAGGCGATCATCTGGATCCTGTTCGCGCTGGGGGTGGGCACGGTGTTCATCAGCACCTGGCTGATCAACCATTTCGAGCTGTTCGGGCTGGCCCAGGCCTGGGCATATTGGCGCGGCAGGGACCTGACCCCGACGCGCTTCCGCACCCCGCTATTCTATCGCGCGGTGCGCCATCCGATCTATCTGGGGGTTTGGGGGTTACGGTGACACTTTACATAACGGTTACGGTGACACTTTACATAACCCCTTAACCTCTCACCTCACCTCGCTCCAGAGCGTCACTGTGCCCAGTCGCACCGTCGGACGGAGACACGGAATACCGTGTCCCCGGAGCCCGCAATCCCGTTCCCGATCAATATCATGTGAAAAACCACTTTCCTACAAGCCACCGATTCGCCTATCCCACCCCTCGTCCGCTGGGGCTGGCCAGCGCAGCGGATGGACCGTCCCGTGGTTTGCGCTTCCCGGCGCAAAGGTGCGGGAGATGATCGGCGCGGGCGTCCCGGTAGCACAGCCGAACGTTCGCAATGGCAAGTCCACCACGTCAAGTCCCGCTCCGCCGTGTCAAAGCTGGAGACGGGGCAACGGGCCGGTGGCATTCAAACCTCGACGCACTGCCCATTACTCAAACCCCAGCGTCGTCGAGTCCGGGCACAAAACGCGGCAACCCCGCGCCGGTCATCCGTTCCCCCTGCCACCCCCCGGCAGCCATCAGGCTGGCCGGGGTGGGGGCGCTTGCACATCCTTCGCGCTTCGGCATCCTTCGACAAGCTCAGGATGAGCGGGGTATGGGTTTTGATCAATCATTCTTGGCATGATCCGCAGGCTCGATGACGCGGGCGATAGCAGTCATCCGGCCCATCATGCGCCACCCACAAAAAAGCGCCTCCCCCCATGGGGCAGGGGGAGGCGCGGGTAGTGAGCTGCCTGGGGATTGAAGTCAGGCAGCTGCAAGCATGCGTGCGAGGTCTTCCTGCGCATCGCCGGTGGGGCGGATGTCGAAATTCTCGACCAGAACGCCCAGCACCTCGGGTGTGAGGAACTGTGGCAGCGTCGGACCCAGGTGGATCTTGCGGATGCCGAGGTGAAGCATGGACAGCAGCACGGCGGTGGCCTTCTGCTCGAACCAGCTGATCGCATAGTGCAGCGGCAGATCATTGACCCCGCAATTGAGCGCCCCGGCCACCGCGATGGCCACCTGGATCGCCGAATAGGCATCGTTGCACTGGCCCACGTCGAGCACGCGCGGCACGCCGTTGATATTGCCCAGATCTTCCCGGTTGAAGCGGAACTTGCCGCAGCCCAGCGTCAGGATCAGGCTGTCCTGCGGAGTGGCCATGGCCAGATCGTGGAAATAGTTGCGGCCCGGCCGCGCACCGTCGCAACCGCCGATCAGGAACAGGTTCTTGACCTCGCCCTTGCCGATCATGCCGAGCAGCGTGTCGGCCACGCCCATCACCGTGTTGCGGGCGAAACCCGCCGGGATGGTCACTTCCTCCGCATCCTCGGCAAAGCCGGGCTGGGCGAGGGCGCAGTTGATTGCGGGAGTGAAATCATGGTTGGCGATATGCGGGATGTTCTGCCAGCCCACGGGCCCCGCCGTGAACAGCCGGTCGGCATAGCCCTTGATCTCTGGATTGATCAGGCAGTTGGAAGTCATCACGATCGCGCCGGGGAAGGCATCGAAATCCTTCTGCTGGTCCTGCCACGCGCCGCCATAATTGCCGACGAGGTGCGGGAACTTCTTGAGGCCGGGATAGGTGCTGGCCGGCAGCAGCTCGCCATGGGTGTAGACATTGATGCCTTTGCCCTCTGTCTGCTTGAGGATCGTTTCCAGATCGCCAAGGTCATGGCCGGAGACGAGGATGGCCTTGCCCGCCTTCGGGGTCATACGCACCATGGTCACTTCGGGGTGGCCGAAGCGGCCGGTGTTGGCGGCGTCGAGCAGTTCCATCACCTTGAGGTTGAGCGCGCCCACCGCCAGCGATTCGGCCACCAGCGCGCCCATGTCGGTCGGGTCGGCGGCGAGGAAGGCGCAAATGCGGTGGAATTCGGCGCTGACTTCGGCTTCTTCGGTGCCCAGCACGCGGGCATGCTCGCTATAGGCGGCAGTGCCCTTGAGGCCGTAGAGGATGAGATTGCGCAGACCGGTAACGCTTGGCCCGTCACGGTCCATGAAGCGCTGGATCGCGGCGAAGGGCGCGGCGGCGGCGAGTTGCGATGCAGTGGTGCCGGGGTTCCAGCTTGCGGGTTCAGGCAGGTCCGACAGGTCGGCCCTGGCGCTTTGCGCCAGCGCGCGGGCCTTGTCGCGCATCGCCAGCGCCTGGCCGATCAGCGCGGTGAAGCGGGTGGCGTCGAAGTTGACGTTGGTCAGCGTGGTGAACCAGGCATAGGGCGTGAAGGCATCGACCGCCGCATCCTGCGCGCCCGCCTTTGCCGCGCGGTCCGCATAGACGGAGACGCCCAGCATCACCCGCAGCAGCACGTCCTGCATGTCGGACACATCGGCGGTCTTGCCGCAGGAGCCGATTTTCACTGCACATCCGCCCTTGTTCGATTGTTCGCATTGCACGCAGTACATGGCTGACTCCCGGTATAAGTGGTAACTGAAACTCCACTTATCGGGCGAATCAGAAGATGACTTTGATCTGAATCAAATCTATCATCCGGCATCCAGCCGATTATGCCGCAGATGCCGGAAAGGAGGCATCGCCAGACCATGCAACTGACCCGCCACACCGATTATGCCCTGCGCCTGCTGATCTACCTCACTGATGTCGATGGCCGCCGTGCCTCGATTGCGGAGGTGGCGGAAGCGCAGGATATCTCGCGCACCCATCTGATGAAGATCGCCAATGTGCTGGCCCACCGCGGTTTTCTCGACGCGGCGCGCGGGCGGGGCGGCGGCATCCAGCTGGCCCGGCCAGCCAGCGAGATCAATCTGGGTGAAGTCATCCGCGCGACCGAGCCGGGTTGCGCGCTGATCGATTGCACCGGCTGCCGGCTGGCCCGGCGCTGCAAGCTGCCCGGCATCTTCGACGAAGCGCATGAGGCCTTCAAGGCAGTGCTCGCCCGCTATTCGCTGGCCGACCTGATCCGCGAACGCAAGACCCGCACCGGCGCGGCGGCGGCATGAACGGTCTGGACGAGCCGGGCCTGCGCCAGCTGGTGGAGACCTTCTATGGCCGGGTCCGGCAGGACGAGGTGCTGGGCCCGATCTTCAACGACGCGGTGGAGGACTGGCCGCATCATTTCACCCAGCTCACCGCGTTCTGGTCATCGGTGATGCTGGGCAGCGGGCGCTACAAGGGCCAGCCGGTGCCGGCCCATGCGAAGCACAAGGCGCGGATCGAGGAATGGATGTTCGACCGCTGGCTCGGCATCTGGCAGGCCACCACCGACGAACTGATGGAACCGCGGGCCGCCGCCGCCTTGCAGGACAAGGCCGCGCGGATTGCCGAAAGCCTCAAGCTGGCGCTGTTCTTCCGCATCCGCGATCCGCAGCGGCCTGAACCCTACAAGACCACTGCCGTGTGGGACCAGGACACGTTGCCGCAGGCGATCCGCAACGAACACCGCACCAAGGAGGGGGCATGGGGCCTGCTGCGGGTGCTGGAAGGAAAGGCACGGCTGGTCTTTGTCGATCCACCGCGCGCGGTTGAGGTCGCCCCCGGCCAGCCCGGCGTGATCCAGCCACAGGAACCGCACCATGTCGAGCTGGATGGCCCGGTGCGGATGCAGGTAGAATTCTACAAGGAGCATCCGCTCGGGGCCAAAGGCGCCGCTGGCCATGGCTGACCTGATCATCGCCCGGATTGTGCATGTGATTGCCGTGCTGTTCTGGATTGGCGGGGTTGGAATCGTGACACTGGTGGTGTTCCCCTGGGTCCGTCGCACTCAGGCGCCCGAGGCAAGGCTGGCGGCGTTTCACCAGATCGAGGGCCGCTTCGCGCCACAGGCACGGCTGTGGGTTGCGCTGGCCGGGCTGAGCGGTGGCTGGCTGCTGTGGAGCAGTGGGGAATGGCAATTGTTTTTCAGCCTGGCCTTGTGGTGGTTGCAGCCGATGGTGGCGGTATGGCTGGTCTTCGCGCTCATGCTGTTCATCGCCGAACCGCTGGCGCTCCATCGGCGGATGCGCGAATCGCGCGCGCCGGAAGCGGATTTCCGGCGGATGGAGTGGGCACACCGGGCGCTGCTGGTGCTTGCGACCGGGGCACTGGCCTGCGCGGTCGGGGGCAGCCACGGCCTGTTCGCGGGCTGACTTTCGAGGCTGGAACTGCCGGGCATCCCGTTCTAAGGGCGAGGCGTGAACCGGCTGCGCGCCTTTTTTCTCGACCATCGGCACGGCGCTTTCCTGCTGTTTGCCCTGGCGCTTTCGCTTCGCCTGCTGTTGCCGGCTGGGACCATGCCGGTGGCGGAAGGCGCTCAGGGCGTGCGCGTGCTGCTGTGCGACGGGCATGGCTCCACCAGCACACGCGAGATTCCGCTCCACCGCAAGGATGCGCATCACGGCCAGGAGGTTTGCGCATTCAGTGTGCTGGGGACGGTGGCCCTGTCGGGCGATGCCGCGCTGGCGCTGCCCGATGCGTCATCGGCCCACGTCGATGCCCCCCGGCCGGTCGGCAATCGTCCTGAACTGAGGGCATTTTCCTATGCGCACCCGCCCCAGCGTGGTCCTCCGGGAACGGCCTGAACCTCTCTCAGCCCATCCTGTGACATGACCGGCCATGGCCGGCAAATGACGGACTTTTGACGATGAAGAACATGCGGATAGCGGCGGCTTGCGCCGCGCTCCTGCCCACGCCAGCGCTCGCCTGCGCCAGCTGTGGGTGCACTTTCACGGCGGACTGGCTCGCCCAGGGCCTGGTGACCCAGCCCGGTTCGGCAGTGACGCTGCGCTACGACTATGTGCCCCAGACCGTGTTGCGCACCAGCACCCACAAGGTCGATACCGATGCCATCGTGTTCCCGACCGATCGCGAGATCGAGACAGAGACGATGAACCACTATGTGACGTTGTCCTATGACCGGCAGTTCGCCAATGACTGGGGCATCAATGTCGCAGTGCCCTTCATCACCCGGCCCCACGGAACTATCGCCGAGGACACCACGGCGGAAAGCCGATCGCGCGGGGCGGGGCTGGGCGACGTCAAGCTGACCGCGCGCTGGCAGGGCCTGTCCACTCCGGAAGGCGTGACCGGGCTGCAATTCGGGCTGGTGCTGCCAACCGGGCCGATCCACCGCAAGTTCCGGTCCGGCCCGGAAAAGGGCGAATTGCTCGATCGCGGGCTGCAGCCGGGCAGCGGCGCAGTGCAGGCGCTGGCAGGTGCCTATCACTATCGTCCGCTCGGCAAGGCGTTCGCGCTGACTGTCCAGGCTCAGGGCCAGTTCGCCCTGCATTCGCGCGAAGGTTTTCGGCCCGGCGCGGTGGGTGAAGCCTCGCTCTCGCTGCACTGGCTGGCCAGCGACACGATCACGCCTGAACTGCAGATCAACGCCCGGATCAACGGCCGCGACAGCGGGCCAACCTCCGACCGGCCCAACAGCGGCGGGGAGCAGGTCTATATCTCGCCCGGACTGAGCGCGAAGCTGACCGACCGGATTTCGGCCTTTGGGCTGGTGCAGATGCCGGTTTACCAGCGCTTCAACGGTTACCAGCTGGCCCCGAAAGTGATCGTTTCCGGCGGGGTGCAGCTGCGCTTCTAGCGTTCCGCCAGCAAGGGCGGGAGGATGCGTTCGAGCACCTTGGCATCGAGCATCGTCCCGCCTGCGCGGAAGACGTAGCGCAGGCGGCCGTCGCGGCCGTAAATGCGGGTTTCTGGCAGCGCCCTTGGTACGTCGCGCCGCGACCAGCTGGTGTCGGCAAGGCGCGCGACCGGGAATGCAGCACCCATCGCTGCATCGCCAATTTTTCTGCGGCTCGCGCCAGCATCCAGCGCGATTCCGAGCATCGCCAGCCCCTCGGCATGATGCTGACGCCAGCTCGCGTCGAGGATCGGCATCTCCACCCGGCAAGGCGCGCACCAACTCGCCCAGAAATGGACAACCACCACTTGGCGGCGCGCCGAAGCGAGACTCAGGGGCGCTCCGGATGGCGCTGTGGCAGAAACAGTGGCGGGAAACGGAGCTGTGGAGGCAGGGGCCGTACCGAGCAGGGCAAACGCGCCAAGCAGCGTCAGCACGGGGCGAAGGTCGGGTCGACGCATGCCTTAGCCGCGCACGAACCGCTCAAGGCAGCGGCTATAGAGCTGGTGCTCGGCGATCAGCACCCTTGCGGCGAGACTTTCGGCGGTGTCTTCAGGCAGGATAGCAACCGGCGTCTGGCCGAGGATCGGACCATCGTCGAGTTCGGCGGTGACGAGGTGGACCGAGCAGCCAGCATGAGTGTCGCTCGCCATCAGTGCGCGCTCGTGAGTATGGAGACCTTTGTATTTCGGCAAAAGCGAAGGATGGATGTTGAGCATCCGGCCCTCCCACTTGCCGACGAATGCCGGCGTCAGGATGCGCATGTAGCCTGCCAGCGCGACATATTGAGCGCCCGCGACGATCAGTGCCTCGTGCATCATCGCGTCGTGTTCGTCGCGGGTCATGCCTTGATGGGGATGGGCGAAGGTCTGCACGCCCTCGGCGCTGGCCAGCACCAGCCCGGCAGCAGCGGGATTGTTGCTGGCGACAAGTACGATTTCGAACGGGCAATCGGCCAGTCGCGACGCATAAAGCAGTGCGGCCATGTTGGTGCCGCTGCCGGAAATCAGCACGGCGACGCGGACGCGGTTGCCGTCGATCCCTTCGGCCATTGCGCCGGCGTCCTCAGCCATGATGGCTGGCCGTCCAGTCGGCCCGGGCGGACCATGTCTCGGCCGATCCGCGCACGGTGCAGCCGCGCTCCCCGGCGATGATCTCACCAATACGGAACACGATTTCACCGACCTGCTCCAGATCGGTTACAACAGTCGCGACATTATCCGGCGTTACCGCCAGCACCATGCCGATCCCGCAGTTGAAAGTGCGGGCCATTTCGGCAGGCTCAATATGGCCCTGTGCCTGGAGGAAAGCCATCAGTCGGGGCTGTTCCCAGCTGTCGGCATCGACCACGGCATGGGCGCCTTCGGGCAGCACCCGCGGGATGTTCTCCAGCAGGCCGCCGCCGGTGATATGGGCGAGGGCATCGATCTTGCCGGCACGAATGACTGGCAGCAGGCTCTTCACATAGATTCTGGTCGGTTCCGCCAGGGCGTCGACCAGCAGCACATCCTGGTTGAACAGGGCTGGGCGATCCATCTTCCAGCCCTTGTCCGCTGCAAGGCGCCGGACCAGCGAATAGCCGTTGGAATGGACGCCCGAACTGGCAAGGCCGAGGAGGACGTGGCCGGGTGCGATCTTGTCTCCGGTCAGTTGCTCGCCCCGTTCGACCGCGCCGACGCAGAAGCCGGCGAGATCGTAGTCGCCTGCCGCATACATGCCGGGCATTTCCGCCGTCTCGCCGCCGATCAGCGCGCAGCCCGCCATCCGGCAGCCTTCAGCGATGCCGGCGATCACGCGTTCGGCCACGCCGTTATCGAGCTTGCCGGTGGCGAAGTAATCGAGGAAGAACAGCGGCTCCGCGCCCTGCACGATCAGGTCGTTGACGCACATGGCGACAAGATCCTGTCCGATCCGGTCATGCCGGTCATGGTCGATCGCGAGTTTGACCTTGGTGCCGACCCCGTCATTGGCCGCCACCAGCAGCGGATCGCTGTAACCCGCCGCCCTGGGATCGAAAAAGCCGCCAAAGCCCCCGATTTCCGCGTCCGCGCCGGGCCGGGCGGTGGCCTTCACCAAGGGGCCGATCGCCTTGACCAGCGCATTGCCGGCCGCAATCGAGACGCCCGCTTTTTCGTAGCTATAAGATGTGTCGCCTGCCATCCGGACCGCCTAGAGCACCTTCCGACCGTCCTGGATCACCGTGATTGGCTGGAGAAGGCCGCTGGGGAGGAGTGGCGCGTAGCAGGGGCTGGTTGCCCCTGCAAGCGGTGCGACGCTGCCAGCGGCCTTCTCCAGCCAACTGCACAGCGGCGGGCCGATTTTGGCCCATTGCGGCGTCGAGGGGTCTTGAAATAGAACCACTATTCCTGCGCCCCCTCTCCTTGCACTGGGCCAAAATCGGCTCCGTCACGGTGATCCAGGACGGTCGGAAGGTGCTCTGACGCTTTCCGGGTTGGATTTCCAATCCCGTTTGGGCAAAAGGCACGCAGTTTTCCCCATGGCCCAGATCATACCCGCTCTTCGCGCCCCGTCGCCCCCCCCAACGCTCCGGCGTTTCCTGCTTGCTGCGGGAGGCCTTGCGTTGGTGCTGGCGCTGGCCTTTGCGGCGAAGGACCGATTGATCGCGCAGGTTGCGGGGGACCGCGGGATTGCGCCGGTTGCCGCTACTGGCGACATCGCGACCGGCGGGATTGCGGTCAATGTCATCGGCAAGAATGCGCTGGAAGCGCGCGAGGCGGGCTGGAAGCTGGCCATGCGCAAGGCCTGGGAAAAGCTCGGCGGACCGGCGATTGCCGATTCGCAGCTCGAATCGATGGTTTCCACCGTTGTGATCGAACGGGAGCAGATCGGCGCGCGGCGCTACATCGCTTCGCTGGGGGTGGTGTTTGACCGGACGCGGGCCGGTGCAATGCTCGGGGCCGGAGGCCCGGCCGCCCATTCCGCGCCGATGCTGGTGGTGCCGGTGCTGACCAGTGGCGGGACCGATACCGTTTTCGAGGTGCGCAACGCGTGGCAGCAAGCCTGGGCTGAATTCCAGGCTGGGGCCAGCGCGATCGACTACGTCCGCGCCTCCGGCTCTGGCGGAGATTCGCTGCTGCTGACCTATGGCCAGACAGGGCGGCGTAGCCGTTCGTGGTGGCGCGGCGTGCTTGATGAATTCGGTGCGGCCGATGTTATCATCCCGATCGCGCATCTCGAACGGCAATGGCCGGGCGGGCCAGTGATTGGGCGCTTCACCGCCCGCTACGGCCCGGACAGTCGCTATCTCGACGGTTTCTCCCTGCGTGCGGCCAATGAACAGGGCGTACCGAAGATGATGAACGACGCGCTGCTGCGTTTCGACGCGATCTTCACGAAGGGTCTGCTGGACGGGAAATTGCGGCCCGATCCCACGCTGACCGTGGAAAAGCCCGAGATTGATCCGACTCTGGCCGCACTGATCGAAATCGGCCGTCGGGCTGAGGCCGGGGACAAACCCACCACCGATGCCATCATCAGCGGCAGCGACGGCAGCGGGACCGCCGTCGCGGGCACTGCGCCGGTGCTGGCGTCCAGCTTCACCGTGCAGTTCGTCACTCCCGATGCCTCCTCGGTCGATGCCGGCCTGTCGGCCGTGCGCGGCACGCCCGGCGTGCGCGGGGCGGCCACCAGCAGCATCGCCATTGGCGGCGTTTCGGTGATGAGCGTCAGTTACAGCGGCAACATTGCCGATCTCGCCGCCGCCCTGCGCGCGCGCGGCTGGCGCGTGGTCGAAGGCAGCAATGCGTTGAGCATTCGCCGCTAGTACCATGAGCCAGATAGCCCTGCCCCTGCAGACCGGACCGGGCGCGGGACCGGCGCGGATCGTGGTCGGATCGGCCAACCGCGCGGTGTTCGATGCGCTGACGGCCCCGGCAGGCTGGCCTTACCGAACCGCCCTGCTGGCCGGCCCGCCGCGTTCCGGCAAGTCGCTGGTCGCGCGTTGGTTCGCCGAACAGGGGCTGGGCGAGGCCATCGACAGCGCCGACCGGCTGGACGAGACAGAGCTGTTCCATCGCTGGAACCGCGCACAGGAAAGCAGCACGGCGCTGTTGCTGGTGGCCGACCGCTATGACTGGACCATCGGCCTGCCCGACCTTGCCTCAAGGCTGGGCGCGGCGCTGCATCTTGAAATCGGCGTGCCGGACGACGAAATGGTGGCGGCCCTGATCGCAGCGCATGCGGAGCAACGGGGCCTGTTGCTGGGCGAGGGCGCGTTGAGCTATCTCGCCCCCCGGATCGAGCGGAGCTTTTCCGGGATCGAGCGGCTGGTGGAAGCGATCGACCGTCTCAGCCTGGAACGCAAGGCACCGGCAACCCTTTCCATCTGGCGCGATGCGCTGGCCTCTGTCATGGGCGCAGAGCAGCCTCGCTTGCTTTGAACGGATATTGGTGAGAAAATTGGAATTGCCATGTTTTCGAAGCTGACCGCCTATCTGGACTCGATCCGCGCCCGCGACCCCGCGCCGCGTTCGCGCTGGGAAATCCTGCTGTACCCGGGCGTCTGGGCGCTGGGTTTCCATCGCGTCGCGCACGGCTTGTTCCGCGCGCGGCTGTTCTTCCTTGCGCGGGTGGTGAACCATCTATCGCGCGCGATCACCGCGATCGACATTCATCCCGGTGCGTCCATCGGCCAGCATTTCTTCATCGATCACGGCTTCGTGACGATTGGCGAGACGGCGCAGATCGGCAACAATGTCACCATCTACCCCTGCGTCACGCTGGGCGGGACCAATCCCGCCAACGGCATTCCGGGCAAGCGCCATCCGACCCTGCTGGACAATGTCATCGTGGGTTCCGGCGCGCAGATTCTGGGGCCGATCACCATTGGTGAACGGGCAAGGATCGGGGCCAATGCGGTGGTGACCGAAGACGTGCCCGAAGGCGCGACCATGGTCGGTGTCAAGGCCCGCTCCACCCTGCTGCCGGCCGAAACCTGGCAGCGCGACTTCATCCCCTATGGCACGCCCTGCAAGGAACCGTGCGAGCCGGGCAGCCAGCGGATCGAGGAACTGGCCGCACAGGTTTCCGCCCTGCGAGCCGAAGTGGAAGCGCTGCGTGCGGCCTCCGAAGGTGCCGGGCGCAAGTCGGCCAAGCGCGGCGAGACCGCCAGCTGATGGCAGCCGGACCTGCGGCAGGCGATCCGGCAACCATCATCGCCTTTCCCCGGCAGGGTCCGCTGCAGGTCGGTTTCGACCGGATCGAGCTCCAGAAAATCCTCGATCTCTATGGCCGCATGGTCGCAGCCGGGCAGTGGCGCGATTATGCGATGAACTTCGCGGCGGACGCAGCCAGCTTTTCCGCCTATCGCCGCACTTCGGAACGCCCGCAGGCACTGATCGAGAAGCGCCCGGCGCTGCGCAACCGGCAGGGCATGTGGACCCTGTTCGGCGAACACGGCCAGGTGCTGCGGCGCGGCCACGAACTGCCCGGCGTGCTCGCCCCGGTAGAGCGGCGACTGCTCAAGCTGGTGGCGGATTAGCGGCTATCCCTTGCCACGCGCCTTCTGCAGCGCGGCCATCAGCACATCGCCCTGTTCCGGCCCGGTCTGCGGAACGAATGTGTCTTCGCGCCGGGAAATTGCCTCCCACTGGCTGGCGAAGCCTTCGACCGTGCATTCGCCCTCGGGCAGGATGATTGGCGGGTTCATCGTGATCCAGGCGGAGTGGAACCCGCCCGCCGCCGCGCCGACGATGGCGTTGCTTGGCGCGTCCTCGCTCACCAGAAACAGCGCGGCGGGCGCGATTTTTTCGGGCAGGAAGGCCTTGAGGATTTCCTCGGGATAGATGTCTTCCGTCATGCGCGTGGCCGCCAGTGGGGCGATCGCGTTGACCCGGATGTTGTATTTCGCCCCTTCGAGATGGAGTGTCTTGGCCAGGCCGACCAGCCCGGCCTTGGCCGCAGCGTAATTGGCCTGGCCGAAATTGCCGAACAGCCCGCTGGAACTGGTGGTCATCAGGATCCGTCCGTAATTCTGCTCGCGCATCAGCGCCCAGCAGGCCTTGCTGGCGAAGGCCGAACCGATCAGGTGGACCCGTATCGCCAGTTCGAAGTCAGCAGGCTCCATCTTCAGGAAGGTCCGGTCGCGCAGGATGCCGGCATTGTTGATCAGGATGTGGACGCCGCCCCAGCGCTCCTTCGCGCGGGCGACCATGGCTTCCATCTGCGCATATTCGCTGACCGAACCGCCATCGGCCATTGCCTCGCCCCCGGCGGCGCGGATTTCGGCGACCACTTGTTCGGCGGCGTCCGAAGTGCCGGTGCCGTCACGCGAAGCGCCAAGGTCGTTCACCACCACCTTCGCGCCACGCCGGGCCAGCGCCAGCGCATAGGCCCGGCCGAGGCCGCCGCCTGCTCCGGTTACGATTGCGACACGGTTTTCAAAGGAAATTGTCATTCCGTCCTCCAGATGTGTCTTTACACAGGCAATATTGCGTCATGGAGTGTCACATAATTGTCATGGCCGGTGACTAGGGGTTCATAGGTCACATACAACGAATCAACGGGAAAGCCTTATCGATGTCCGCACTTCGTCACATTTCAAACTTTGGTCTCGCCCCGCTCGCGGTGGTTGTCTCGCTCGGCTGGGCGATGCCCGCCCAGGCGCAAAGCGCCGGGGACGTGGCCGCGCTGCGCGCGGACATGGCGGCAATGCGGCAGGCGATGGAATCCATGGCCGCGCGGGTCAATACGCTGGAAGCACAACTGGCCGATGCCAACGCCAAGGCCGATGCCGCCAGCGCCGCTGCCGCCTCGGCCAATGCGGCGGCGGCCAGTGCCAGCACCACTGCCATTGCTGTCAGGGATGCCACCAAGGGCGTGCCCAAGGTCAACTGGAAGGGCGCGCCCGAAATTGAGGGCGAGGGCGGCTGGAGCTTCAAGCCGCGCGGGCGCCTGCAGATTGATGCCGGCTCCGTCAGCGCTCCATCGGCGGTCAAGGCGGCGGCCAATCTCAAGAATCCCGGCGGCCTCGGCTTCGCCAACGAGATGCGCCGCGCCTACCTTGGCGTGGACGGCAAGATTCCGGGCGGCTTCAGCTATCGGGTCGAGGCGGACTTCGCCAACAGCGGTGTCGAACTGACTGACCTCTACGTCACCTACCAGGCCAGCAAGGCGCTGAGCTTTACGGCCGGCCAGCACAAGCCGTTCTGGGGGCTGGAGGAAATCACCAGCGACTTGTTCACCACCTTCAACGAACGCGCCGCGATCAACACCGCCTTCGGTTATGAGCGGCGCGTCGGTCTGAGCGCCGCCTATGCCAAGGGCGATGTGCTGGTGCAGGCGGGTGTCTTCACCGACAATGCTGCTGATCTCAACAACGACGAAAACAACAGCATCGGCTACGACGGCCGGATCGTGTTCATGCCGAAGCTTGCCGGCGGCCAACTGCATCTCGGTGGATCTGTCCATGTCCGTGATCTCAAGGATTCGACCCCCGGCGCGATCCCGACCGTGCAATATCGTGTGCGACCGTTCATGCACACCACCGACACCCGTTTCATCGATACCGGCAAGATCAATGCCACCAGCGAGACCGGCTACGGCCTGGAAGCCGCTTATCTGCGCGGACCGTTCCACTTCGCCGGGGAAACGCACTGGCAGAAGGTCAGCCGGCCTGGCGGCACCAACCCCACCTTCTTCGGCGGCTATGCCGAGGTCGGCTATTTCCTGACCAAGGGCGACACGCGCGGCTACAAGGGCGGCGCCTTTGACCGGACCAAGCCGGCGAACGGCGCTGACAAGGGTGGCATCGGCGCGATCGAGGTCAATCTGCGCTACGACTATCTCGATCTGAACGATGCCGGGATCACCGGCGGCAAGCAGAAGGGACTTGGTGTTTCTGTGGTCTGGACTCCGATCGCCTATGCCCGCTTCATCGCCAATTATGGCCGGATGAAATATAGCGATGCGGCCATTATCACCGCCACTGGCGATCGCGATTACAGCGTGGATGCCATGGGGGTGCGTGCCCAATTCGACTTCTGACGCAAACGGCCTGCGCCTGAACAGCGAGCGGGCTTGATGGGCCTCCGGGAGACCGGAGGCCCATTTCGTTCCGGTCAAAGGTCGTGCAGGGCAGGGACCAGCGCGCCGAAATGGTCGATCACGGCCTGGGCCCCCAGATCGGCCACCGGGCGATCGCTGAAGCCGAAACTGACTGCGACGCAGGGTATCCCCGCTGCCAGCGCTGCACCGGTATCGCTGGTGGTATCGCCCACAAAGGCCGCGCTTCCACCACCGCAACGGCGGACCATCTCATGCAGCAGGTCAGGCTCCGGCTTGGCCTTGCCGGGACCGAGCGTATCGCCGCCGATGATTGTGGTGAAGCGGTCGGCGAGGCCGATGGTGTCCAGCAACTGGTTGGCGAACCGTTCGAACTTGTTGGTGACCACCGCCAGCTGGCAGCCCAGCCCGGCCAGCTCGTCCAGCATTGCTTCACAGCCGGGATAGGGTCTCGTGTGGACGGCCAGGTTGGCCTCGTAGAAGCGCAGCAGCTCCTTGTAGAGCGGCTTGAATTCCTCCTCGCTCATCCCGCCTTCCAGCACCAGCGCGCGTTCCAGCATGCGCTTGGCGCCCCGTCCGATCAGCGGAGTGATCTGTTCCTGCGGCAGGGTGGCGCGCCCGGCCAGCCGCAGCGCGTGGTTGACCGCCGCGCCAAGATCGCGCGAGGAATCGACAAGGGTGCCGTCAAGGTCGAACCCGACGATCTGGAAGGGAAATGGGGTCATGCGGTGGGCAACTGCCCGCGCTGTATGGAAACTGCAAGACTTTGGTGGCATGTCGCATGGCCATGAGACCAATTGCCACTGTGACCCTCGCCGCCGGCAAGGGCACCCGCATGAAAAGCGAACTGCACAAGGTGCTTCATCCCATCGCCGGACGGCCGATGCTGGAGCATCTGCTGGATGCCGCCGCGCAACTTTCGCCCGAACGCAATGTGGTGGTGGTCGGTTCCGGCCGAAAGCAGCTGGAAGCCCGGCTTGGCGGGCGCGCGACGATTGCCGTGCAGGAACCGCAGATGGGCACTGGCCACGCCGTGTTGCAGGCGCGCGCAGCGCTGGAAGGCTTCGATGGCGATGTGCTGATCCTCTATGGCGACGTGCCCTTCGTCAGCGTCAAGACGATGCGGGCGATGATCGACCGGCTGCGTGCGGCAGATGCGCCCGCCGTCGTCGTGCTGGCGTTCGAGCCGGAGGACAGCCTGCAATATGGCCGGGTGATCGCCAAAGGGGATCGCATCCTCAAGATGGTCGAACACAAGGATGCGAGCGCGGCGGAACGGGAATGCCGGCTGTGCAATTCGGGCCTGATGGCGGTGCGATCCGCAGATCTGTTCGCGCTGCTCGGACGGGTCGGCAACAGCAATTCGCAAGGGGAATATTACCTCGTCGATATCGTCAACCTGGCCAATGAGGATGGCCGCCATAGCGCGGTGGTCGTCACCGACGATCCGGACGAGGTGGCCGGGATCAACAGCCGGGCTGAACTGGCCGAAGCCGAAGCCCGCTGGCAGCAGCGCCGCCGCCTGGCCGCCATGGCCGACGGCGCGACCCTGATTGCGCCCGAGACCGTGTGGTTCGCCTGGGACACGCAACTGGGCCGCGATGTGCTGGTGGAACCCAACGTGTTCTTCGGCCCCGGTGTGAGCGTGGCGGACAATGTGACGATCCGCGCCTTCTGCCATATCGAAGGCGCGACGCTGGCGAGCGGGGTGGAAGTCGGCCCCTATGCCCGGCTGCGCCCCGGCGCGGTGCTGGAAGAAGGCTCGAAGATCGGCAATTTCGTGGAAATGAAGAAGGCGCGGCTCGGCAAGGGGGCCAAGGCCAACCACCTGACCTATTTGGGCGATGCCGATGTGGGCGCGGGCGCGAATATCGGCGCGGGCACGATCACCTGCAATTATGACGGCTATTTCAAATACAGGACCGTGATCGGCGAACGGGCGTTCATCGGCTCCAACAGCTCGCTGATCGCGCCCGTCACGATCGGCGCGGACGCAATCGTCGCGGCAGGAAGCGCGGTCAGCCGCGATGTGGCAGAGGGCGAACTGCGGATGGTGCGGGCCGAACAGCTGGTCAAGCCGGGCTGGGCCGACCGGTTTCATGATGCGATGAAGAAGCGCAAGAAGGACGCGGGGAAGGGGTAGTCATGGGGCTGACAGTGGCAGTTGGGCTTTACGCTCAAAACCTCGCAAAAGAAGGTGAAGAATTTCTGGAAGAGCCTTTCAATCAGTTGAACGAGGTTTTAGCGGAAAATGGGATGGCGCCGCACACCGAACCTAGGGTCAGGACCTGTTAAATTGCTTGCATGATGGGCTGAGGGTTGATTCAATGGTGGCACCAGGAGGTGCTGCTTGTGGACGATCTGTTTATGCTGAGCGAGGTGCAGATGCGCCGGATCAAGCCATTTTTCCCGCGATCGCAT
>CANJYE010000030.1 GCA_947479055.1 Erythrobacteraceae bacterium
AGCCCGAACCGGCAGTGTTGGCGCCGCCAACGGCCGGAGCGCCCTTTTCAAGCTGCTTGATGCCGAGGCTGATGCGTTCCTTCTCGACGTCGACGTCGAGCACGACGACCTGCACATTCTCGCCCTTGCGGTGGAGGTGCAGCGCTTCTTCGCCCGAGATGCCCCAAGCGATGTCCGACATGTGGACCATGCCGTCGACGTCGCCCGGAAGGCCGATGAACAGGCCGAACTCGGTGGCGTTCTTGACTTCGCCTTCGACCACGGAACCGACCGGGTGCTTGTCTGCGAAGGCTTCCCACGGGTTCTGCTGGGCCTGCTTGAGGCCAAGGCTGACGCGGCGCTTGTCGGAATCGACTTCGAGCACCACCACATCGACTTCCTGGCTGGTCGAAACGATCTTGCCGGGGTGGGCGTTCTTCTTGGTCCAGCTCATTTCGGAAACATGGACCAGGCCTTCGATGCCCGCTTCCAGTTCCACGAAGGCACCGTATTCGGTGATGTTGGTGACCACACCGGTCAGCTTTGCGCCGACCGGATACTTGGCGGCCACGCCATCCCACGGATCGCTTTCCAGCTGCTTCATGCCGAGGCTGATGCGCTGGGTATCCTGGTTGATTCGGATGATCTGGACCTTGACCGTATCGCCGATGTTGATGACTTCGCCCGGGTGGTTGACCCGCTTGTAGCTCATGTCGGTGACGTGGAGCAGGCCGTCGATCCCGCCGAGGTCGACGAATGCGCCGTAGTCGGTGATGTTCTTGACCACGCCGTCGAGGATCTGGCCTTCGGTCAGCTTGTCGATCAGTTCGCTGCGTTGTTCGGCGCGGGTTTCTTCCAGAACGGCGCGGCGCGAGACGACGATGTTGCCACGGCGACGATCCATCTTGAGGATCTGGAACGGCTGCGGGATGTCCATCAGCGGGCCGACATCGCGGACCGGGCGGATATCGACCTGGCTGCCGGGGAGGAAGGCTACGGCGCCGTCGAGATCGACCGTGAAGCCGCCCTTGACGCGGCCGAAGATGCGGCCTTCGACGCGCTTGCCCTCGCCGAATTCATTCTCGAGCTTGTCCCAGGCGGCTTCGCGGCGGGCGCGGTCGCGGCTGAGCATCGCTTCGCCATCGGCGTTCTCGACGCGATCGACGAACACTTCGACTTCGTCACCGACCTTGAGGCCGTGCGGTTGGTCGCCTACAGCGAATTCGCGCAGGGATACGCGGCCTTCGCTCTTCAGGCCAACGTCGATGACGGCCTTGTCGTTTTCGATTGCGGTAACGGTACCCTTGACGACGCGGCCTTCGAAGCCGCCATCGGCTTCCGAGCCGAACTGTGCATCAAGCATCGCAGCGAAATCATCGCGCGTCGGATTTGCCGTACTGGCCATGTAGTGTAGTCCTCAAATGTTTTTCCGGCCAAGCGGTTGGTTCCGCTGGTCTTCTGGCCGAACTGCCACGGTGGCCGGATGCCTGCCGCAGCGCCCGAAGGAGCAATCATCCCGGAAAAACGGAAAAGGCGCGAGAGCCATGCCCCGCGCCGCCGTTCAAGGGAAATTGTCCGTTGGACCGGCGGGCGCTTATGGGAATGCGCGCCGGAAAGCAAGGGAAATGGGGCTAGCCGAGCGCTCGATCGACCAGGGCGATGGCTGCGGCAATCGCGGCATCGCGGTCGAGCCGGGACGTGTCGAGCAGGACCGCGTCGTCGGCTGCGCGCAGGGGGGCTTGTGAACGATTGCGGTCGCGCTCGTCACGGGCCGCAAGGTCGGCGGCGATGGTTTCTAACGTGGCATCGATGCCGCGCTCGCGCATTTCGAGGTAGCGCCGCTGCGCGCGCGCTTCGACGCTGGCGGTGACGAACAGCTTTACCCCGGCTTCCGGCGCGATCACCGTGCCGATATCGCGCCCATCCAGCACCGCGCCGCCGGGCTGACGGGCAAAGGCGCGCTGGCGTTCGAGCAGCGCGGCGCGCACGGCCGGGTGGATCGAGACGCGGCTGGCAAGGCCGCCGCATGTCTCGCTGCGCAGCTCCGGATCGGCCAGCAGGCTGTCGGGGAAGCGGGTGGCCGCCGCAGCATCATCCTCGCTGTCCGGATCGCCGCCGTTCAGCACCACCTGCCGCCCGACCGCGCGATAGAGCAGCCCGGTATCGAGATGCGGCAGCCCGAAATGCGCGGCCAGCGCTTTGGCGATGGTGCCTTTGCCCGAGGCGGTCGGGCCATCGACGGCGATGATCATTGGGTGATCAATGGTGGCAGAGGGTCATCCAAGCTGATGCCCCTGGTAAAGCTTTCGACCATTGCTCGAAATTCCGGTTTGAAGCTGGTCGTATACATGCCGCTTAGCATCCAGCAAAAGCGGGGATTCCGCCGAGCCTCCGCCTCAATACGTTTAAGCAACGGAATTGGCACATCGTTTTCCATGAAGAATATGTCTTCGAGCAATCCCGCCGAGACCAGACCAAGATAGCTGGTATCCTCTTGCTCATTCATCGCAATTGCTACCAGCGCAAGATTCCGTTCAGGATCGGCTCGCTCTGTGATGATTGGATCGAGCGGATGGCTTATTGAATCCAAGCCCGCATCATGCGCTCGATTCCAGTCAACGTGCTCAGCGATGACCCGCCTGAGATTTGCAAGGTCTTTCCGCAATTTGGCGCGTTCATACTCGGTCAGCTGAGGTGTCTCGCTCACTTTGTAAGCCCGTCCAGCAGTTCCTCGAACACCGGAAAGCTGGTGGCGATCGGGCGGGTGTCGTCCACTTCCACGCCGTTGCGGCTGGCGAGGCCCGCCACCGCCATGCTCATGGCGATGCGGTGGTCGAGATGGGTGGCGATCGGCGCACCGTGTGTGCCGGGCAGCGGTTCCCCGCCGGTGCCGTCGATGACGAGGCCGTCCTCGCGCTCTTCCACCCGCGCGCCGGCGGCGGTGAGGGCTGCGGCCATCACCGCGAGGCGATCGGATTCCTTGACGCGCAATTCCTCAAGGCCGCTGGTGACAGTCCGGCCGCTGGCTAGGGCGGCGGCGACGAACAGCACGGGAAATTCATCGATCATGCTAGGGGAGAGAGCGGGATCGACCTCCACGCCCGACAGCGGCGAATGGCGGACATGCAGGTCTGCCACCGGCTCGCCGCCGACCTCGCGACGGTCGACCTCCTCGATGTGCCCGCCCATCGCGCGCAGAACTTCGAACAGGGCGGCGCGGGTCGGGTTGAGGCCGACATTGCGGATCACGAGATCGCTGCCCGGCACCAGCAGCGCCGCGACCACGAAGAACGCGGCGGAGGAGGGATCGCCCGGCACTTCGATCACTTGCGGGGTCAGTTCCGCCTCGCCGCGCAGGCGGATGATGCGGGTGCCATCGGCCTCCACCTCGACCGTCAGATCCGCGCCGAAGCCTTTGAGCATCCGTTCCGAATGATCGCGGGTGGGGATCGGTTCGATCACCGTGGTGATGCCCGGCGTGTTGAGCCCGGCCAGTAGCACTGCGCTTTTCACTTGGGCCGAAGCGACCGGCAGGCGGTATTCGATCGGCACTGCCGGGCTGATTCCGCGAATCATCAAGGGAAGCGTTCCGCCGGGGCTGGCGGTGATGTCCGCGCCCATCTGCGCAAGCGGATCGATCACCCGGCCCATCGGCCGTTTTGACAGGCTGGCATCGCCAATGAAGCTGGCGGTGATGGCGTGGGATGCGACAAGGCCCATCAGGAGGCGGGTGGACGTGCCGCTATTGCCCATGTCGAGCGCCTGCCGCGGTTGCAGCAACCCGCCGACACCGACGCCGTGGACGCACCATTCGCCCCCAGATTCATTGGCACCAGTCCGCTCTATGTTCGCACCCATGGCGCGCAGCGCGGCGGCGGTCGCCATCACATCCTCGCCTTCGAGCAGTCCGGAAATGCGGCTCTCCCCGATGGCGAGCGAGGCGAACATGATGGCGCGGTGGCTGATCGACTTGTCGCCCGGCACTCGAATCCGCCCGCGCAAGGGGCCACCCGGCAGGAAGCGGCGCGGTTTCATGGCATCGGAATGGGCGGCGCTCACGGTTCGGGAAAGTCCTTGGTCGAGGCATGGGGCTGGGGCATGGAAACGACGCGGCTTTTGACAGCGCGCACCGGCTATGGCAAGGCGCGGCCCCGATTGAGGTTGGGCGCTTGCATTGGCCGGGCGCACTCACCATCATTTCAGCAGTTTTCGCGTCGCCGCGTTCCGGCGGCCAGTTCGAGGATATTTCATGGTCAAGCCTGAATGGGGCACCAAGCGTAGCTGCCCGAAATGCGGCACCCGCTTCTACGATCTGGGCAAGGATGACCCGGTGACCTGCATCGATTGCGGGGAACACTGGAGCCCCGAGCCCGTGCTGAAGTCCAAACAGCCGATTCCCTATGAGGAAGAAGCCAAGACCAAGAAGCTCGAGGACCAGGATGCAGATCTGGCCGAAGAGGATCTGGACATCGACGAAGACGGCGATTCGCCCGACAACGATGTTGATCTTGGCGGCGACGACGATCTGGGCGTCGGCCCCGGTGCGGGCGACGACGAGGAAGACGTCTAGGCAGTTTGCGGCGGTAAACTCCTGAACGGACAAGCTGCCAAAATCCCACTTGCCAATCCCGGGAAGCGCCACTAAAGCGCGGCCTCCCGGGCCGGAAGGCAAGGGTGGCGGGTCTTTCGGGGCACGCCGGCTTGAATGAATGGGGCCTTAGCTCAGCTGGGAGAGCGCCTGCATGGCATGCAGGAGGTCAGCGGTTCGATCCCGCTAGGCTCCACCATTCAACGAAAGTTCGAGTTTCTGGCGTAACGCTGGCTGACGAGGTTTCGTCCGCCGGCGCTTTTCGCGTTTCGGAGTGTGCGAATCGATGTTCGATTCATTGTCAGATCGGCTCAGCGGCGTATTCGATCGCCTGCGTGGGCGCGGTGCCCTTCAGGAGGACGATGTCCGCGCCGCGATGCGCGAAGTGCGGATCGCGCTGCTCGAAGCCGATGTTGCGCTCACGGTCGTGCGCCGCTTCGTTGACAATGTCACCGAAAAGGCGGTCGGCCAGCAGGTTCTCAGGTCGGTCACGCCGGGCCAGCAGGTCGTCAAGATCGTCCATGACGAGCTGGTCGCCATGCTGGGCGGCGAGGATGGCGATGACGAGGCGGTCGGCCTCGATCTCAACGCTGTGCCGCCAGTGGTGATCATGATGGTCGGCCTGCAAGGCTCGGGCAAGACCACCAGCACCGCCAAGATCGCCAAGCTGCTGAAAGACAAGCAGGGCAAGAAGGTGATGATGGCGTCGCTGGACGTCAATCGCCCGGCCGCGCAGGAACAGCTGGCCATTCTGGGCGAGCAGGTGGGCGTTGCCACCCTGCCGATCATCAAGGGCCAGGCCCCGACCGAGATCGCCACCCGCGCGCTGCAATCAGCGCGGCTTCAGGCGGTCGATGTGCTGATGCTCGACACTGCCGGGCGGCTCCATGTCGATGAAGCGCTGATGGCCGAGATGAGGGCCGTCGCCGCGATCTCTTCCCCACAGGAAGTGCTGCTGGTGGTCGATTCGCTGACCGGGCAGGACGCGGTCAACGTCGCGCAGAGCTTCTCCGGTGAAGTCCCGCTGACCGGCGTGGTCCTCACCCGGATGGACGGCGATGCCCGTGGCGGTGCGGCGCTGTCGATGCGCGCGGTCACCGGCAAGCCGATCAAGTTCGCCGGCACGGGCGAAAAGATCGACGCGATCGAGCCGTTCCATCCCAAGCGGGTGGCCGGTCGCATTCTCGGCATGGGCGACATCGTCTCGATGGTCGAGCGTGCCGCCGAAGCAGTCGAGGTCGAAGATGCCGAGCGGATGGCCGCACGGATGGCCAAGGGCCAGTTCGATCTCAACGATTTGCGCACCCAGCTGCGCCAGATGACCAAGATGGGCGGTATCGGCATGCTGGCCGGAATGCTTCCGGGCATGAAGAAGGCCAAGGCGGCGATGGCGGCTTCCGGCGCGAACGAGAAAGTGCTGATCCACATGGAAGCGCTGATCGGTTCGATGACCGCCAGGGAACGCGCCAATCCCGACCTGCTCAACGCCAAGCGCAAGAAGCGCGTCGCGGCGGGCGCGGGCCTTGAGGTGCAGGACGTCAACAAGCTGATCAAGATGCACCAGGAAATGAGCCGGGCGATGAAGCAGATCCGCAAGATGGGCGGCCTTCAGGGGCTGGCCAGCCTGTTCGGGAAAGGCGGCCTCGGCGCGGCGATGCCGGGGCTGGGCGATGCATTAGGCGGGATGAAGGGAATGGGCGGGGGCATGTCCGGCGGACTGCCTGGCCTCGGCGGTGGACAGGTTCCGCCGCATCTCCAGAATCTATTGAACAAGAAGTAAATTCAGATAGTTATATTGGAAAGGTAGATTTTATGGGTATTTCGGTTCGTCTGTCGCGCGGTGGTGCGAAGAAGCGTCCCTATTACCGGGTGGTGGTTTCCGACAGCCGCAGCCCGCGTGACGGCAAGTATCTCGAGCAGATCGGGACCTACAACCCGCTGCTGGCAAAGGACGACGCTAACCGCGTCAAGCTGAACGAGGATCGCGCCCGCTACTGGCTGGGCGTTGGCGCGCAGCCGACCGACCGCGTCGCCCGTCTGCTCGACGTTGCCGGCATCCGCGAGCGTGCGCCCACCAACAACCCGAAGCGTGGCGAACCGGGCCAGAAGGCCAAGGACCGCGCCGAGGAAAAGGCCACCAAGGTCGCTGAAGCCGAAGAAGCCGCCCGCGCCGCTGCCGAAGCTCCGGCTGTGGAAGAAGCTCCGGCTGCCGAGGAAGTGGCTGCTGCTGAAGCTCCGGCCGAAGAAGCTGCCGCCGAGGAAGCTGGCGAGGCCCAGGCCGAGGGTTGATCTCCTTGCCACAGGACAAGCCCGTCACGCCAGATTTTCCAGTAACTTTGGCCGCCATCACTGGCGCGCATGGCGTGACGGGCGAAATCCGCCTCAAGCTGTTCGGTGAAGGAGTCGCCTCGCTGAAAGGCTATCGTGCCTTCAACGACGGCACGCTGACGCTCAGGAACCTGCGCGATGACGGCAAGGGCGGCGCCATCGCCCGCCTGGCCGAAGTGACCGACCGCACTGCCGCAGAAAAGATGCGCGGCACCGTCCTCACCGTCCCGCGCTCCGCCCTGCCGCCTTTGGGCGAGGGTGAATATTACTACGCCGACCTGATCGGCCTGCCCGCCGTTTCCACCACTGGCGAAGATCTCGGCCACTGCATCGCGGTGGAGAACTTCGGCGCGGGCGACGTGCTGGAGATCGAACGGCCATCGCAGGACGGCAAGCCGGGCAAGCGCTTCATGGTGCCGATGCGGTTGGAGGCTGTGCCGGAGTGGGATGCGGAACGGCTGATCGTTGACGAGGCCTGGGCGGAATAGTATATACATTGCGTATATACGGAGACCATCGTGTCAAAAGCAACTGGCAAACCCAAGCTGGGCGATAAACCTGAGTTCATGCGGCTGGCGGGCTCAATGCCCTGGCTGAAGGTTCGCGAAAAGCAGCATTATCGCACCAAGGTTTTTCAGTCAGGCAACTCGATTGCCGTCCGCATTCCCGCAGGCACCAAGCTCGAGGCCGGGATGGAAATGGACCTGACTGTCGAAGACGGTGAATTCCTCTCGCTCGAACCGGTCGAACGGCCCAAGCGCAAATTCAACATCGCGAAGGTCGCGGGTTCGGCAAAGAGCCTGAAGTATGTTGAACCCGATAGCCGACTGTTCGAGGCGCGGCTATCTGCTTCGGATTCGACCGAATAGTCGCCATGAAATATCTTCTCGACACAAACATCATCGTCGCTCTGACGATTCAAGGCGATGCGAACGTCATTCGTCGCGCCGCAGAGTGCGATGAGGGGGACATGGTGACGTCTGCGATTGCGCTAGCAGAAGTGGCACTGGGGACAAAACGCGGCCTGCCGCCCACGATGGATGCGCTACGCGCCTTTGTCGAGGAAGTGCCGGTTCTCGATTTCGACTATAAGGCAGCCTTGGCCTATGCCTCGTTACACTTCAAGCGCGCCGGTTTTGATCGGTTGATTGCGGCCCATGCACTGTCCCATGAATTGATCGTGGTAACGCGCAATGTGTCCGACTTTGCCGATGTGCCGGGGTTGAAGGTCGAGAACTGGGCGGTGTGAGTCGTGGAACCAAGTCTCTTTCTTACCTTTCTTGCCGTCTGTTCCATAGTGTCCGGAATTGCAGCCGCGTGTTTGGCTTGGCTGGGCGCGGGAAGAAGGACGACCAGAACGATCCTCGCGGGTGTGCTTCCGACTGCAGCTGTTATTGCGGCACTTACGGTTTGGCACTTCGTCGCGAAGCGTGAGTTTGTGCCGAATCCAAAGCATGGATTCTTGAGTCCGTTGTTTATTCTGAATTTTGTTTACCCATATGTGCTGATGAATCTTTTGCTCAATCTTGTGGTGGCCTTTCGGTTTGGACGTGGCAAATGACCTTCGCCGCCACCATCCTCACCCTCTACCCGGAGATGTTCCCGGGTCCGCTCGGCGTGTCGCTCGCCGGGCGCGCGCTGGAGGAGGGGAAATGGTTGCTCGATACCCTCCCAATCCGCGATTTCGCCGCTGATAAACACCGCACGGTGGACGATACGCCCGCAGGCGGCGGGGCGGGGATGGTGCTCAGGGTCGATGTGCTGGCGGCGGCGGTCGATCATGCTCTGGCCGCTCAGCCCGATAGCCCGATCCTCGCCATGACCCCGCGTGGGCGCCCGATCACGCAGGCGCGGATTCGCCAGCTGGCGGCGGGGCTGGGGGTCATCATCCTGTGCGGCCGCTTCGAGGGTTTCGACGAGCGGATCTTTGCCGGGCGGGCGATCGAGGAAGTCTCGGTCGGCGATATCGTGCTGTCAGGGGGCGAGCCGGCGGCGCTGATGGTGCTGGACGCTTGCATTCGCCTGCTTCCCGGCGTAATGGGCGCGCCTTCCAGTGGAGCCGAGGAGTCCTTTGAAGAAGGATTGCTCGAATATCCGCACTATACCCGACCTGTCGAATGGGAAGGGCGCACGATCCCTGAAGTGCTGCGATCGGGGGATCATGCGAAAATCGCCGCCTGGCGGAAACAAATGGCGGAAGATGACACACGGTTACGCAGGCCAGACCTTTGGGAACGTCACAGGGACGTTCGGGACTGACCTGCCTCTGGCGCGCGGCATGAAAAGAAGGACTTGAGGACATGAACCTCATCCAGCAGCTCGAAGCTGAAGCGATCGAGCAACTCGCCGGGGGCAAGACCATCCCCGAATTCCGCGCCGGTGACACCCTGCGCATCGGTGTGCGCGTCGTTGAAGGCGAACGCACCCGCGTCCAGAATTTCGAAGGCGTCTGCATTGCCCGGTCGAACCGTGGCATGGGCTCCAACTTCACTGTCCGCAAGGTCAGCTTCGGAGAAGGGGTGGAGCGCGTCTTCCCGCTCTATTCGCCCAACATCGACAGCATCACCGTGGTCCGTCGCGGTGTGGTGCGTCGTGCCAAGCTCTATTACCTGCGCGGCCGCACCGGCAAGCGCGCCCGTATCGCCGAACGCCGCGATCCGCGCGCCGGCCAGGACAGCTAAGGCCGACCATAGCAGGCCCGAGCAAGCAGAAAAGGGCACCCCGGCTATCCGGCCGGGGTGCCCTTTTTCGTTTGTGGCGGAGGCAGGCGAAAGGTATTTGGGCGCATGGTAAGCGAGTTGCATCGGCAAGACCGGAGGGCAGTCGTTTTCGGCGGCATGGCGGGCGCACTGGCGCTGGCGGTCGGTCTGGGATGCCCACCGCAGGGTCAATGCCGTCCGGCCAACCCACGCGCAAGAACCCTGGTTGCCGCAGCGAGGCGGCAAATCGGCGTCACTGTCCGCTACGATCCCGGCTACACTGCGCTGGATTATCCCGGCGGCGATGTTCCGCGCGTGCGCGGGGTTTGCACCGATGTGGTCATCCGGGCTTATCGGGATGCCTTCCAGCTCGATCTGCAGGAGCAGGTCCATCACGACATGATGGCGCATTTCCGCGAATATCCGCGAAACTGGGGACTCGCCGCCCCTGACAGCAATATCGATCACCGACGGGTTCCTAATCTGCAGCGGTTCTGGATCAGGTCAGGCGCGCGATTGCCCCTGCCGGCCCATGCCGACGGCTGGCAGCCGGGAGATATCTTCACCGCACTGGTTTCGGGCCTGCCGCATACCGGGTTGATTTCGGATCAGCTCGGCCTGTCGGGCGCGCTGAAGTTGATCCACAATATCGGCCAGGGAACGCAGGAGGAAGACGTCTTGCTGCTGCACCGGCTGACCGGACGGTATCGCTGGCACTTGTGACAGCATGGGCACCCCAGCATGCCATGCCGGAGTGCCCTTTATGTCAACGCGCATCGCCCCGGTGGAAGTCAGGGGCTCATGCCGTCGTCATCGTCGTCATCGTCATGGCCGCCGCCGTGACCACCATCATGACCATCACCGTGACCACCATCATGGCCGCCGCCGTGACCACTATCATGGCCATCACCGTGACCGCCATCATGGCCATTGCCATTGCTGCCGTGATTCTGTTCGTTGCGGGATTCCCTTGGGTCTGATTGAAGCACCGCCTTGCTGAGCATCAGCATGGCCTGGCTGTGTCCGCCGTCATGGCCACCCGAGTCATGCGAGGAGCCGTCCCTGGCCAGTGCCGGTGCGGTGAAGGCCATGGCGATGGTGGTTGCGACGGCAAGGCCGAGGGCTGATTTCAATATTGTCACTCTGTCTCTCCTGTTGCGGCTCCAGCGCAGCCTGACGCTGCAGGGCCACCGTGGCGGGAGCGGCTTAGGACTTCTTGAATTCTCACGGATAAGTCGAAATTAACCATATTTGCTGGGGCGAGGTTAACGATCCGCTAGCCTTCGCTACTCGCCATTTGCGCAGCGTGGGGCCGAAATGAGCGATGGGCTGGTGCGAAGGCAGATGGTCCGGCCTTGTCATTATGGCCGCGGGCGGGTAACGGGCCGCCTTTCGCAATGCAGCAATTCGCTTGGGTAAAAGAAGGTCAGGACAGATGGGCTATCGGGTAGCAGTGGTCGGCGCGACGGGTAACGTCGGGCGCGAGATGCTGGCAATCCTCGCCGAGCGCGAGTTTCCCTGTGACGAGATCGCGGCGGTTGCCTCGCCGCGCTCCACCGGCATGGAGGTGGAATATGGCGACACCGGGCGGATGCTCAAGGTCAAGAATATCGAGCATTTCGACTTCACCGGCTGGGATATCGCCCTGTTTGCCGCCGGCTCCGGCCCGACCCAGATCTATGCCCCGAAGGCCGCCGCTGCCGGTTGCGTGGTGATCGACAACAGCTCGCTCTACCGGATGGACCCGGACGTGCCGCTGATCGTGCCCGAAGTGAACCCGGAGGCGATCGACGGCTACAAGAAGCGCAACATCATCGCCAATCCGAACTGCTCGACCGCGCAGCTGGTGGTGGCGTTGAAGCCGCTGCACGATGCCGCCACGATCAAGCGCGTGGTCGTTTCCACTTATCAGTCGGTGTCCGGTGCGGGCAAGGCCGGGATGGACGAGCTGTTCGAGCAGAGCCGGGCGATCTTCGTCGGCGATTCCGTGTCCGTGAACAAGTTCACCAAGCAGATCGCCTTCAACGTCATTCCCCACATCGACATCTTCCTCGATGATGGTTCGACCAAGGAAGAGTGGAAGATGGTGGTCGAGACCAAGAAGATCCTCGATCCCAAGATCAAGCTCAACGCCACCTGCGTGCGCGTGCCGGTGTTCGTCGGCCATTCCGAGGCGGTCAATATCGAGTTCGAGAACGAACTGACCGCCGAGCAGGCGCAGGACATCCTGCGCGAGGCGCCCGGCGTCATGCTGATCGACAAGCGCGAGGACGGTGGTTACGTCACCCCGATCGAATGCGTGGGCGACGGCGCGACCTATATCAGCCGCGTGCGCGAGGACCCTACCGTCGAGAACGGCCTGACGCTGTGGTGCGTGTCCGACAATCTGCGCAAGGGCGCGGCGCTCAACGCCGTGCAGATCGCCGAATTGCTCGGCCGTCGTCACCTCAAGAAGGGCTGATCGTTTACTCCATCGCCGGCATCGAACCGCCCATGACGGTTTCGGGTCGGCGGACCAGCAGCACCAGCGGGAAGCTGATCAGCGTCATCCACATGATCAGCCAGAAGTCATCGACATAGGCGACCATCGCCGCCTGGCGGTTGATTTCGGCATCGGCGAACCGCATTACCGTTTCGCCCACTTCGGGGAAGCGGCTGATCGAGACGACATCGACCACATCGCTGGTCGAGGAACTGATATGGGCCGCAAGGTCTGCGTGGCTGACCTGAACATTTCGGGCAAATATCGCGCTGACGGCGGATATGCCGAGCGAGGATCCAATCAGCCGGCCGAGGTTGAGCAGTCCCGAGGCATCGGTTCGCAGGCGTGGTTCCAGCGTGGCAAAGGCGATCACGAAGTTTGCGAGCGCGATCAGCCCGATGCCCACCCCCTGGACAAACCCGACCCAGACGATGTTGAATTCGTCGAGCGCGAGCGACCAGCCCGTCATCGCATAGAGTGAATAGAGCACGAAGATATAGCCCGCCGCGATCGAATAGCGCGGATCGGAATTGCGGGACATCAGCCGGCTGGCCACCTGCATGCCCAGGATGGAGCCGATCCCGCGTGGCGCGATCACCAGCCCGGTATCGACCCCGTCGTAGTGGAACAGGTGCTGCAGCATCGGCGGCATCAGCGCCATGGTGGTGTAGATCACCATCGCCGCGACAATCTGGAATATCCAGGCGATGAGGAAATTCGCGTCAGCGAACATCGCCCGGTCGAACAAGGGGTTCTTCGCGGTGATGAGGTGGACCACCGCCACCCAGCCGGTGCCGAGGCAGAGCCCCAGGTAGATCCAGCTTTCCGCCGCATTGAACCAGTCGATATGCTGGCCGCGATCGAGCAGCAATTGGAGCGAAGCGAGGCAGACCGCCACCAGCCCGAAGCCGAACATGTCGAAACCGCGTCGTTCCCGCAGGTATTTCGGCAGGTTGGGCATCAGCAGCACCAGCGCCAGCAGGCCGAGCGGCAGGTTGACGAGGAAGACCCAGCGCCAGCTCCAGTTTTCGGTCAGCCAGCCGCCAAGCATTGGCCCCAGCACCGGCCCCAGCACCATTCCGAAGCCGAGCATGGCCATCATCGATGCGTGGCGGCTGGGCCGGGTGATGTCGAGCAGGATGCTCTGGCTGAGCGGATAGATGAAGGCCCCGGCAACGCCCTGCAGGGTCCGGAAGATCACCATCTGTTCAAGGTTTTGGGCGAGGCCGCACATCAGCGAGGTGACGATGAAGCCTGCGGTCGAGAGGATGTACAGCCGGTCCCGCCCGATCCGGTCGGATAGCCAGCCGCTGATCGGCATCGCTACTGCATTGGCGATGATATAGCTGGTCAGCACCCACATGATCGATTGCGGCCCCGCACCCAGCGCGGATTGCATGTGCGGCACCGCCACATTGGCAATGGTGGTATCGAGGATCGGCAGGATCGCCGCCAGCAGGATCCCGGCCACCAGCATGCCTTCATTGCCGGCGGGCATGTCCGGGACATCGCCGGGCACGATGGCCTGCGCCTCGTCACCTGCGGGTAGGCTGGACGACGCCATCGGGTTCTAGTGCTCGATCGGCGGAGGTGGGCCACCAGTGGAAGAGCTTGCCGGGCGGACAAGGAAGACAAAGGGCAGGCATGCCACCGTCATCCACATGATCACCCAGAAATCATCGACATAGGACACCATCGCCGCTTGCCGGTTGATCGCGGCATTGGCCATTTTCATCACCGCTCCACCCAGTTCGGGAAACTGGCTGATGGCCGCCACATCGACCACGTCACTGCTGGAGGACGTGATATGGCTTGCAAGGTCGCTGTGGCTGACCTGGAGATTGCGCGCGAACAGGGCAGTCACGATCGATATGCCGACCGACGAGCCGATCAGGCGGCCGAGGTTGAGCAGCCCGGAAGCGTCGGTCCTCAGCCGCGATCCGAGTGTGGCGAAAGCGATCACGAAGATCGGCAGCGAAACGAAGCCGACGCCAAGGCCCTGCACGAAGCCGGTCCAGGCCATGGTCGCATAATCGACTTCCAGCGACCACCCGGTCATCAGGTAGAGCGTGTAGATCGTCAGGACGAAGCCGATGCCGATCGGAATGCGCACATCGATCTGGCGCAGGATCATCCGGTTGGCGATCTGCATCGAGATGATGCCACCCACGCCGCGCGGTGCGATCACCAGCCCGGTATCGATCGAATCGTAATTGAAAAAGCCCTGCAGCATCGGCGGCAGCAAGGCCATGGTGGTGTAGATAACGACCGAATTGGTGGTCATGAACAGCAGTGCGATGAGGAAGTTCTTGTCCGCAAACATCGCCCGGTCGAAAATCGGGTTGGAACTGGTCGCCAGGTGGACAATCGCCATCCACAGCGTGGTCAGGCAGACAGCAAGATAGATCCAGCTTTCCGCCGCGTCGAACCAGTCGATATGCTGCCCCCGGTCCAGCAGCAGCTGGAGCGAGGACATGCACAGCGCGATCAGGCCGAAACCGGTGAGATCGAACGGCCTTTGGGTGAGTTTGTAGCGCGGCAGCGTCGGCATCATTAACAGCAGGCCAATGAAGCCCAGCGGCACATTGACCAGGAACACCCAGCGCCAGTTCCAGTTCTCGGTCAGCCAGCCACCGATGATCGGGCCGAACACCGGGCCGAGCACCATGCCGAAACTGAGCGCCGCCATCATGGTCGAGTGTCGGCTGGGGCGGCTGATATCGAGCAGGATGCTCTGGCTGAGGGGAAAGATGAAGGCCCCCGACACACCCTGCAAGGCCCGGAAGATCACCATCTGTTCAAGGTTCTGCGAAATCCCGCACAGCGCCGAGGTGACAATGAAGGCGGCAGTCGAATAGATGTACAACCGCTGCCGGCCGATCCGTTCCGACAGCCAGCCGGTGATCGGCATCGCCACCGCGTTGGTGATGATATAGCTGGTCAGCACCCACATGATCGATTGCGGCCCGGCGCCCAGCGCCGACTGCATATGCGGGATCGCGACATTGGCGATGGTGGTATCGAGGATCGGCAGGATCGCCGCCAGCATGATCCCGGCCACGGCCAGGCCGTAGTTCTTGACCGGCATTTCCGGGACATCGAGATCGACCGTTGCGATGGCGGGCGTGGCGGAGGTGGCCATGGCGCTATCGCTCAGCCCGGATATGACCGGGATGCGCGGGAAGGACGCGCAAGTGTTGCATCAGACCGCCTCTGCCGCAGTCGCGGCTGGCTTCACCGCCGGAGCGGGGCTGCGCCGGATGAACAGGATTAGGGGCGCCGAAGCGATAGTGAACCACAGCACCAGCCGCAGATCGTCGAGAAAGGCGATCATCCCGGCCTGCCGGTTGATTTCGTGATCGGCGATCCGCAGCGCGACTTCTCCAACCTCGGGAATGCTCCGCACCAGCGGGGTCTGCACCAGCTCCAGCATCGAGGTGTTGATGGTGGCAGCGAGGTCCGAATGGCTTACCTGCAAATTGTGGGCATAGACCGCCATGGCAATCGAAATGCTCACCGACGATCCGACCATTCGCGACAAGGTCAGCAGCCCGCCACCATCGGTGCGCAAGCGCGGCTCGAGCGTGGTGAAGGCGATCATGAACACCGGCAATGAGACAAATGATACGCCCAGTCCCTGCACCAGCCCGGTCCACAGGATCTCGAAGCGAGAAACGTCCATGGACCAGTGGGTGGTGTAATAAAGGGAAGCGATCATGCACACGAAGCCCATACCCACGGTGATCCTCGGGTCATACCCCTTTCTCAGCATAGTCTGCCCGATCGGCAGGGCCAGCATAGCCCCCAGCCCGCGCGGAGCAAGAAGCAGGCCGGTGTCGAGCGCGCTGTAGCCCAGCAGGCCCTGCAGCATCGGCGGGAACAGCGCTGCGGTCGAATAGATGACGACCCCGATCAGCACCATGACACAGAAGGCAACCAGGAAGTTCGCATCGCGAAACAGCGCCCGGTCGAATATCGGACTTTTGTCGGTGGCGATATGGACCACCGACATCCACAGGGTGGAAAGGCAGATGATCAGGTAAATCCAGCATTCGGCGGCGTTGAACCAGTCGACATGGCTGCCCCGGTCCAGCAGCAGTTGCAGCGAGGCGAGGAATGTACCGACCAGGGTGAAGCCGGTCAGGTCGAAGCGCCGCCTGCGCTGGGGATGCCCGGGCAGGGTCATCAACAGGATTGCGAAGGTGGCCGCGCCGATCGGCAGGTTGACGTAGAACACCCAGCGCCAGTCGTAGTTCTCGGTCAGCCAGCCGCCTGCCAACGGCCCCAGGATCGGGCCGATCACCATCCCGAAGCTCCACACCGCCATAACCTGCGTGTGCCGACTTGGGCGGGTCGTATCGAGAATGACGGTCTGGCCCAGCGGCACGATGAACGCGCCGAACATGCCCTGCAAAGCGCGGAACAGCACGATCTCCTCCAGCGAACGGGCAATCCCGCACAGCATCGAGGTGATCACGAACAGCCCCACCGATAGCAGCAGCAACTGGCGCGAGCCTATCCTGTCAGACAGCCAGCCGGTGATCGGCATCGCCACGGCATGGGCGATGATATAGCTGGTCAGCACCCACATCACTGATTCAGGCGTCGCCCCCAACGCCGATTGCATATGCGGGATGGCGACATTCGCGATGGTCGTGTCGACCAGCGGCATCATCGCGGCAAGCATGACGCCGACCAGCAGCAGCCTGTAGTTCTTGGAATGCAGGACCGCGACGTCGGCAGGCATCAGGATGGTTCTGGAGCAGTGGCCAGAGGCTTGGCGGCGGCGGGCGGTGGCGATCCGGCCCGGCGGACGAGCAGGATCAGAGGGGCTGCAGCGACAGTCAGCCACATGATCAGCCAGAAATCGTTGACATAGCCGATCATCGCCGCCTGCCGGTTGATCTCGGCATCGACCATGCGCAATGCGCTCTCGCTGAATTCGCGAAACTGCCCGGCCGTGGCGGTGTCGATGATGGCGCTGGCCGAAGCGTTGATATGGCCACCCATGTCGCTGTGGCTGGTTTGCACGGAGCGGGCAAGCAAGGTTGTCACCACCGAAATCATCACTGACGAACCCATCAGTCGCGACAGGTTGAGCAATCCGGCCGCATCGGTGCGCAGGCGCGGTGCCAGCGTGGCGAAGGCGACGATGTAGATCGGCATGGTGATGAAGCCAATCCCCAGGCCCTGCACCACGCCCGTCCACAGGAACTGCGGCAGCGAGACTTCCAGTGTCCAGCCGGACATGGCGTATAGCGACCAGATCGCGAAGCCGAAGCCCAGAGTGATCGGCAGGCGCGGATCGACTCCGCGGGAGATCATCCGGTTGGCGAACTGCATGGCAATCATCGCGCCAATCCCGCGCGGGGCGATCACCACCCCGGTGTCATAGGCAGTGAAGTGAAACAGCACCTGCAGCATCGGCGCAAGCAGCGCGGCAGTGGCATAGATCACCATGCCGACCACCATCATGAAGATGAACGCGATCAGGAAGTTGACATCGTGAAACAGCGCGCGGTCGAACAGCGGATTGGAACTTGTCGCCAGATGGACGATTGCCATCCACAGCGTCGACAGGGCAATGAACAGGTAGATCCAGCTCTCCAGCGCATCGAACCAGTCGACCTGCTGGCCCCGGTCGAGCATCAGCTGGAACGAGGCCATGCACAGCCCGACCAGGACGAAGCCGGTAAGATCGAACGGCCGACGTTTCTTCGGGTGGCCGGGCAAGGTGAAATACAGCACCAGCAGCGAAATCAGGCCGAGCGGGACATTGACCAGGAAGGCCCAGCGCCAGTCCCAATTCTCGGTGATCCAGCCACCGGCTAGCGGTCCCATGATCGGTCCCAGCACCGCGCCAAAGCCCCAGATCGTCATCATCTGGGGATGGCGGCTGGGGCGGCTGACGTCGAGCAGAAGGCTCTGGCTCAAAGGCATGATGAACGCCCCGGCAATACCTTGCAGGGTGCGGTAGATAACCATCTGCTCGATGTTCTGGGCGATCCCGCACAGCATCGAGGTGAAGATGAAGCCGGCAGTGGAATAGAGGAACAGCTGGCGCGATCCGATCCGGTCGGACAGCCATCCGGTCAGCGGCATCGCGACCGCGTGGGCGATGATGTAACTGGTCAGCACCCACATCACTGATTCCGGTGTGGCGCTGAGCGCCGATTGCATGTGTGGGATCGCCACATTGGCGATGGTCGTGTCGAGCAGCGGCAGGATCGTCGCCAGCATGATCCCGGCCACGACCAACCCGTGGAAGCGGGTCGGTAGGACGGCTACGTCGGCAGGTGCGGCTGCGCTTGCGACTCCTCCCCCGTCGGCCGTGCCTTCGGCGGAAGACACGGGATCAGTTTTTCCTGCCGTCGGTAAAGACCGTCACATGGGTGGAGAGGCCGGCGATGAGGCGGAACGGAGCCTTTCCGTCTATCTTGATCCGCACAGGTACGCGTTGCGTCACCTTGACCCAGTTGCCCGTGGCATTCTGCGCGGGCAGCACTGAGAATTCAGAGCCCGTGCCGCTGCCGATCGAAGCGACATGGCCCCTCAACTCGACATCGGGATAAGCATCGAAACGCAGTTGCGCGGGCTGTCCGACCTTCATCTGGGTCAGCTGGGTTTCCTTGAAGTTTGCTTCGACATAGGCGCTGTCGCTGACCACGATGGTCAGCACGGGCAAGCCGGAGATCATCAACTGGCCCGGCTGGAGCCGGTCCGCCTCGCCCACCCGGCCGGACATCGGCGCGCGCACTTCGGTGCGGCGCAGGTTGAGGTCGGCATTTTCCAGCTGGGTACGGGCCATCGCGATCCGCGGGTTTTCGCCGGGAACGGCCGCGCCGCTGGCCAGCTTGGCGCGGGCCTCCTGTTGCTCGGCCACGGCGAGGCTCAACTTCGCCTCTGCCTGGGAGACAGCATGCTGGGCCGCGTCAAAATCCGCCCTTGTGGTGAATCCATGCTCCCAAAGCGCGCGCTGGCGGCTGAGCGTGGCCTTGGCGAGCGTGATGTCGGCGCGGGCATCGGCCACATCGGCACCGGAGAAGGAGGGGTCGTTGGCCAAAGCAGTGACATCTGCCTGTGCGGTCGCGAGTTCGGCGTTGGCTTCGGCCTTCTTGACCTGGAACGGCTCGGCATCGATCCGGAACAGCAACTGGCCCCGTTTGACCTCGTCATTCTCGCGCACGAACACCTCGACGAGCGGACCGGTCACTTCCGGCGCAATCGAGACCTTGTCGAGCTTCACATAGGCGTTCTCGGTCGAAACCTTGCCTTGCAGGCTCCACCAGTAAAGCAATCCGCCGATGACCAGCAGGATCGGCACGGAAAACATGATCAGCCGACGCTTGCCGCCGCGCTGGGTCAGTTCGCCATTGTTACTGTCAGCCTGATTTCCTTCGGCAACCTGCGGTTCGGCGTCTGCCATTCTGTCTCACCATTCTGCTCGCGCCGCGCGCTGGCGGCGTTGATATCCTGACCAGCACCACGCGCGCCGTGCTCGCGCGAAGTGCTTTGGCTGACTCCATTGACCGAATCCGTCCGTCTGGCAAGGTCGCGTTCGCTCTTATCTTAACTCGCATTCGCGATTAACAGTCCCCGAATGACCGAACCGGAACTGCGCAGCGAAATTGTCTACACCTTCGACGGACGGGAACTCGCCGTTCATAGGCTGGGGGCAGGGAGACCGGTTTTGCTGCTGCACGGACTTTTCTCCAGCGCACAGATGAACTGGATTCGATTCGGTCATGCCGAGCGACTTGCGGCGGCCGGATTCGAGGCGATTATGCCCGATCTGCGCGCCCATGGTGCCAGCGCCGCGCCGCATGAGCCGGAGGCGTGGCCGCCCGACGTGCTGGTGCGCGATCTTGCCGCTCTGGTGGAGGCGCTGGGGCTGACGGATTATGATCTGGCCGGGTTCTCGCTCGGTGCGCGCACGGCGGCGCGCGGCGTGGTGGCTGGGCTGCGACCGCGACGGCTTGTGCTGGGCGGGATGGGGCTGGAAGGGCTGGCCGGCTGGGCCGGGCGCGCCGCCTTCTTCCTCGATGCGATCGACCGCTTTGGCGAGGTTCGCCATGGCGATCCGACCTTCATGGCTGTGCAGTTCATGAAGTCGATGAAGGTCGACCGGGTCGCAGCGCGGCTGTTGCTGCTGTCGGTCGAGGACATCGTCCCCGCTGCCCTTGCCGGGATCGCCATGCCGACACTGGTGCTGTGCGGCGAGGATGACCGCGACAATGGCTCGCCCGAAGCACTCGCCGCCGCCTTGCCCGATGCGCGGCTCGAATGGGTTACCGGCACGCATATGAGCTCGGTCACGCGGCCGGAACTGAGCGAGGCGATCGTGCGGTTTCTCTCTGGCCCATGAAACAAAAAGGGCGCCGCCGCCGAAACGGGGCGCCCCTTTGTCAGGAGCCTTGCGGCAGAGGTCAGGCTTCGCCTTCGCCGCTGTCTTCTAGCATGTCGGCCGGGATTTCGCCCGGTTCGAGGCTGCGATCCTGGACTTCGGTGAAGCCGCTGGACACGTTTTCTGCCTCGAAGATCGCCGCCATCACGTCGACGCCCTTGCGTTGCAGCTCGGCTTCGTCGTCCGAACGGGCGACGTTGGCCTTGATCGTCACGGATACTTCCGGGTGCAGGGCGACGCGGACATTGAACAGACCGATCGTTTTGATCGGGTGTTCCAGGATAACCTGGTTCTTGCCGATCTTGTGGCCCTGGGTGTTCAGCGATTCGACGATGTCGCGCACGCTGACCGAACCATAGAGCTGGCCGGAGTTGGAAGATGCGCGGATCAGCACCACTTCAGCACCGGCCACGGTCTCACCATGCTTTTCGGCATCGCTGCGGCGAGAAGCGTTTTCAGCTTCAAGGCGCGCACGGTTGGCTTCGAACACCTTGCGGTTGGCGTCATTGGCGCGCAGCGCCTTGCGATTGGGAAGCAGGAAGTTGCGGGCGTAACCGTCTTTCACGGTTACGACATCGCCGATGGTTCCCAGTTTCTCGATACGTTCGAGCAGGATGATTTGCATGATATCCGCTCCTTACTTCACGATGTAGGGCAGCAGGCCCAGGTGACGGGCGCGCTTGATTGCCTTGGAAAGGTCACGCTGCTTCTTGGCGGAAACGGCGGTGATCCGGCTCGGGACGATCTTGCCACGTTCGGACATGAAACCCTGGAGCAGGCGGATGTCCTTGTAGTCGATCTTCGGCGCATTCTTGGCCGAGAACGGACAGGACTTGCGGCGGCGGAAAAAGGGACGTGCCATGGATCAGTCCTCCTCGCGGTCGCGACGCACGCGGCGGTCGCGGTCGTTCTTGCGCATCATCACCGAAGGGCCGCCTTCATGCTCTTCAACCTTGACGGTGAGCCAGCGGATCACGTCTTCGTTGATGGCGGTCTGGCGCTCCAGCTCGGCGACGACTCCGGCCGGGGCTTCGATGTTGAGCAGGACGAAATGCGCCTTGCGGTTGCGATCGATCTTGTAGGCGAGGTTCTTGAGGCCCCAGGTCTCGGTCTTGGTGACCTTGCCCGCGTTGGCTTCGACAATCTCGGTGGCGGTGGTGGCGAGCGCATCGACCTGAGCCTGGCTCAGATCCTGGCGCGCCAGGAACACATGCTCGTACAGCGGCATGGGCGCTTTTCCTTTCGTTTCGTGCCGATCGCTGGCTTGTCCGCGACCATCGCGGGGCCTCTCCGGCTTTCTGCGTCTCCCGGCTGATCCTGTGACAGGTCCGACCGGGAAGCGGGGCCATTAGCGGGTTTGCGGCGGAATGCAAGGGTGGAAGCGGCTGCAAGGGCAGTGTAAGTAGCCCGGATTATCGAGAAGAGGGATCGTCATGAAAGCCAGATTGCACCATGTCGGCATTGCCGTGCACGATCTCGACGTGTCGCAGCCGATCTACGAGAAGCTTTACGGCACCACCATGCGCCGCGCGGGCGAGGCGATCAGCGGCCCGTCGGGGATTGCGGTTGCCGCATGCTGGCGGGTGGGTATCGAGCTGACCTCGCCCATTGCCGGATCGGACACACCCACCGCCATTGCCCTGCGCGAGTTCCTCGAGAAGCGCGGGGAGGGGGTCTATGCGCTGGCGCATGCGGTGGACGATTTCGACGCCGCCAATGCCGCCGCCGAGAGCACCGGCCTGCCGCTGATCATGCGCCTGACCCTCAGCGAGGAAGAAATCGACCGGGAATTGGGAGGGGCGTTCGAATATTTCGACGAGACTGTGTTTGACGCGGCAAACACACCTGGCATTGGCCATTTCGTGGTCTTCAATGCGCTGAAGTACAAGCCGCGGGGCTAGAGATTTCTGGTGCCGACCACCCAGTTGCGGGCGTGGTCCTCGATTTCTTCCCGCATATGCTCGGCATAATGATCCGCGACCGAGCGCATGCCGCTAACGTTTTGCTGGTCCAGGGCGGGCAGGAACTGCACCGCGCATGTCCTGCCTTCGACCCTTGTCACGGCACAAAAGGCTTCAAGCTCTTCGCATTGGAGAACTGCGGAATCGCCTGACCGGGGCGGCTCGTCCATGGTCAGCAGCGCACCGTGGCATGAAAGGTTGTCGAGCAGGCAGCGCGCGTTTCTGCCGAGCAGCAGCAATTTGGCCGGAATGCCGAGACGGACCCGGGCACTCGCGCGGCGACCGATCTGGCCGGTATGATCCAATGGCGTGGCGTCGCTCATTTGCCGGTATTAGCCGAGCCATGACTAAACAGGCGGAAAAATTGCCCTAAGCGGTACTACGTGGGGCGGCACTTGCCGGTCAGTCCAGCCGCTCCAGCAGGCTACGGGCAAAGGCGGTCAGCGTATCGTCGCGCGCGCCCATGATGACGATCCGGTCGCCGGGCCGGGCGAGGGCAATGATCCGCTCCGCACACTCATCGCGCGAGGGGATGTGCTCGGCCTCGCCACCGGCTTGCCGGATCAGCTCGACGATCCGCTCGCTCCCCTCGCTGCGGTCGACCGTGCCGCCGAAATAGACCGGGTCGCACAGGATGGTGATGTCCTCGGGCCCCAATTCGCGCGCAAATGTTGCTGCCAGTTCATGGCCCATCTGCCGCAAGGGGCCGTAGCCGTGCGGCTGGAAGAAGGCGAACACCCGGCCAGGGTGGCTTTTCAGCGTACGCAGCGTGGCTGCGCATTTTTCCGGATTATGTCCGAAATCGTCGATCACGCTGATGCCGGTCGTCGTGTTGCCAAGGATATCGAAGCGGCGGGCCAGCCCGGCATAGCTGGCCAGCGCGCTGACGGCCTCTGCCACTGGCACGCCCGCCGCACTGGCCCCGGCGATCGCGGCGAGCGCATTGGCGAGATTATGGCGGCCGGGCACAGGCAGGATCAGCGAATGGCGCAGCCCATCGCGCCGATCGATCACCTGCGCCGCGGTCAGGGTCTGCGTATCTACCATGCTTCCAGGCTCGATCCCGACCATCGCTTCGGGATCGTCGATACCGAAAGTGATGACGCCCTGACCCAGCGCGGCCAGCTCGCGGCATTCCGGATCATCGATATTGATGGCCGCGCGGATCGATACCGTCAGGAAATCGCCGAACAGCGCGCGCAGTTCGTCCATGCTCTTGTGGTCGAGGCTGACATTAAGCAGCACAGCTACCGCCGGGCGATAGAGCGCGATCGATCCGTCGCTCTCATCCACCTCGCTGACGAAGATATCGCCCGAACCGACCCGCGCGCTGGCGAAAGGCGCGTCCGGGCTGGCGAAATTCTTCATCACCGCGCCGTTCATGATCGTGGGATCGCGGCCCGCGTGAGTCATGATCCAGCCGAGCATGCCGGTGACAGTGGATTTGCCGCTGGTCCCGCCCACTGCGATCGCGCACGGCGCGAGGTTGAACAGTGTGGATAGCAGCTCCGCCCGGCTCATCCGTACGCAGCCCAGTTCGCTTGCGCGAACCATCTCGGGCACGGTATCTTCCACGGCCGCAGAGGCGATCAGCACCTGCGCGGGCGAAGTGATGCCGCTGCCGTCCTGCGGGAACAGGGTGAAGCCGAGGCTCTCAAGCCAGGCGAATTTCTCAGGGGTCCGGCCCTGATCGCGGCTGCGGTCCGATCCGGCGATGGTGGCGCCATGACCCCTGAGGATCAATGCCAGCGGCAACATGCCCGAGCCGCCGACGCCGCAGAAGAACCATGGATGTGCAGTGAGATCGGAAGCAGCGTCTTTCATGGTGCCTCAGGTATGCAGTTGTGCGCGACAACACAACATCGCTAGGAAGGGGATGTGACCCAACGCATCGCCATCTGCGCACCAGCAACGCCAATCACCCGCGAACAGGCGGAGCTTGTGCGCGCACTGGCTGAGCGGGAATTCCCCACGCTGGAACTATATTACCACGAACAATGCTTCGCTGAGGAGGGGCATTTCGCCGGGACGGACCCGCAGCGCCTTGCCGCATTGCTGGATTGCGCCAACGATCCGGGATTCGACGCGGTGTGGCTGGCGAAGGGCGGCTATGGTTCCAACCGCATTGCCGAAGCGGCGATGGCGGGGATGAACGAGGCGGCGCTGGACAAGATATACCTTGGCTATTCCGACGGCGGCTATCTGCTGGCAGCGCTCTATCGCGCCGGCATTGGCCGCCCGGTTCACGGGCCGATGGTGACCGACATCCGCCGTGACGGCGGGGAGCATGCCGTGCGCCGTGCGCTGGGCTATCTCTCGGGCGATCGGTCCGGGCTGGAACCCTCGCTTGACGGCCGCCCAGCGGTGGCCTTCAACCTGACGACGCTGGCGATGCTGGTCGGCACGGCGCTGATGCCCGATCTTTTCGGCCATGTGGTGATGGTGGAAGAAGTGGCTGAGCATCTCTATGCGGTCGACCGGTTGTTCTTCCACCTCACCGCTCATCTGGCGGGCATTGCCGGGCTGCGACTGGGTCGGGTCAGCGATGTGCCGGAGAATGACAGGCCCTTTGGCGCGACACCCGAGGAAATCGCCCGGCATTGGTGCGCAAGCTCGGGCATTCCCTATCTGGGAGTGGCAGACATCGGCCATGATGCTGCCAACAGGATCGTCCCCTTCGGGACTTGAGAAAGCGGTCGCCAGCCCATAGGGCGCGCGCCATGCCAAGGAGAGTGATGGATGAGAGCTTTCGTATTTCCCGGACAGGGCAGCCAGAAGGTTGGCATGGGCAGCGAGCTGGCGGCGGCAAGCCCGGTGGCGCGCGAAGTCTTCCAGGAAGTGGATGACGCCCTGTCCCAGAAGCTGAGCGCGATCATGCGCGACGGGCCGGAAGATGTGCTGACCCTGACCGAAAACGCCCAGCCTGCGATCATGGCCCATGCCATCGCCGTGCTGCGGGTGCTGGAGAAGGAAGGCGGCATCTCGCTGGCGGCAAAGGGCGACTATGTCGCAGGCCACAGCCTTGGCGAATATACCGCGCTGTGCGCCGTCGGGTCCTTCTCACTGGCCGATACGGCCCGGCTGCTGAAGCTGCGCGGGCAGGCGATGCAGGCTGCCGTGCCGGTGGGCGTGGGCGCGATGTGCGCACTGCTCGGTGCCGATATCGAAAAGGCGCAAGCCCTGGCCGATGCCGCCGCCGAAGGGCAGGTGTGCACTGTCGCCAATGACAATGATCCGACCCAGGTGGTCCTGTCCGGCCACCGCGAGGCGATCGAGCGGGCGATTGCCATGGTCAAGGATCACGGCATCAAGCGCGGCGTGCTGCTGCCGGTCTCCGCGCCGTTCCACTGCCAGCTGATGCAACCCGCCGCCGAAGCGATGGAAGCAGCGCTGGCCGCGACACCGGTCCGGGCGCTGCGCCTGCCGGTTTTCGCCAATGTCACCGCCAGCGCGGTCAGCGACGCGGCGGAAGAACAGCGCCTGCTGGTCGAACAGGTCTGCGGCCGCGTCCGCTGGCGCGAGGGTGTGCTTGCGATGCAGGCGGCCGGGGTGGAACGCTTCGTCGAACTGGGCGGCAAGGTGCTTGGCCCGATGATCGGACGCACCGTTCAGGACGTATCGGTGACAAGCGCGATCACGATGGATGATATAGAAGCGCTGGTGAAGGAGCTTTGAGCATGTTCGACCTGACAGGCATGACCGCACTGGTTACCGGCGCGTCCGGGGGGATCGGTTCTTCGATTGCGCGGGGGCTGGCGCAGCAGGGCGCGCGGCTGGCGCTGTCCGGTTCAAACCCCTCGAAACTGCGCTCCTTTCGCGAGGAACTGAACGATGAATTCGGGCATGACCATGTCGAGATCACCTGCGACCTGTCGAACAAGGAACAGGTCGAGCACCTGATCCCGGCCACCGTCGATACGCTCGGCAAGATCGACATCCTCGTCAACAATGCGGGCATCACGCGCGACAATCTGGCTTTGCGGATGAAGGACGAGGAGTGGGACGAGGTGATCCGGATCAACCTCGAAGCCGCCTTCCGGCTGATGCGCGCGGCGGTGAAGCCGATGATGAAGGCCCGGTTTGGCCGGATCGTGACCATCACCAGCGTGGTCGGCGCAGCCGGTAATCCGGGGCAGATGAACTACGCCGCCGCCAAGGGCGGGCTGACCGCCATGTCGAAAAGCCTTGCCCAGGAAATCGCCACGCGCGGAATCACTGTCAATTGCGTCGCCCCTGGCTTCATCCGCACGGCGATGACCGACCAGCTGAACGACGCCCAGAAAGGCGCGATCAACGCGAAGATCCCGATGGGCCGGATGGGCGAGGGCGAGGATATCGGCGCAGCGGTGGCCTATCTCGCGTCATGGGAAGCGGGCTATATCACCGGCCAGACGCTGCATGTGAACGGCGGCATGGCGATGCTGGGGTGAAGGGGCCGGGGTGACGGGGCCCGACGGGGCGGGATTTCCCGTCCATTTATCCCCAGATTCGGGCCATGGGTGCAGCTTCCGCCTTGCTGCCAGTGGCTCCCGCGCTAAGGATTGAACCGTGAATTCCAGCCGCTCGCCGGGCAATCCTGCCACGCGCGCGACGCAAGGGGGATCCGAAGACCGATGAAGGCCACCATCGAACGCGCCACGCTCCTGCGGTGCCTGTCCCATGTCCAGTCGGTGGTGGAGCGCCGCAACACCATTCCGATCCTGTCCAACGTCCTTATCGAGGCGAGCGCGGACGGGCGCGTGCGGGTGATGGCGACCGACCTTGACTTGCAGGTGGTGGAAAGCCTCGCCGCCGTTTCGGTCGACAGCCCCGGCGCGATCACTGTGTCGGCGCATCTGCTGTTCGACATCGCCCGAAAGCTGCCCGATGGCAGCCAGGTCAGCCTCGAAGCCGCCGACAACAGGATGGTGGTGAAGGCCGGGCGCAGCCGCTTCTCGCTGCCAACCTTGCCGCGCGACGATTTCCCCATGATTGTGCAGGGCGATCTGCCAACCAGCTTCGAGATCGGCGCGCGCACTCTCGCTGAACTGATCGACCGCACCCGCTTCGCGATCAGCACCGAAGAAACCCGCTATTACCTCAACGGCATTTTCCTCCATGTCTCCGATGATGCCGCCAGAAGCGGCGGGCCGGTGCTGAAGGCCGCCGCTACCGATGGCCATCGTCTCGCGCGCTACACCATTGCCCGGCCCGACGGGGCCGAAGGGATGCCCGACGTGATCGTCCCCCGAAAGGCTGTGGGAGAACTGCGCAAGCTGCTGGAAGAGGCGCTGGACGGCAATGTCGAGGTCGATCTTTCGGCCAGCAAGATCCGCTTCACTCTGGGCGGCGAAGGTGGCGTTGTGCTGACTAGCAAGCTGATCGACGGGACTTTCCCCGACTACAGCCGGGTGATCCCGACCGGCAACGACAAGCTCCTGAAGCTTGATCCGCGCAGCTTCTTCGAAGGGGTTGATCGCGTGGCGACCATCGCCACCGAAAAAACCCGCGCGGTCAAGATGGCGCTGGAACCGGATCGGGTGACGCTGTCCGTCACCTCGCCCGACAACGGCACCGCCGCAGAGGAACTGCCGGCCGACTATCGCTCGGAAGCCTTCGAGATCGGCTTTAACGCCAATTATCTGAAGGACATCCTCGGGCAGATCGAAGGCGATTCGGTCGAACTGCACCTCGCCGATGCGGGCTCCCCCACCCTGATCCGAAAGGATGACAAGAGCGCGGCGCTCTATGTGCTGATGCCTATGCGGGTTTAGGCTGCCTTAGGCCCACGCCCGACCCCTCCCGCAAGCGGAAAGGGTTATTTGGGGGCCACGGCCTCGCGCGGGCTTCTCGCCTAACCGCCCAGTGCGTGCTCTTCCGCCGTCACGGGCGCACGATCTGGCAGCAGGGAAAGCGCACGCGTGATCCAGATGGCCGACATGGCGAGGATCGCCAGGATCAGGCTGATCGCCAGCACATAGCGCATGATATGGGGCGTCGCGCCGGAGCGCGCTTCGTCCGTTTCGACATGGACCTCTTCGCCAATCATTCTCATGGTTGCTCTCCCGGTCGCGGGATGAGCAGGCGCATGGCAACAACCAATCGCTGCGAGTTTGGCGCTATCGTTGCATCACGCTTGCGGTCCCGGTCACAAGGCACTCAGCGCAGCAACCGTAACATACCACTTCACATGTATGGCTGGCAAATGTTCCCACGACGGAGAGAGGGAACGGGCGGGTGCCTATTCCAGCCCCGCCGCCCCGATCATGTCCTCCACCCGCACGAACTTTTCGCGTGGCGCGCCTTCGCGGGCGCGCTGGACTTCGGCCTGGTCGATCTTCTGCCAGTCGTGGAATTCGACGATGTCGAGCTTGCGCGCGGCGGCGATGGCGTCAAAGCCTGCACTGCCCTTCTTGCCGCCACCGTTGCCGATATCCTCGGCGATCTTTTCCACCACCGAGAATCCGTCGGGACGGTTGGTGCCGATCGTGCCGGACGGGCCGCGTCTGGCCCAGCCGACGCAATAGAGGCCGGGGAGGATGCGCCCTTCGGCATTGGCGAAGCGGCCTGCATTCTCCTCGAATGGCACGCCGGGGATCGGCGATGTCTGGTAGCCGATGCAGGCCACCACGATATCGGCGGGAATTTCGTAGATTTCCCCGGTGCCGACCGCGCGGCCGCCTTCCAGCCGGGTCCGCTCGACTTCGACCGCCGTGACCTTGCCATCGCTGCCCATGATCGACTTGGGCGCGGCGAAGAAATCGAATTCGATCTCGATCGCCATGTCGGCGCGGTGACTTTCGGGAATCGCGGCGAAGCTGCGGAGATGGTTGACCGATTTGCGCTGGCCGGGTTCGAGCAGCGCGTCTTCGCCTTCGTCGGGCAGGTCGGCCGGATCGACGCGGGGGCAGGCCCGGGTGAGGTGGCCCAGTTCGCCCAGTTCCTTGGGGGTCATGGCGATCTGGTGCGGCCCGCGACGGCCAAGGATTACGATCCGCTCCAGCTTGGATGAATCCAGCAGGTCCAGCGCGTGGCCGACAATGTCACTGCCGGCGAATTCGGCCCGGGTCTTGGCGAGAATGCGCGCGACGTCCAGCGCGACATTGCCGTTGCCGATCACCACGGCGGTCTTGCCCGACAGCTGGGGGTTGAGCTTCGCAAAATTGGGATGGCCATTGTACCAACCGACAAAGGTCGCGCTGCCGAAGACATTGCCGAGGTTCTCGCCGGGCAGGCCGGGCATCTTGTCGTTCGGCGCGCCGGTGGCCAGCACGACCGCATCGTAGAGTTCCTGCAGCTCGGCGATCGAGACATCTTCGCCAATGGTGACATTACCGAGGAAGCGCGAATTGGCGGCCATTGAGACCGACTCATAGCGCTTGGACACGCCCTTGATCGACTGGTGATCCGGCGCCACCCCGGTGCGAATCAGGCCGTAAGGCACTGGTAGACGGTCGAAGATATCTACCCGTACATCGTCGCCCCACTGCTTTTGGGCTGCTTCGGCCGTGTAATAGCCGGCCGGGCCGGAGCCGATGATTGCCACATGGCGCATGAATGTCTTCTCCCAACTCGAGCTGCACCGCTCAGGCGGCGCGCTTGTGCAATTCTTTGTCCGAACCGAGGAATTCGCGCAAGAGGCGCAGGAACTCGGGCTGGTGGCTGAACATTAGCAGATGCCCGGCCCCGCTGATCGCCTCAAGCCTCGCGCCGGGGATCAGCGCGGCCAGCAGGCGGCCATTGGCGAGCGGCACAATCTGGTCATCCTCGCCCATTACCACCAGCGTCGGCTTGTTGAGGAACGGCAGCGCCAGCGCGCTGCTCCATCCGCACAGCGCTCCGAACTGGTAGAGGTAACCGCGCGTGCCTGGGAGCTTGAGCCGCTTCAGAAATGCGCCGGTCAGTACCGCGCGATCGCTGCCGCCAAGCCCGAGAAATGCGACCCGCTTGGGATGTTCGCGCAGGTCGCGCAGCCAGTGCGGATCGGCCAGATGTGTTAGGATCGCCGGCTTGCCGGGAGCCATCGGCAGTCCCGGGCCTATGGCCGCCACCACCAGCCGATTGACCTTCCGGCCATGGCGGATCGCCATCTGCTGCGCGATCGCGCCTCCCCAGCTAAAGCCTAGCACATCGGCCTTTTCGATCGCGAAGCGGTCGAGCAATTGTGCCCCCCATGCGGCAGCCATGCCGACGGTATAGGGCACCAGCGGCTCGGGCGAATCGCCGATCCCGGGCGCATCGAACATCAGCACGGGTCGCTCCGCCAGTTGAGCGGCCAGCGGGGCGAGGACTTCCATATTCATGCCGATGCCATTGAACATCAGCAGCGGAACCTGCCGGTCAGCAAGATGCCAGTTCCAGCGACTTACGCGAATGCGCCGACGACCTATAATTTCCATCGAATAACAAGAATCTGTCACGGCAGGGCGGACTCCCGCGCAATGCCGCCTGGGGGCTGCTCGCTCGCGCATCTTGTCATGCTGCCCCTCTTGTCGATACCTCCGGCCGAACGCTGACCATGCACTGCCGTCGAAGCCAATTCAACTATGTGCGGAGCTTCTTTGCGCAGCTGCTGAAAAAACACCGAACTCCGGTCTCTGATGATCGCTGAATTAACGCTTTTTCAAAACCATCTGGTCCAGAAGCGATCCCATGGGCGGGAGCTATCTCGAGAATGTTCCGGTGCCTGCTTCTGGTGAGCAAAAGGCACGCACACCTGCCCTTCCGGGCGGTGAAGTGATCGCGCGTGCAAGAAATCCCCGATCCTCCGCCAAGGCTGTTGAACTGCCGTCCGAGATTTCTGAGGAATTCCAGGACTTTCTCCCGGATCAGGCGAGCGACTTCCCCTTGCCCAATCGCGAGCAGGGCTGGCGCGGTGTGAATCGCTCTGGGCAGATATCGCCGCACTGGAAGCTAATGGCATACGCCTTCGGTGTGGTAGTAATTATTGCCGGGCTGACCAGCCTCTCCCTTCCGCCACTCGACGTAGCCATTCTGCTATCGATTGCCCTGCTGATCACCGGCTTCGCCCGGGTTCCTATCGAAGCCGAACGGCGGCCTGAAATTCCGGTTTGGGCCAGGGTTCTCCTGCTGGTATCGACAGTTGCCGTGCCGGTGATGATCGTCGGCATGGCAATGGCTCTGTGGGCAAAGACGGGCGGGCTCGACTGGCGTCTGGTGGTTGGTTCTATCGTGCTTGTAACCGGGGTGGGCAGCATCTTGCAGAGTGGTCGACATCACTCCCTGCTGACAATTCATCTGGCCGGATGGGCCCCGCTGGCGGTTATCGAGGGTTCGGTTACTTCCATGGTCGTGCTGGCGGCCTGCCTTCCTGCTGCGATTGGAGCCAGTTACCGCCAGGTCCAGCTATCGGGCGAGGCCAAGGCGAAGGCCGAGAGTATGGTGCGGGTCAGCCGCCGGGCCGAGGAATTGCTGCGCGACTTCGAGGAAATGGGGCAGGGCTGGTTCTGGGAAACGGACCGCAGGCGCCTGCTGACCTACGTCTCGCCGGTTGTCGCCCGATCGCTGGGTGTCTCTCTCAACCGGTTGCTTGGTCGTTCCTTTACGGACCTGTTCGACCTCGGCGAAGATGGGCAGGAGGGTGAGCGAACGCTGGCCTTCCATCTCAATGCCCGCTCCTCCTTCCAGGAACTGGCAGTTCGCGCCGCGGTAATTGATGGCGGCGAAGAGCGCTGGTGGTCGATTACTGGGCGTCCGACTTATGACGGGTTCGGCAATTTTGTCGGCTTCAGAGGGTCTGGTCACGACCTGACCGAGAAGCGCCGATCGCAGCAGCAGGCATCGCGCCTTGCCCATTTTGATTCATTGACCGGTCTCGCCAATCGATTCCAGATGTCGCAGACTCTGGAGAAAATTCTCAACGCACCGCATGAACGACAACGGGAGTGCTCTGTCTTTCTTCTCGATCTGGATCGGTTCAAGCAGGTAAACGATACTCTGGGTCATCCCGCCGGCGATGCGCTGCTCAAGCAGGTTTCGCAGCGGCTCGAGCGAGTGGTTGACACCCAGGGACGGGTCGGCCGTCTTGGCGGCGACGAATTTCAGGTCATTATTCCAGGCGAGTCACCGCGTGAGGAACTGGCCCGCCTCGCAGAGCGGATAATTGATGTTCTTTCGCAGCCCTATTCCATCGAAGGGCATCGGGTGGTGATCGGCGCTTCGCTCGGCATTGCCATCGCGCCCCAGCATGGTGTCACGAGCGAGGCGCTGGTCCGCAATTGCGACCTTGCGCTTTATGCGGCCAAGGATGGTGGGCGCGGGCGCTTCCATTTTTACGCCGACGATCTGCATTCAGAGGCAGAGGAGAGGCGCCAGCTCGAGCAGGATCTACCAGCCGGTTATCCGTTCAGAGGATAACCGCGTTTGCGGTTTCGAGGCATTGATGCGCTGGCACCATCCAGAACGTGGTGCGATCAGCCCGGCAGTGTTCATCCCGATTGCCGAGGATTCAAACCTGATCAATTCCCTTGGCGAATGGGCGCTGCGCAAGGCTTGCGAGGATGCCGTTGCATGGCCGGGCGGATTGCGGGTGGCAGTAAACGTCTCTGCGGTCCAGTTCGCGACTGCTGGATTGCCGGCAATCGTTGCCAATGCGCTGGCATCCTCGGAACTCGATCCGGAGCGGCTGGAACTGGAGATCACCGAGAGCGTCTTCATGGGCGACACTGAATCCACCGACAAGATGTTCGGCGCGCTCAAGAAGCTTGGCGTGCGGCTAGCGCTCGACGATTTCGGCACGGGCTATTCGTCGATGAGCTATCTGCGCAAGGCACCGTTCGACAAGATCAAGATCGACCAGAGTTTCGTGCGCGGCTGCACTGAACCAAGCACCAGCAACGCCGCCATCATTTCAGCAATCATCAGTCTGGCCAAGGCGCTGGGCATGGAGACCACCGCCGAAGGCGTGGAAGCGATGGACGAACTCAAGCTCGTGCGCGAACTTGGAGCAGGGACGATCCAGGGCTACATCTACTCCGAGGCCTTCCCACAAGATGAGGTGTGCGAGCGGCTGGAATGTGGCAAGTTCGAATTCGTGCCCACCGGCCCCGAACATTATCGTTCTGAGCGCCGCACAGTTTATCGCCGGATCGGCATCATCCATGAGGATTATCGCTACGAGGTTGTCCTGCGCGACCTCTCGCGTACCGGCGCACGGATCGAGGGCCTGCTTGATGTCCCGGTTGGAACCCGGTTCGTGCTCGATCTTGGCGAGGGTCAGTTGGCGGTCGCAAGCGTCCGCCGCTCGCGGGAATCGGTGCAGGGGCTGGAATTCGAAACTCCGCTGGTCAGCGACGGCGCAGGCGGGCTCTATACCCGCCATCGCGTGTCGCCCTATGCGCTGGCGGCGGCGGGCATGCCGCTGACGGCATTGGGGCCTGGATCCAACGCGATGCATCCCGCTCCGCTCGATCTGTCGAAGATCTCGACGCCGTGCTTCATTCAGACCAAGGTGGCGATGGGATAGGTTGTCGCTAGTTGCTGACAGGCGGGTGCCGCGCTGCTAACGGCGCGCTTATGACTGAACTTTCCCTGATCCGAAACTTCTCCATCATTGCCCACATCGACCATGGCAAGTCGACCCTGGCGGACCGGTTGATCCAGTTCACCGGCGGCCTTTCCGACCGCGAGATGTCCGAACAAGTCCTTGATAACATGGATATCGAGCGCGAGCGGGGGATCACCATCAAGGCCCAGACCGTCCGCCTCAACTACACCGCGCAGGACGGGCTGACCTACGAGCTCAACCTCATGGACACCCCCGGCCATGTCGACTTCGCCTATGAGGTTTCCCGCAGCCTCGCCGCCTGCGAAGGCGCGCTGCTGGTGGTCGATGCCGCGCAGGGGGTCGAGGCGCAGACCCTCGCCAATGTCTACCAGTCGATCGAGCATGATCACGAAATCGTCCCCGTCATCAACAAGATCGACCTCCCCGCCGCCGAGCCCGAGAAGGTCCGCGCCGAGATCGAGGATATCATCGGCATCGATGCCTCCAACGCCGTCCTCACCTCCGCCAAGTCCGGCATCGGCATTGCCGAAGTGCTGGAAGCGGTCGTCACCCGCATCCCCCCGCCCAGGGGCGACCGCGCCGCACCGCTCACCGCCATGCTGGTCGACAGCTGGTACGATCCCTATCTCGGCGTGGTCATCCTCGTCCGGGTGATCGACGGCGTGATCAAAAAGGGTCTCAGCGTCAAATTCATGGCCGGCGGGACCGAGCATCTGATCGACCGGGTCGGCTGCATGCGCCCCAAGATCGACCAGCTGGACGAGCTCGGCCCCGGCGAGATCGGCTTCATCACCGCCCAGATCAAGGAAGTGGCGCAGGCCCGCGTCGGCGACACCATCACCACGGTCAAGGGCGGCGCGGTGCAGGCGCTGCCCGGCTTCAAGGAAGTCCAGCCGGTGGTGTTCTGCGGGCTGTTCCCGGTCGATGCCGCCGATTTCGAGAAGCTGCGCGAAAGCATCGCCCGCCTGCGCCTCAACGACGCCAGCTTCAGCTTCGAGATGGAAAGCTCCGCCGCGCTCGGCTTCGGCTTCCGCTGCGGTTTTCTCGGCCTGCTGCATCTGGAAATCATCCAGGAACGGCTGACCCGCGAATATGATCTCGACCTGATCACCACCGCGCCATCGGTGGTCTATCGCATCCAGCTGCGCGCCAGCAAGACTGACGATGCCTGCGAGATCATGCTCCACAACCCCGCCGATTACCCCGATCCCAGCCGGATCGAACAGATCGACGAACCGTGGATCAAGGCGACGATCTACACGCCGGACGAATATCTCGGCTCCATCCTCAAACTGTGCCAGGACCGGCGCGGAGTGCAGACCGGCCTAACCTATGTCGGCGGGCGCGCCCAGGTCGGCTACGAGCTGCCGCTGAACGAGGTGGTGTTCGATTTCTACGACCGGCTGAAAAGCATCAGCCGCGGCTATGCCAGCTTCGATTATGAACAGATCGGCCTGCGCGAAGGCGATCTGGTCAAGATGGGGATCATGGTCAACGGCGATCCTGTCGATGCGCTCAGCATGATCGTCCACCGCTCCGTGGCCGAGGAACGCGGCCGCCTCATGTGCGAACGCCTGAAGGACCTGATCCCGCGCCACCTGTTCAAGATCCCGATCCAGGCCGCCATCGGCGGCAAGGTGATCGCCCGCGAAACGATCAGCGCGATGCGCAAGGATGTGACCGCCAAATGCTATGGCGGCGACATCAGCCGCAAGAAGAAGCTGCTGGAAAAGCAGAAGAAGGGCAAGGCCCGGATGCGGGAGTACGGCAACGTCAGCATCCCGCAGGAGGCGTTTATCGCGGCGCTCAGGATGGGCGAGGAATAATCCTCCCCGAACCGGGGAGGGGGCGATCCGCAGGATGGTGGAGGGGCACGGGCCGGTGGTCATGAGCCTGTCGCAGGACGCGGATGGGGGGAGTGGGCTGCCGTTCTTCCCCCTCCTCTTCAGAGGAGGGGCCAGGGGTGGTGGCGATGCCGCAAGCATCGCTCGCGCAGCGAATTTTTGCGAGGTCGCAGGCACCACCCCCAACCCCCTCCTCTGAAGAAGAGGGGGCGATCAGGTCCGATCCTCGGCCATGATCCTATCCCAGTTCCGCCGTGTGCCGGTGACTAAAGGTCTGGCGGCATTTCCCATTCGATCAGCTTCAGACCGCCGATTGGCCTGAAGTCCTTGCCGTTCCGGGTGATCAGCGATGCATCACGGGCCATGGCCTGCGCGGCAATCAGCCGGTCGAGGGTCGTGCGACGGTCATAGGACAGATTATAAATGATCGCGCCATAGGCAAGAATGTCGGCGTGAGTGAAGGTGTGGGCGCAGCGATCATATCGGGTGTGGATGCGTCGCCAGTCCTTGATTTTGGCGAACAGGTTTTCGATCAAGTGCCGCTTTTTGTAGACCGCTTTGTCGTAGTGATATTGGACCTTGCGGTTGGATTTTGGCGGGATGCAGGGGGTGATGCCGCGCGCGGTCAGAGC
>CANJYE010000031.1 GCA_947479055.1 Erythrobacteraceae bacterium
CCGACAGGTGCGTCATCAAATCCGCCCTCACGTCCGTCTATTACACTGATATACCTACACTATCCTCCCAGAATTGCCAGATTATCTCGCGTCCATCTGGGGAATATGGGTTAACAAGCAATAATACATAGTGGATTCCACTTATGCCCACGCATTATGACCACGCAGGTTACGCAAAGGGTGCGCACCACCACGCTCCCTGCCCCTTCCCGATACCGCGCACTGCCGCTAAAGGCCCCGCCATGCGAACCCTGGAAGACATCAGCGAGGAATATGAGTTCCTCGAAGGCGACGAGCGCTACCGGCTGCTGATCGAACTGGGACGCTCGCTGGAGCCCATGCCCGATGCTCTGAAAACCGACGCCACGCTGGTGCGCGGCTGCTCGGCCAGTGTCTGGGTTTATCCCACGCAAGGCGCGGGCGGGCTGCATTTCCTGGCCGACAGCAATGCCGCGATCACCAAGGGCATCGTCGCGCTGGTACTGTCCGCCGTACAGGACAGGCCGGCGGTGGAAGTGGCGCAGATGGATATCGCAGCGGCGCTGGAACCGTTCGACCTCAGGAACCAGCTCAGCTCCAACCGCACCCAGGGCGTGCCCAACATGATCGCGATGGTGAAGGAACACGCCGCGCGGCTGGCGGGCTAGATCAGCTCGGCTTCCCGCAGCACCGCAATCCCGGCACGGCGCTGCTCCGCCAGTTCGGCCTTCAGCACCACCGGATCGCGCGCGAAGACGAAGCCGAAGCTGACGCCGCCTTGCTTGCCGATGGTGGCGTGGTGCAGCCTGTGCGCCTGCACCAGCCGCTTGGCATAGCCGCGCCTCGGCACCCAGTGGAAATAGCGCTGGTGAACGAGGCCATCGTGGATCAGCGTATAGATGACGCCATAGCCCATGATGCCTAGCCCGATCCATGTGCCCGGCCACCATGAGTCCGCGCCCAGCACCAGCGGGCTGCCCGCCGCGAACATCGCGATGCTCATCGCCGCTCCGACCAGCGCATAGAGGTCATTGCGTTCCAGCACATGATCATGCGGTTCGTGGTGATCGCGGTGCCAGCCCCAGCCGAAGCCGTGCATGACATATTTATGCGCGCTCCACGCCACGCCCTCCATCGCCAGCATGGCTGCCAGCACGATCAGCAGGGGCAAGAACCAGTCCATCGCCCGGCTGATACAACCGAACGCCCCACCACTCCAGCCTCTCGCGCACTGGCCCGCTTGCAATCCGCTCGCACAATACTAATTGCCACTCATGGCCAGCAAACCGACGACCCTCTACGAAAAGATCTGGAACGCCCATGTGGTGGAGCGCCGGGATGATGGCACCTGCCTGATCTATATCGACCGCCACCTGGTGCACGAAGTGACCAGCCCGCAAGCTTTCGAGGCTCTGCGGATGAGCGGGCGCACCGTCCGACGCCCGGAACTGACGCTGGCGGTGCCGGACCACAATTTGCCCACCACTGCGCGGCTCGACGCAGCAGGCCACCGCTTGCCAATCGCCGACAAGGAAAGCGCCCAACAGCTCGCCGCGCTGGAACAGAACGCGCCACAATTCGGCATCCGCTACATCGGTGCGACCGACCGCGAACAAGGCATTGTCCATGTCGTCGGGCCGGAACAGGGCTTCTCCCTGCCCGGCGCGACCATCGTCTGCGGTGACAGCCATACCGCCTGCCACGGCGGGGTCGGCGCGCTGGCCTTCGGCATCGGCACGTCCGAAGTCGAACATGTGCTGGCGACGCAAACCCTGCTGCTGAAGCAGTCGAAGGCGATGGAAGTGAAGGTCACCGGCGCGCTCGGCCCGGGCGTCACCGCCAAGGACCTGATCCTGCACATCATTGGCGTGATCGGCACGGCAGGCGGCACCGGCCATGTCATCGAATTCCGCGGCCCCGCATTCGAGGCGATGAGCATCGAATCGCGCCTCACCGTCTGCAACATGGCGATCGAAGGCGGTGCCCGCGCCGGGCTGATCGCCCCGGACGAGACGACCATATCCTATATCAAGGGCCGCCCATACGCTCCCAAAGGAGCGGATTGGGACAAGGCTGTGGAATGGTGGCGCACGCTCAGGACCGACGCGGGCGCGACCTTCGACAAGAGCGTGACGATCGACGCCGCCACGGTCGAGCCGACCGTGACCTGGGGCACCAGCCCGGAAGACACCGCCCCGATCGGCGGCACCGTCCCCGCGCCGGAAAGCTTTGCCGATCCCTCCAAGCAGGAAGCGGCGCGGGCGAGTCTGGCCTACATGGGCCTCGAACCCGGCCAGAAGCTGTCCGAGGTCGAAGTGCAGAATGTCTTCATCGGCAGTTGCACCAACAGCCGGATCGAGGATCTTCGCGCCGCCGCAGCCGTACTGAAGGGCCGCACAAAGGCCGCCAATGTCAAATGGGCGATCGTCGTGCCGGGCTCGGGCCTGGTCAAGGCGCAGGCCGAAGCCGAGGGGCTTGACAAGGTGTTCATCGCCGCCGGCCTCGAATGGCGCGAACCGGGCTGCTCGGCCTGCCTCGGCATGAACCCCGACAAGGTCCCCGCCGGGGAGCGCTGCGCTTCCACCAGCAACCGCAATTTCGTCGGTCGGCAGGGCCCGGGATCACGCACGCACCTCGTCAGCCCAGCGATGGCGGCAGCGGCGGCGGTGACCGGGCGGCTGACGGATGTGCGCGAATTAGTGGGGTAATTGCTTGCCAGCGCCATCACCCGCGATCATTGAGGGACCATGACCAAGAAGACCGAAAAGCCCGAAAAGAGCAGTTCCAGCTGGACCGGCAAGGCCGCCCTCGCCGGCGCCGCGATCGGATCGGCCGCGCTGGCCGCCGCGCTGCTCTATGCCTCGCGCCGCAAGGAACGGGCGGAAGAAGCCAGGCGCCTCGACGCCGACCTGCCGGAGAGCGACTGATGGAGCCCGTCCGCACGGTGGAAGGCCGCGCCATTCCGTTTGGCCGCAAGAACATCGACACCGATGTGATCATCCCGGCCCACTGGCTCAAGACCATCAGCCGCGAAGGGCTTGGCAAGGGCGCGTTCGAGACGATCCGGACCGATCCGGACAATATCTTCGATTCGGCGGAATTTGCAGGCTCCCCGATTCTGGTGGCCGGTGACAATTTCGGCTGCGGATCGAGCCGCGAACATGCCGCCTGGGCCTTGCTCGATCTCGGCATCAAGGCGGTGATCGCGCCGTCCTTTTCCGACATCTTTTCCGGCAACGCCTTCAAGAACGGCATCCTCACCGTGGTCCTGCCGCAGGAACAGGTCGACCGGCTGCTGGAAGTGGCCAGGACCGAGCCGGTCACCATCGACCTTGAGACACAGACTGTCACCACCCCGTTCCAGGACCGCTTCAGCTTCGAGATCGATCCCTTCCGCAAGCATTGCCTGCTCGAAGGGCTGGACGAAGTCGGACTGACGCTGGCCCGCGACGCACAGATCGCCGCCTATGAAGCCCGGGCCAGCACGGACATGCCCTGGTTCGCCAAGGGGACTGCCCTGAAGGACACCGGGATTCCGGCGTGAAGGCGCTGCTGTCCACCGCGCCGGGTGGGCCGGAAACGCTCAAGCTGGCCGAGATTGCCGAACCCGTGCCCGGCCCGGGCGAAGTGCTGGTCAGGGTATCGGCCTGTGCGATCAATTTTCCCGACACGCTGATGATCCGCGATCTCTACCAGACGAAACCGCCGCGCCCCTTCGCGCCCGGTTCCGAAGTGGCGGGCGTGATCGAGGCGGTGGGCGAAGGGGTCGAGGGCTGGCAACCGGGCGACCGGGTGATCGCGCTGACCATCTGGGGCGGATTGCAGGAAAAGGTGGTGGTGCCGCTGCGCTACCTCTTCGCGCTACCCGAAGGCCTGCCGATGTCCGGCGCCTGCACCATGCTGATGACCTATACCACCATGATCCACGGCCTCAAGGATCGTGCCCGTATTCAGCCGGGCGAGACGCTGCTGGTGCTGGGCGCGGCCGGCGGGGTCGGGATTGCAACGGTCGAACTGGGCAAGGCGCTGGGCGCGCGGGTGATCGCAGGCGTTTCCAGCGCGGACAAGGCCGCTGCCGTGCGCGAGGCCGGGGCCGACGAAGTGGTGATCTACCCCCGCGCTCCGCTCGACAAGGCCCAGTCGAAAGCGCTGGCCGAACAGTTCAAGCAGACCTGCGGGGCCAATGGCGCCGATGTGGTGGCCGACATCATCGGCGGCGATTATTCCGAACCGGCGATCCGCTCCATCGCCTGGCAGGGCCGCTTCCTGGTGGTGGGCTTCACCGCCGGTATCGCGAAATTGCCGCTCAACCTCACCCTGCTCAAGGGCTGCGACGTGTCGGGCGTGTTCTGGGGCGAATTCGCCCGGCGCGATCCCGCCCGCAACCGCGCCAATGTGGTCGAATTGCTCCGCCTGTGGCAGGAGGGGGCGATCAGCCCGTTCATCAGCGCCATCTATCCGCTGGCCCGCGCCGCTGAAGCCATCGCCTAGCTTGATCAGCGCAAGGCCGTCGGCAAGATCGTGGTAACGATGGATGCTTGAAGCGGCGCGCGCGCGCCACTAAGTGCGCAAGGGATTCGGGGGCGTTGCGCTCCTTACAGAAAGGCTAAGCCATGACCGATTTCAAGGACCGCGAGCGCGCCGAAGAGGCGAAATTCGCTCATGACGAAGACACCGCGTTCCGCGTCACCGCGCGCCGCAACAAGCTGCTCGGGCAATGGGCCGCCACCCGGATGGGTCTGACCGCCGAAGAAACCGATTCCTACGCCAAGTCAGTCGTCCAGGCCGATTTCGAGGAAGCCGGCGACGAGGACGTGATCCGCAAGCTGCTGGGCGACCTGACCAGCGCCGGGGTCGAGATCGACGAGGCCGGCGTGCGCGCCGCGCTGGAAGAAAAGGCCGTGGACGCCCGCCGCCAGCTGATGGGCGAATCCTGACATGGCGATGGCCGCCGCCGAGATCGAGGCGCTGATCAGGGCCGCTTTTCCCGATGCCGATGTGCAGATCCAGGACCTGGCCGGGGATGGCGACCATTATGCGGCGCGCGTCACTTCGGCGGCCTTTGTGGGCAAGAGCCGGGTGCAGCAGCACAAGCTGGTCTACGAGGCGCTCGGCGGCAAGATGGGCGGCGTGCTGCATGCCTTGCAACTGACCACATCGGTCCCCAATTGAGACGCCAGATCATCATCACGCCTTGAAGGGGCCGAACATGTCCGAAACCAATGCCCGCATCCAGTCGATCGTCGAAACCCATGATGTGGTGCTGTTCATGAAAGGCACGCCACTGTTTCCGCAATGCGGCTTTTCCAGCCGCGCGGTTGCGATCCTGGAACATCTCGGGGTCGATTTCCAGAGCGTCGATGTGCTCCAGGACATGGAAATCCGCAGCGGGATCAAGAGCTTTTCCGACTGGCCGACCATCCCCCAGCTCTATGTGAAGGGCGAATTCATCGGCGGCAGCGACATCATGACCGAGATGTTCGAAGATGGCGAACTGGAACAGCTGATGGCCGAAAAGCAGGTCGCCCGCGCCGACTGACGCGCTCTGGTTCTCGTCGATTGTCCGGGGGGTGCTTCGGGGAGGCGGGACCAGGTCGACCAGGAGCGGTCCCGCCTCATTCGAAGACTGGAGTACATCAGGAGTACGGCCCTTACTAAGCACACTGCGTGCCAGTTGAGGTTTCCCGCGCAAGACGATGGTTGCCCAAATATTAAGGACAATTCGCCTGTAAGATTTCCCGACGCTGATCGCGCGCGAGCGGGTGAAATTGGTGCTTGGCAAGCGGCGCGGGACGCACCACTATCTCTCCCATGAACAAATGGCCCGAGCCCGACCCCGACGTTGTCGGCATCCCCGCATCCACCGTGATCGTCTATCGCCACTCGCCCGACGACGGCCCGGCGCATATCCTGATGGTGATCCGCTCCCAGGCCATGCGCTTTGCCGGCGGCGCGGCGGTATTCCCCGGCGGCAAGGTCGATCCGGCAGACTTCGATCTCGCCCGCGCGCTATTCCCCGATCATGACGCGGAAGACGTCGCCGCCCGCATCGCCGGCGTGCGCGAGATGCTGGAGGAAACCGGCCTGCTGATCGGCGTCAGGCAATCCGTCAGTCCGGACGAAGTTGCCCGCGCCCGCGAACTGGTTCACCAGGAAAAGGCGCTGGCCCCGGTGCTCGAACAGTTCGGCTGGGAGCTGGACCTTGACGCGCTGGTGCCGTTCGCGCGCTGGCACCCCAAGGTGAAATCGCCCAAGATCTTCGACGCGCGCTTCTATCTGGCCGATCTCGGCACCGGCAATGTCGAGATCGCGATCGACGAGACCGAGAACACCCATCTGTTCTGGGTCAGTGCGGCCGAAGCGCTGGCGATGGCCGATCGCGGCGAAGTGACCATCATCTTCCCGACCCGCCGCAATCTGGAACGGCTGGCGCAGTTCGCCGATTACGCCGAAGCGCGCGTCCATGCGCTGGACCATCCGGTGCGGATGATCACCCCCTGGGTGGACGACAGCGGGGCAGAACCGATGCTGCGCATCCCGGACGATCTCGGCTATCCGGTCACCGCCGAGCCGCTGGCCGACATCATGCGCGCGCTGCCGCCGATGCCGAGCGCTTAGGGGGCGGGCTTCCTGGCTGGGCGGGAATATTTAGCAACAACCGCTTTTCGTCCGATAATGCAAGCGTTTGGCCAAAAACTGCCTGTCCGGACACGCCGACATTGCGGACGTTGGACTTTCTCAGCATCAACCGATAATTTGCGCGCCAACATGAATGGCAGACGAAAAATTTTAGTGGCCGCAGCCTTAGCCATCAGCTTGGCCGATGCCGGATACATTCTTTGGTTGCGCCTCGGCATGGCAGACGAAATGAAAGCCGAATGGGTCGCCTACATGCCTGCATTGGAAGAAAAACAACGCAGAAATCCGCACAATTTTCTAAATTCTTCGGATTTTCACGACCCAGACTACCCATCTCTTTATGTTTATGATGGTCGTCTGGCTTATCCTTTATTTAGCAAAATTACGCATGATTGCCAAATTCGAGAGTACACGATCAATCATTATGTAGGTCCGACAAAAATAACCCAAGCCGTCGATATGCCGGACAGACTCTTTCTTGGAAAATTGAACGTAGCAATGGTGGCATGTTTGCGTGGATCGCTGCCAAGTGGGTATGTCTTGGCCAAACTTCAGAGCGAAGTCGTCCCGAAGCGGATTGGCTGGGGCGACAACGACCTTCATGTTGCCAACGCAAGCTAGGCAGAAGTTTTCAACGTCCGCCTCCCACAACATTCCCGTCACTCAACCCCGCCGAACACCGCCCTGACTCCAGACGCCGGTTCAGCCCCGAAACCTACCCCACCGGCCACTTCAGCCACAGCTCCAGCACGTTGTTCTGCTGCGCGACCGACATTTTCGGCGGGCGGGCCGGGTCGATTGCGAAGTCGGGAATGCGGGTCAGCCATTCCTCCAGGAACACCGCGATTTCGCGGCGGGCGAGGAGTGCGCCGGCGCAGGTGTGGGGGCCTGCGCCGAAGGTCATCATCCGCCCGCCTTCGCGGTCGAAATCGACCACCTCGGGGTTCGGATTGATCACCGGGTCCTGATTGAAATAATAGGGGGACAGCATGACGAGGTCGCCCTGCTTCATCGTCACCCCGTCATAGTCGAAATCCTCGGTCAGCCTGCGCGCCAGCTGGGTGATGGTGTAGCGGCGCAGCAGCTCCTGGATCACCGGCATCACCCGATCGGGATGGGCCCGGATATAATCGCGGTCCTGCGGGTTCTTCGACAGATGCATGATGATGAAGCACAGCGCCATCGCCACCGTGTCGAGCCCGGCGTGGAGGAACAGAGTGAGCAGCGAGAGGATTTCCTGCTGGCTGTAGGGCCGCCCGTCGATCGTGCCCTGGACGATATGGGTCAGCCCATCGTCGCGTGGGTGCTGGCGACGATTCTCGACATGGGCTTCGAGATAGTGATGCACCGCCAGATGCGCGTTCATCCGGTCCTGCGGATCGAGGCTGAACATGAAATCCTCGATATGCCCGCGCAACAGCATGCGATCGTCGAGCGGCAGCCCGACCATTTCGAGGAAGATGGTCAGTGGCAGTTGCAGCGCGAATTCGGACAGGAATTCACATTCCCCGCGCGCGCGGAAGCCTTCGATCAGCCCGACGGTCAGCTCGCGGATGCGCGGATCGAGCGCGGTAATCCGCGAAGGGGTGAGCAACGCCTGCACCGTGGCGCGATATTTGGCATGGAGCGGCGGATCGGCCTGGATCGGCAGCATGACGTCGCCTTCGGCATGCGGGATGCCGACCACCGCGCTCGAAAAATGCTTGGGATCGCGGTAGAAGCGATGGACTGCCTCGCCTTCCGTCACCACCCAGTGCCCGCCATTGTAGGGCGACCACACCAGTCTGCCGTGCTGCTTGAACGAACGCCAGCTGTTCTGCGGGTCCTTGTCCGCGCCGGGCAGGCCATGGATATTGAGATCGACCACCCGGTCGGCCGGGACATGGGCGGGAACGGTGCGTTCCGCCGGCTGCGTTGCCATAACTATATCCTCTGACGTCAAAAAACGAACCTCCGGCCAGCCGTCCGATTCACGCGGGACAGGCTGCCGGAGGCCGCTTTATTGTCGCCTTGCCGAATCCGCCAGATGTTTCCGCCCGGCGGAGGGCTGGATCAGGCCGGCTTCGCCGCCGTGGGCCATTTCAGCCACAGCGCCTCGACCGAATTCTGCGCCTGCGAGGAGAGCCGGGGCGGACGCTCCGGATCGACCACGAAGTCGGGAATGCGGGTCAGCCATTCCTGCAGGAAGATCATGATCTCCCGCCGCGCCAGCAGCGCGCCGGCACAGGTGTGCGGCCCGGAACCGAAAGTGATGTGCTTGATGTTCTGCCGTTCGAAATCGACCACGTCGGGATCGGCCAGGGTGGTTTCGTCCTGGTTGAAGAAGAAGGGCGAGAGCATGATCATGTCCCCCTTCTTCATCGTCACACCTTCATAGGTAAAGTCCTTGGCCAGCCTGCGGCCAAGCTGCGGGCCGGTGTAACGGCGCAGCAGTTCCTGAATCACATTGTGGATCTTGCTGGGATTGGCGCGGATGTAGTCGCGATCCTTCGGATTGCGCGCCAGATGCAGAGCGATGAAGCCGAGCATGTTCATCAGCGTGTCGAGCCCGGCATGGAGCAGCAGGGTCAACGTCTCCAGCACTTCCTGCTGGGTATAGGGCCGCCCGTCGATGGTCGAGGCGATGATGCGGCTGATCCCGTCATCACCTGGATTCTCGCGCCGCAGATTGACCCACTTCTCCAGGTAATGGTGGACTTCCATGTGGATGGCGTAGCGGGTCGGCCCGTCCTGCGCCTTTAGGAAACGCTCGATCATGTCGCGCAGCATCAGCCGGTCATCCAGCGGCAGGCCGACCATTTCAAGGAAGATGATCAGCGGCAATTGCAAGGCGAATTCGGAGACGAATTCACATTCGCCGCGCGCGCGAAACGCTTCGATCAGCTCGATTGTAAGCTCCCGCACGCGCGGTTCGAGCTGTTCGACCCGCTCCGGCGTGACGAGAAACGTAATGTTGGCGCGATGCTTGGCATGCTCAGGCGGATCGGCCTGAATCGGCAGCATCCGATCACCCGGATCGGGAATGGCGAGGGCCGAACTGGAGAAATGCTCCGGATCGCGGAAGAAGCGGAACACCGCCTTGCCTTCGGTGGCGATCCAGTGCCCATCATTATAGGGCGACCACACCAGCGGCCCGTGCCCCTTGAAGATGCGCCAGCACCCCTGCGGGTCTTCGCTGCCGCCTGGGATGTTGTAGATATCGATATCCATCACCAGTTCCGGCGGAACATGGGCAGGGATATTGCGTGCGATTGCGGTGGTGGCCATCCTTGTGCTCCCAAGAGTCGATTAGGCGGAAATCAATGCCATTCGGTCCGGCTTTGCCTGATTCCGAGTGGATACAACATTGTCGATAATCGCGCCTGCGTGCCATAAGGTCAAGCTCTGCGGCAACGCCAATGCCCCGGTCAGGGTTTCACCTCCTGATAATAGCGCGTGATGATGCATTCCCGGATCCGCCAGCCTTCGGCGGTCTTCACATATTTCTCGTGATAATTGCCGTAGCCGACGAGACTGGTCAGCCCGAACATGTTGGGACTGGGCCATTTGAGGATGTCGTGCAGCGCCCAGATGCCGGTTGCCTCGGTGTCCGAGAGGATCGCGATCTCGGGGTTGTGGACCTGATGAACGGTGGTCGCGCCGTCCAGAAGCCTGATGCAATTGTCCACCACCTGTTCGATCCCGTCGGAATGGATCGTCTGCTCGAAGCCATGGGCGATCAGCAGTACCTCGGGCACGAAACATTCGCGCCAGGCATCCCAGTCCTGCGTATCGACACAGCGGCAATAGCGCCCCTTGAGCGACTTGATCGCCTCGATTGCCAGCAGACGTTCGACATCGTTCATGGTGGGGCTCCTGCTGCTATTTCGCCGCTTTCTTCGGAAGGGCGAAGGCGAGCACGTAATCGCCCACCTCCGCACCCATCCGCTTGTTGCCGGTTGCGGCCAGCACGATGAACTGCCGCCCGCTCTTGTCCGAATAATAGCTCATCGGTGTGGCATAGCCCGCGGCCGGCAGGCGCTTCTTCCACACCACTTTGCCGGTCGCGGTATCGAGCGCCCGCAGATAGCCGTCATTGGTGCCGGCCACGAAGGTCAGGCCCGAACGGGTCACCAGCGATCCACTGAGGTTGATCGTGCCGAACGGAAGCGGGATGTGCGACTTGTAGCCCAGCGGACCGGAATTTTCCCCCGTGCCGAGCGGCCTCGACCACAGCAGCTTGCGCGTGCGCAGGTCGATCGCGCTGATCTTGCCCATCGGCGGGGCGAGGCAGGGCAGCATCAGCGGCGAAAGCATCGGTGAAATTTCCGCCGCATAGGGCACTTCTTCCTGCGCATGATCGCCCGACATGTCGATAACCACGCCGGGAGCGAGGCGCTTGAGCCCCTTCCGGTTCGCTTCCTCGCGGGGCATCATCCGCGCACGGGTGGGCAGGTAGCTCGACTTGACGATCATGATGTGGCGATCGCGGTCGATCGCCGCGCTGCCCCAGTTGGTGCCGCCGGCATAGCCCGGAAAGGTGATGCTCGGGCTCAGGCCCGGCGAAGTCAGCGTGCCTTCGTAGCGGCGGCTCTTGAAGTCGAGCCGACACCACAGCTGGTCGAGCGGAGTGATGCCCCACATCGATCGTTCGGTCATTTCCGGTCCGGCCAGCGACGGCATGCCGACCGAGAATGGCTGGGTCGGGGCAATCCGTTCTTCCGGCAAGGCGCCGCGGGTCGGAACCTTGCGTTCCTCCACCCTGGCCAGCGGCTTGCCGGTGGCGCGGTCGAGGTAGAAGATTTCGCCGCGCTTGGTCGGCAGGATCAGGCCCTTCTCGATGCGGCCATCAGCGCGCGGGACATCGACCAGCACCGGCTGGGACGGGTTGTCGAGATCCCACAGATCGTGGCGCAGCGTCTGGTAATGCCAGCGCGGCCGCCCGGTATCGATATCGAGCGCAACAACCGAGGTGCTGTACATGTCGTCGAACGGACGGCGCTGGGCACCGTAATAATCGGTGCCGGAAGTGTTGCCGGTGGGCAGGTAGACGAGGCCCAGTTCCTCATCCGCGCTCATCCCGCCCCAGCTGTTGGGGGTCGAACGGGTATAGGTCTCGCCTTCCGGCGGCAGGCCGGTACGGTCGGGCCGGCCCATGTCCCAGGCCCAGGCCAGCTTGCCGGTGGTCGCGTCAAAGGCGCGGATCACGCCCGAAGGCTCGCCCCAGTACTGGCCATCGGCAACCATCGCGTTCAGCACCACCTTGCCGCGCAGCAACGTGGGTGCGGAAGTGACATTGTAATAACCCGGGTCGGTCGTACCGAGCCCTTCGTAGAGATTGACGACGCCCTCCTTGCCGAAATCGGGACAGAGCTTGCCGGTCTTGCTGTCGAGCGCGATCAGCCAGCCCTTGAGCGTGGTGGTGATGATCCGCGCGGCGCAGGCCCCCTGGCCGCCCGGCACCTCGAAATAGGTCACCCCGCGGCAATGGGTGTATTTGGAATGCGACATGGCGTTGCCCGAGCGGAAGCGCCACTTTTCCTTTCCGGTTTCCGCATCGAGCGCGAAGACATCGTTGAAATCGGTGCAGCTGTAGACCGTATCGCCGATCTTGAGCGGCGGGGCTTCGGCCGTGGCCATCACGCCTTCGGGATCAGGCCCGGTGCGATAGGTCCAGGCCAATTCAAGCTGGTCGATATTTGCCGGGGTGATCTGGTTGAGCGGGGTAAAGCGCGAACCGTGGTTGTTGCTGTCATAATAGCGCCAGTCCTTGCCGTCGGAACTGGTGTCGACAATCGTCGGCTGGACTTTGCCCACGCCCGTCTGGAAGATCGGATCGGCCGGCTGGTAAGGCCCGACTGCCACATGCAGCCCGAACCCGGCAAGCCCTGCGATCGCGAAATTGCGCAGGCCGTTCAGCCATTGTCCGCCCGACAGCGAAGGGTTGAGATTGCTCAGTGGGCGGCGGATCGCGGGAACCAGCAGGCCAAGGCCGAACACCGCCGGGGCAACCACCCGCGGCATCAGTTGCCAGCCGTCCGTGCCCACTTCCCACACGGCCCAGACCACTGTCGCCAGCATGAACAGGCCGAACAGCCGGGCACCGGCCCCTCGCCCGGTGTAAAGCAGCCAGCTCGCCACCAGCAGGACCAGCCCGCTGATCACATAGTAGAGCGAGCCGCCTGCAACCGCGAGCTGCGCCCCGCCCCAGGCGAGGTAAAGCGCCACCAGCGTCAGGATTGTGGCATAGACATAGAGCAGCCATGGCCGCCCACTGGTGCTGTTACCCGACATTTACCCCTCCTCGGCGGCGTTCTGTGGCCGCAAGATCCCGATGCAGTGGCGCGCCCGGCAGGACTCGAACCTGCAACTCCAAGCTTAGAAGGCTCGTGCTCTATCCAGTTGAACTACGGGCGCCCGCGTCATCAGCCGCATAGCGTGCTTTTCGAGAGGCGCAAATCGCTATAGGCAGAGTGCATGACAGAGCAAACGGAACGGCTGGACGGGCAAGCGAGCGGGCGGCGGCATTTCCGCTATTCCGATCTGGTGATGGCGGCATTCGTCACCATCCTCCTTTTGTCCAACATCATCGGCGCGTCCAAGCCATCGTTCGTCACCCTGCCCGGCGGGCGGGAATGGTCGTTCGGCGCTGGCGTGCTGTTCTTCCCGGTCAGCTACATCATCGGCGACGTCCTGACCGAGGTCTATGGCTATGCCCATGCCCGCCGGGTTATCTGGACCGGCTTTGCCGCACTGCTGTTCATGGCCTTCATGGCCTGGGTGGTGGTCTCGCTCCCCCCCGCAAAGGGCTGGCCGGGGCAGGAATCCTATGAGTTCGTCTTCGGCAACAGCTGGCGGATCGTCGCCGCCTCGATGACTGCGTTCTGGGTAGGCGAATTCGCCAATTCCTATGTGCTGGCGCGGATGAAGCTGTGGACTGCCGGGCGGATGCTGTGGACCCGCACGATCGGATCGACGGTGATCGGGCAGGCGTTCGACAGCCTGATCTTCTATCCGCTGGCCTTTTACGGCCTCGCAGGCTGGCCGCCCGAACAGCTGATGCAGGTGGTGGTGTCGCAATGGCTGATCAAGGTCAGCTGGGAAGCGCTGCTGACCCCGTTGACCTATTGCGTGGTCGGCTGGCTCAAGCGCCGCGAGGGCGTGGAAGTGTTCGATACCGGCACCGATTTCTCGCCCTTCGCGCGCAGCGAGTGACGGCGCTTCGATGGCGCTAGACCGGATTACCCTGACCCGTTTCCGCAACCATGCCGAAACAAGGCTGGAAGGCACCGCCCGCTTCAACCTGCTGGTGGGCGAGAACGGTGCGGGCAAGACAAACGTGCTCGAAGCGATCTCGCTGCTCGCCCCCGGCCGCGGCCTGCGCCGCGCGGCTCTGGCCGAGGTTGCCAAGGCGGGCCATTGCGAGGGCTTTGCCGTCCACGCAGTGCTCGATTGCGGCGACGGGGCCGAGGGCGTGGAACTGGCCACCGGCACCAGCGGGCAGCGGCCCGGCCGGCGGATCGTGCATGTCAATGGCAGCGCGGCCAGCGCGCTGGCGCTGGGCGAATGGCTGGGCGTCGGCTGGCTAACCCCCGCAATGGACCGGCTGTTCGCCGACAGCGCGGGCGGGCGGCGGCGCTTCATGGACCGGCTGGCGCTGACGCTCGACCCGGCCCATGCCGGGCACGCCGCGCGCCATGAAAAGGCACTGGGCGAACGCAACCGCCTGATCTCGGGCGAGACCGAGCCGGACCCGGTCTGGCTCGACGGGGTCGAGGCGCAGCTGGCCGAAGCGGGCGCGGCGCTGGCCGCCGGGCGCGCGCAGCTGGTCGCCACGCTGGGGGAAGCGCTGGCGGTTCTGCCCGAACAGCCCTTCGCCCGCCCTGCCCTCGCCTATGCCCCCGGCGGACCGTTGGATTGCAATGCGCTGGCGGTGGCGCTGAAGGAAGGGCGCGCGCGCGATCGCGCCGCGCGGCGCACGCTGACCGGCCCCCATCGCGACGAACTGGACGTGACCATGGCCGGAAAGGGCCTGCTCGCCGCCGCCTGTTCCACCGGCGAGCAGAAGGCGATGCTGATCGCGATCATCCTTGCCCATGCCGCCTGCGCCCCTGCCAGTTCCTCCGCGCCCGGGCGGCCCAGTGTGCTGCTGCTGGACGAGGTCGCCGCCCATCTCGACCCGATCCGCCGCGCCGCGCTGTTCGCCCGCCTGCGCGAAGGCACAGCGCAGGTGTGGATGACCGGGACCGAGCTGGCACCGTTCGAGGAAATCGCAGGCGAAGCGGCGATCTGGAGGGTGGCGGATGGAGCGGTGGAGCGGCTTTGATTCCGGGTGAGCCAGACTAGCGGGGTGGCAGTGCCCTTGCGATCCGCTCCCGCGATGCCGCCACCATGTCCCCGACGGTCTCTTCATCGGGAGGACCGCCTGCGAGGACCTTGCCGAAGTCCGGGACCAGCACGCTCGCCCCCATCCCGCTCCACATCCTGTCTGCAACGATCAGTTCGGGGCGCAAGGCCGGATCGGTCGGCAGTGCCGCCAGTTGCTTGGGCGTGATCGCGCTCACCCGCGCGTTCACCCCATGCGCGCGCAGGGCGGCTTCGATCCTTGCCGGATAGCGATCCTGCGCCGCCAGCCCCTCGCCCGACAGGATGCCATCCGCAACCACGACAATCCGCCGCTCCCGCCCCATCGCGGGCAGGCCCGGCAGCGTGTCGGGATTTTTGATCCGCTCCGGCGGACCGGGCGGCTTACTGTCATGGCATCCACCAGACGCAAGAAGGATTGGCAGGGCGACCAAGCGGTAACGCATGCCCCCTTCTAACGCGTCAGGCGAAAACATCCACGCTGTTGGGGTCCTTTGGATCAGCACCGAACCGGTTCGGTCCGTGCGTGCCATCAAGGCACATGAACACAAACACGATCAGGCCACCGACATAGGGGACGAAATTCAGCAGCACGAACCAGCCCGACTTGTCCTGATCGTGGAACCTTCGCACGGTGACCGCAAGCGAGGGAATGAAAGACGCAAGCACGAATACCATCATGATGGTCATGCCGATCCAGAACATCACCCCTGGTGCCGCAGGCTCGGCACCGGCTTCAGCGGCCTGTTCGATTGCGCTGAAGGAAATTCCCGAAAACATGATGCCACCACAGATCAAGGCGACGATGAGATAGAGCAGCGCAAACATCCAGTATTCCTTGCGCCGCGAGCGGCCCGAAAAATCGGCATAGCGCCGAAAAGGCAACAGCATCCATTCCATGACTAGCCCCCTCTTCCAGCGACGATCTTCCGTCGCCACGTGAAGGCAACACAGATTCGTCTGTACTGCAACGAAAAAGGGGGCCACGACAGCCCCCTTTCCGTTACGCAAAAAACGCCCAGAGCTTACCAGCGATAGCGCGCCGCCACGCCATAGGTGCGCGGCTGGTTGGTGTAGCCGGAGACCGAGCCGGACTGGGCCGGCGAGTCGAAGATCGTGCTGATCGTGCGGTCGTCCAGCAGGTTGCGGCCCCAGATCGAGACTTCCACCCCGTTTGGCATCAGATAGGACAGCGAGGCGTCGAGCTCATCCACCTGGCGGCGGTAAGCGTCGGCCGCGTCGAGCCCCTGTTGATAGCCGCCCGGCAGCACTTCGCCAGTGATCAGGTTGGTGGCGATGAAGCCGGGCAGGCCCTCGATGATCCGCACGTCGGATTCATAGTGATAGCTCACCCGCGGGATGAGGTGATGGCCATTGCCGAATTCATGATCATATTCCGCCGCAACAGTCAGCGAGAGTTCCGGAATGTCGGCCGGACGGATACCTGTGGCGTCGCCAAAGGCGGAGTTCTTGAAATCATTGTACTTGGGATCGAGGTATGTTGCAGCGACCGACAGGGTCAGCGCAGGCACAGGCCGGTACATCGCGTCGAATTCCACGCCCTTGACCGACTGTTTGCCGGCATTGCGGAGGTCGAAACCCAGACCGTTGAAGATGTTGGACTGAAAACCCTTGATCGCCTGATCGAACACGGCAAGGTTGGCCGCACCATTGCGCCACTTGGCCTTGATCCCGAGTTCATAGACGGTCGAGTTTTCCGGATCGGCAAAGCGTCCGCCATAGGTCTGGTTGGGCAAGGCGATGCCGGCCGCGCCCAGTGCCCCCGCCATGGCCGCCGTCGGCCGGCTGTCACGCGACAGGTTGATCGAACTCGCCTTGTAGCCGGTGGCATAGCTGACATAGGCATTGATGTTGTCGTTCACATCATAGGCCAGCCGCGCGGTGTAGGTGAACTTGTGGTCGGAGGTCCGGCCCGGTTCGACCGCGTTGGGAATGTTCAGGAACGGTGCGAAAATCTGGAACCCGCGACCTGCCAGCAAAATTGCAGTGGCATTGCTGGCCCCGGTCTGGATCTGCCCGAAAGCCCCCGGGTTGGCTGCTGCGAAGGCCCCGATCTGGGCCGGGCTGGCAAAGCCGCCCGGCACACCCAGGATCCCGCCGATAGTCTGCGAGATACCGGCATTGGTCGCGGCGTTGCGAAGCGCGGGCAGGTTGAGACCGCCGAACACGTCGTTGGTGGTGTTATTGATCGCAAAACGCTTCTTGTCGTGGGTGTAGTTGATCCCGCCGGTCAAGGTCAGCCGGTCGGTCACGTCGAAATCGACCTGCGCGAAGACCGAATAGTTCTCGTCCTTCAGCCGGTCGGATTCATCCATCCCCTGACCTTCGGCAAAAAACTGGCCGACATAGCGTGCGGGGTCGCCGGTGAGCGCGCCAAACAGCCCTTCCAGCGCAGGGATGCTCCGGGCTCCGCCGGTGAGCGCCAGCACCAGCTGGTTGAAATAGGGCCGTGCCGCCGTACCCCGGCGCAGGTGGGTTTCCTGCTTGACCTTTTCGTTGAAATAGAAAGCACCGAGCAGGACATTGACGCGATCGGCGAAATTGCCCGAGACACGGAATTCCTGGGTGAAGGTGCTCAGATCGACGAGACCGATATTGGCACCGCGCAACAGGTCCGCACTGGTGAAATCCGGATCGAAATTGGAACGCGTCTTGTTCTTGCGCAGCGCGGTGATCGAAGTGAAGGTCAGCGGACCGGCCTCATAGTCGATCTGGCCGGACACGCCATAGTTCTTGATCGTGTTGGTCGGATCGAAGTTCGTGTAGACTTCATTGGCGAAGCGGTCTTCGGGGATGTTGACCTGTCCGCCGATCAGCGGGCTGGTGAGGATCCCGGTCCGGGCGCCCGACTGGAGATTGACCACGCCGCAGCAGATCTCGTTGATCTTGCCGTAATCGCCGATCAGGCGGATCTTCAGCCCGTTGTCGCCTTTGTACATCAGCTGCCCGCGCACGAACCAGCGATCGCGATCGTTGACGCGGTTGCCGGTGCCCAGGTTCTTGTTGTAGCCATCGCGCTTGTTGTAGCTGCCGGACAGACTGACGGCGAAATTCTCGGACAGCGGACCGGTCACCAGGCCCTTGAGGACCATGGCGTTGTAATTGCCGTAGGATGCCTCGACATTGCCACCGAACTTGAACTGCGGCTCGCGCGTGGTGATCGAGATCACCCCGGCCGAGGCATTCTTGCCGAACAGGGTCGATTGCGGGCCGCGCAGCACCTCGACCCGCTGGACATCGGGGAGGTCGGCGATCTGCGAGGCAGAGCGTGAGCGGTAGACGCCATCGATGAACACGCCGACCGAAGGTTCGATCCCGGCATTGTTGGCGCCATTGCCGAAGCCGCGGATGAAGAAATTGGTGTTGGACGAATTCTGCCGTTCGCCCACCCGCAGCGACGGGACGAGATTGGCCAGATCCCTGATGTCGCGGATATGGGCGCGCTCGATCGTCTCGGCGGTGGTCACGCTGACCGCCACCGGCACGTCCTGCAAGGTCTGCTCGCGCTTGGTCGCGGTGACGATGATCTCGTTGCCAATCCCTTCGGGCAGCGGCTCGGCGGCTGGCTGGGCCATTTCCGGCTCGGCCTGCTCCTGCGCGAAGGCGGTGCCGGACATGGCCAGGGCCAGCACACAGGCACCACACATCAGCATGGCATGCGGGCGACGAGCGCGATCCTGAGCGAGCTTAATCATCTGCGGCAATCCCTCTCTGCTTCAAGTGACTGGCCGGGACGGGATCATCTGAACCACGGCGGCCGCAACTCTCTGACACGATAAATTAGGTTGATGAGCGAATATGAACAACGGTTAATCCCGCCGGGTGATAATTTGGTTAACGAGAGTGTTGCGAAAGCACCACAGCTTCAAATGGCGCTAAAAGCTTGCCGCAAGACCGAGCTTGGGCTACGGGCGCGCTACTTCGCGGGTGCAGCATGAGCAGCCGCTTTCCCAACTCGAAAGACCGTACGAATGTCCGCACCACAGGCCCTGCGCAATATTGCCATCATTGCGCATGTCGACCACGGCAAGACCACGCTGGTCGACCAGCTTTTCCGCCAGTCCGGCACCTTCCGTGACAATCAGCGGATCGAAGAACGGGCGATGGATTCGAACGATCTCGAAAAGGAACGCGGGATCACCATCCTGGCCAAGTGCACTTCGGTCGAATGGGACGATCATCACGGGCAGACCACCCACATCAATATCGTCGATACCCCCGGCCACGCCGATTTCGGCGGCGAGGTGGAGCGAATCCTGTCGATGGTGGATGGCGTGATCCTGCTGGTCGACAGCTCCGAAGGGGCGATGCCCCAGACCAAGTTCGTCACCGGCAAGGCTCTGGCGCTGGGGCTGAAGCCGATTGTGGTGGTCAACAAGATCGACCGCCCCGATGGCCGCGCGCAGGAAGTGCTGGACGAGGTGTTCGACCTGTTCGTCAGCCTCGACGCCAATGACGAGCAGCTCGATTTCCCGGTGCTCTATGCCTCGGGCCGTAACGGCTATGCCAGCGACGACATGCACGCCCGCTCCGGCGATCTGACCCCACTGTTCGAGAAGATCGTCAGCCATGTCGCGCCGCCCGCCGCCGATGTGGACGGCCCTTTCAAGTTCCTCGTTACCCTGCTCGATCGCGACAATTTCCTCGGCCGGATCCTGACCGGTCTGGTCGCAAGCGGTTCGATCAAGGTCAATTCCCCGATCCACGCGCTCGATGCCACCGGCAAGGTGATCGAGACCGGCCGCGCTTCCAAGCTGATGGCTTTCCGCGGGCTGGAGCGGGTGCCGGTGGACGAAGCCCGCGCCGGTGACATCATCTCGATCGCCGGCATGACCGAAGCGACCGTGGCCAACACCATCTGCGATCCTTCGGTGACCGAGCCGCTCCACGCCCAGCCGATCGACCCGCCGACGCTGTCGATGCGCTTTGCAGTGAACGACAGCCCCTTCGCCGGGCGCGAAGGCACCAAGGTGACCAGCCGCATGATCCGCGATCGCCTGCTGCGCGAAGCGGAATCGAATGTCGCCATCCGCGTCACCGAAAGCGCCGACAAGGACAGCTTCGAAGTGGCCGGGCGCGGCGAATTGCAGCTGGGTGTGCTGATCGAGACGATGCGCCGCGAAGGCTTCGAGCTGGGTATCAGCCGCCCGCGCGTGCTGTTCGCCGAGGACGAGAACGGCAAGCGCACCGAACCTTACGAAGTGGTCGTGATCGACGTCGACGAGGAATATGCCGGCACGGTGGTGGAGAAGGTCGCGATCCGCAAGGGCGAGATGACCGACATGCGCCCCTCGGGCGGCGGCAAGACCCGGATTACGTTCAGCGCCCCCTCGCGCGGGTTGATCGGCTATCACGGCGAATTCCTGTCGGACACGCGCGGCACTGGCATCATGAACCGGCTTTACGAGAAATACGGACCCTACAAAGGCACAATCGAAGGCCGCCCGGTTGGCGTGCTGATTTCCAACGGCACCGGCGAAGCGGTCGGCTATGCGCTCAACATGCTGGAAGAACGCGGTGTGCTGTTCGTCTCCCCGCAGGAGAAGGTCTACGAGGGCATGCTGATCGGCGAGAACGCCAAGCCCGACGATCTCGAAGTCAATCCGATGAAGTCCAAGCAGCTCACCAACTTCCGTTCGACCGGCAAGGACGACGCCATCCGCCTGACCCCGCCGCGGATCATGACGCTTGAACAGGCCATCGCGTATATCGACGATGATGAGATGGTCGAAGTCACCCCCAAGTCAATCCGGCTGAGGAAGGCGATCCTCGATCCGAACGAGCGCAAGAAGGCCTCGCGCAAGAATGCGGCTGCCTGAACCGCCAACCCCGCCCGCCGCACAGGCAGGCCCTGAATAATGCTCGCCCGCCCGCCACATAGGCTGGGCGGGCGAAATTTTTGCGACCCTTGAATCAGTGGCTTGAAATCGGATCGATTCGCTCTTAATTTGCGATTCGCGGACCGGGCCCCTCTGGCACGACGCACTGGCCTCAATCTGGCAGTGTGCTGTGTGATGTCGGACCGCATCGGATGACGCCGATGCTATGGGTCCGGGAAATGCCCCCCATCCCCTCCCTCTGGCCCATGCTCGGCGCATCCGATCGAACGTCACCATCGTTTCGAAAGGGAGTTTGCCCATATGTCCGAGAATGTGTTCCGCCTGATGGAACGGCACCAGAGGCTCGACGATCTGCTGCGCCGCGCCCAGTCCCGACGGATGCCCGATCCCTATGAGGTGATCAGGCTCAAGAAGCTCAAGCTGTCGATCAAGGATCGCCTCGCCCGCTTCTTCCGCCGACAGGACTCCCCGACCGCCAACCGCTGAACAGCGGGCAACTCGCCGGCGCCGCTTCGGTGGCGCCGGCCTTTTGCTGCGCGCGCCCGGCGCTACCGCCTCTCCACATAGGAAATTGACGCATGGAATTCCTGACAATCGACTGGCTCGGCACCCCGCTGTGGTTCTGGCTGGTCTTCGCCACTCTGGTGATCGTCCTGACCGCCTTCGACCTCGGCTTCCTCCACAAGGAAGACCGGGAAATGGGCGTCGGGGAATCGCTCCGGCTCTCGGCATTCTACATCGCCATCGCGCTCGCCTTCGGGGGGTGGATCTGGCTGGAGAAGGGGGCGGACCTCGGGATGAAATACTACACCGGCTTCTTCATCGAGAAGGCCCTGTCGATCGACAACGTCTTTGTCATCTCGCTGATCTTCAGCTTCTTCGCGATCCCGGCCAGGTACCAGTACCGCGCGCTGTTGTGGGGTATAATGGCGGTGATCGTGCTGCGCGGAGCGATGATCGCGGCGGGCGCGGCGCTGGTTTCGCAGTTCCACTGGACGCTCTATATCTTCGCCGCCTTCCTGATCGCCACCGGCATCCGCATGCTGTGGGTGAGCGATCACCAGCCCGACATCTCGAAGAACCCGGTGGTGCGCTGGCTGTCAGGCCATATGCGGATCACCGAGGAACTGCACGGCGCGCGCTTTTTCGTGACCGAGCGCGACGAGGTGACCGGTCGGATGGTCCGCGCCGCCACCCCGCTGTTCCTGGCGCTGGTGGTGATCAATCTGGCCGATCTGGTGTTCGCGGTGGATTCGGTCCCGGCGATCTTCGCGATCACCACCGATAGTTTTATCGTCTATACCTCGAACATCATGGCGATCCTGGGCCTGCGCGCGCTCTATTTCGCGCTGGCGGCGATGGTCCACCGCTTCCACTACCTGAAATACGCGCTGGCGCTGGTGCTGGTGTTCATCGGCAGCAAGATCTTCATTGGCGATTTCCTGCTGGACAGCGGCAAAGTCCCGCCGCTGTTCAGTCTCGGGGTGACCTTTGCCCTGATCCTGGGCGGGATCGGCTGGTCGCTGTGGAAAACCCGCTCACAAGGAGGTGCCCCGCCGCATCGCTAGCGCCTGATGCCATAGGGCCGGCCGGACACTTACAGCGTCCGGCCGGCCATGTGCCCTTCGCGGATGGAGGTTTCGAGATAGCGCGGCGCGCTGGCATCACCCACCACTTTCAAATCCGCCACACGCCCTCGCAGTTCCTCCACCAGATCGCGGTTGGCGCGGTTGACCGAGATGAACGCCAGCCGATCCGCCGCGACATCCAGCTGCGAGCCGCCATAGGTCGGCACGATCCGCGCGATCCCGTCATCGACCGACACCACCCGGCTCTGCATATGCAGGTGGAACTTGCCCTCGCGGTTCATCCGGGTCAGCGCATCGTCGGTCTGTCCGGTGAAGATCGCGTGGTGGGCAAATATCACATGGCGGCTGACGAAATGGACCTCGGCCCCCAGATTGATGAAATGCTCGGCCACGCCCAGCGCTTCCCAGTGGCCGGCATCATCGACCACCACCGCGCCCTTGCCGTCGAGCCGCGCGGTTTCCATTAGCGCCTCGATGCTGGACAGCGGGTTGGCGGCGGCAAAATTGCCGATCGGCTCGCCCGGATCGGACAGGACGATGCCATCCATCCGCGGATAGGAACCGGTGGCAACGATCACCGCGTCGGGCGCTTCGGCCAGGATGTCCTCGGCCTCGGCATAGCTGTTCATCCGCACGTCCACGCCCAGAGCATAGACCTCCGCCTCCAGCCAGACGATGATGTCGCGGATGCCGTGGCGGCTTGGGCACTTCGCAGCGAAGTTCATCATCCCGCCCGCTTCGCGGCCCGCTTCGAACAGCACCACTTTATGACCGCGCATCGCGGCGAGCCGCGCGGCTTCGAGGCCCGCAGGCCCGGCTCCCACGATCACCACCTTCTTTGGCGTATCCGACCGGGTGACGAGGTCTTCCGACAGTTCCGCTTCCATCCCCACCGCGACATTGACCGCGCAGCCCATCCGCCCGAGCAGCGCGAGCTGGCCGTTGCAGCCCTGGTTGCAGGCGATGCAGGGCCGCACCCGTTCCGCCTCGCCGGCCAACGTCTTGGTGATCAGGCGCGGATCAGCGATCATCGCGCGGGTGAAGCCGATCATGTCGATCGGGCCATCGTTCAGCGCCTGCTCGGCTTCCTCCAGCGTGCGGAACCGGCCGATCGCCATGCTGACGACCTTGGACCGCTGCGCCATCGCCTCGCTGGTCGGCAGTTCGTAACCGACCGGTTCGTGCATCCCGCCCATGATCTTGGGGAAGCGGTGGTAGCTGCCCATCGAGAAATTGGTGAAGTCTATGAGGTTCTCGGCCTGGAGCATGTCGATCACGGCCTGATTCTCAGCCACATCGACACCGTTGACGAGCAGGTCGGGCCCCAGCCTGACCCCCAGCGCGAAATTCGGGCTGACCGCCGCCTTCACCGCCCGCATCACTTCCATCAGGAAGCGGGCGCGGTTTTCCAGGCTGCCGCCATATTTGTCGGTCCGCTTGTTGGCGTTGGGCGAAAGGAACTGCTGCGGCAGATAGCCATGGGCGACATGGACTTCGGCCCCCTGCAACCCGGTCCGCTCGCACATCGCGGCGGATTTGGCATAGCCTTCGACCACCTCGTCGATCATCCACTGGGTCATCGGGATCGGCGGCACGCCCAGCGACACGCCCGGCACGTCGGACGGGCCCCATGGCGGATCGACGTATAGCGGATTGGCGTCCGCCGCGACCGGGATGTAATTGTGCCCGCCGTGCCACAGCTGCTGGAACAGCGCCATGCCGTGCGGCGCGACCTTGCTGACCAGCTTTTCATAGCTGCGCTCGATCTCGGGATGCCACAATTGCAGCCGCGAATAGACTGAGGGATGGACCGAAAACACTTCGAGGAACGACAACCCGACCCCGTCCTCGGCCCGGGCGAGGTGGTAGTTGATCAGCCGGTCAGTGGCCGATCCGTCGCCAAACCAGGTGCCGTGGGCGCTGCGGAAGATGCGGTTCTTGACTGTCACCGGCCCGATCCGGAGCGGCTCGAAAATGGTCTTCAGCGCCATGGATTGTCCTCTTCCCGTCAGGCACCGGCCCATGGCCCGTGCCCGCTCATCGCCCATCCCATAGCCGTGCCCCCGCCCCTTCGACAAGCCTGCCGGATTGGTCTATTCCCTGAACAAACAAGAGCGGGAGAGGATGCGGAACATGGCCAGACTGGATGGCAAGGTGGCGATGATCACCGGCGCGGGCAGCGGGCTCGGGCGGGCCTGCATGGAATTGTTCGCCCGCGAGGGGGCGAAGGTGGTCGGCGTCGGCCGGACCCGGGCCTCGCTCGACGCAACTGTGGCAGGGCTGGAAGGCGAAGGCATCGCCGTGGTGGCCGATCTGTCGCAGGACGGCGCAGCCGACCAGGCTGTGGCGGCGGCGGTGGCGGAATATGGCAGGCTCGATATCCTCGTCCATTCCGCCGCCGTCGGCTACAGCTGGGAAGCGGTCAGCCCCGGCACCATGGGGCCAATGGCCGAAACACGGCTGGACAAATGGCGCGAGGTGATGGGCCTCAATCTCGACGCCGCCTTCATGATCGCCGCCGCCACCGTCCGGCAGATGCGCCAGCAGCGCGGCGGTTCGATCGTGATGGTCGGCAGCGCCGCCGCGCTGGGTGGAGTGCCCGATGCCCATGCCTATGCGGTGGCCAAGGCCGGGGTGCACAATCTGGTCAAGCACATGGCGGTGACCCATGTACAGGACGGCATCCGCACCAACTGCCTGTCGGCCGGGCCGATCGACACGCCGATGACCGCCGAAGCGCTGAAGCCGCTGTTCGATGATCCGGCCACCTCGCAGATGCTATCGCCCATGGCGCGGGTCGGCACCCCGCTGGAGATGGCCTATGGCTGCCTCTATCTCGCTTCGGACGAGGCGTCCTACACCAATGGCGCGATTCTGAACGTGGATGGCGGGCTGACCGCGCGGCTCTGACACAAGGAAGATAACCATGCACATCGGCCTCAGCCGCCCGCCCACGCCCCCGCCACCACTGCCCGATGTCGATGCCGCCGTTGTCGCGCGGATCGCCGAGGAGTTGGGGTTCGAATCGATTTTCTACGGCGAGCACCCGATCACCCCGGTCGGCGATCCGGGGCAGAGCGTCCATTCACACGGCGTGCCGTTCTTCCAGGACACGCTGGTAGCGCTGGCCCGCATCTCCGCCGTGACCAGCCGGATCAGGATCGGCAGCGGCATTTTCCTGGTGCCGCAGCACCATCCGGTGATGCTGGCCAAGCAGCTTTCCAGCCTCGACTTCTACAGCGGCGGGCGGCTGATCATCGGCGCGGGCTTTGGCTGGAGCCGAGTCGAGTGCGAGGCGATGGGCGGCAATTTCGACCGCCGCTTCGGCCAGACGCGCGAGGCGATCGCCGTGATGAAGCGGCTGTGGTCGCAGGATGTGGCGGAATATGCGGGCGAGTTCTACAGCTTCCCGCCAGTGATGATGGCACCCAAGCCGCTCCAGAAGCCCTGGCCGCCAGTGCTGCTGCCCGGCCCGATGCTGCACGATGGCGGGCTGCCCGACCGCGACCGTCACGCCAAGGCGTTCGGGCGGATCGTCGATTATGCCGACGGCTGGATTCCGGGCTTCGTCGGCACGGCCAGCATGGAAGGCGGGCTTGCCGTGATCGCCAGTGGCCGCGCGATCATGGCCGAACTCTGCGCCGAAAAAGGCCGCGACCCGGCGGAACTGCAAACCACCGTGCTGCTGCGTACAGAAGTGCATGACGGCGACACCGCCTGGCCGGAACTGGCCAGCCGAGACCTCATCAGGCGCTACGAGGATCTGGCGGTGGAACGGGTGATCGTGACCATCCCGACCGTAACCAGCGAAGACCACGCGCGCGAAGTGCTGGAACGGATGGCGGGGCATTTGCTGTAGGTCGGCGTGGATCAGCGAGGGATTACGTCCGGTGGCGCGATGAATGACTGAAAGTGGTCCGTCCGAACACGACGACCAAGCGGACATGGTGGCCAGGGGTATTGGAGCCAAGCCGCCAAGCGGATCGTATAGCTTGGATGCAGGATATGGGAACCATGCCACCTCTTTATGCGCCGTAAGGCCGCGATCGGAGAAAAGTGAACATCACTTCGACAGCACCCGCGCCGAAGCCCGTCCGGCCATCATCAAAAAGACGAAGGGGTTAAGCGACAGACGATCGAATATCGGCGCTTGCAACACCGCAAGCCCGCCGCTTAACGTCAACGCCGAAACGAGGCCCGCACTCCGCCAAGCTAAGCCGCGAGGTGCGCCCAATGTTCTGGCGACTGATAACGGCACCCTTCTGTAAAGAACTGATCCTGGAGTAAATTATGCGCCAGCACATGGTGTTCAACCTGTTCCTTATGGATACGCCGTCACACCTGTTCCCCGGAACATGGCGCCATCCGGATGCGCGCATTGTCCAATATAATGACCTTGACCTTTGGGTGGACCTTGCCAAGCTGGCCGAGCGGGGCAAGCTTGACGCCATTTTCCTGGCCGATGCTTTCGGATTGCATGAGGAACAGAACGGCTCATGGGATGGGCTGATCCGCAATGCCGTCATGTTCCCTACCGCCGATCCCAATATGCTGGTTTCGGCAATGGCGGCGGCCACGGAAAACCTCGGATTTATCGTCACCAATTCCGTCTTGCAGCACCACCCCTTCCAATTTGCCCGGGCAGCTTCGACGCTGGACCATCTGACCAAGGGACGTTTTGCATGGAATATCGTCACTACCGCCTCGAGCCATGCCTCGCGAAGCATGGGGCTGGAGGCGATGACGGACCATGACGAACGGTATCGATGGGCCGAAGAGTACATCGACGTCGTCTACAAGCTGTGGGAAGGCAGTTGGGAGGATGGCGCAGTCGTCTGCGACTATGAGCGCAACATTTACACCGACCCGGCAAAGGTTCATAAGATCAATCACTCCGGCACGCGCTATTCGGTCGAGGGGCCGCATTTGGCCGAGCCCTCGCCACAGCGGACACCGGTGCTGTTTCAAGCGGGTTCTTCTCCAGCCGGTTCGGCCTTTGCTGCCCGCCATGCCGAGGGCATATTCATGCTTTCCGGATCGGTAGAAGCATCTGGAAAGCGGATTAGGGAAACGCGCGCGGCGGCGGTTGCCGCAGGCCGTAGGGCGGAGGACTTGCAGTTTGTTGAGGGAATGAGTTTCGTCGTCGGGTCGACAGAAGAGGAGGCACTGCGCAAGGAAGCTGATATCGAAGGCTACCTCAGCCTGGAAGCGGAAGCCATCATGCGCGGTTCGGCAACCGGTCTGGATTTGCTGAAGTTGTCACCTGACACCCCACTGGCCGATATCATCGAGGATGCGCCCGGCGGACGGGGCACTATCCAGATGGTGATCGATTCCGTGAAAAATCGGGTCGCGACAGTGCGAGACATGTTCGCATTTTCCAGTCGCCAATGGCGTGCAGTCGGGACGCCAGAGATGATTGCCGACCGCATTCAAGAGTATCAGGCTGCCGGTGTGGACGGGATCAACGTAGCGTATACGGTTTTCCCGAGCAGCTATATCGACTTTGTGGACCACGTTGTGCCTGAACTTCAGCGGCGCGGTATCATGCAAAAGGAATATAGTCCTGGTACGTTACGGGAGAAGCTCTTTCCGGGGAATGGACCGTTCCTCGCAGACCGTCATCCCGCTCGCAGATATCACCGGGCCATGGCGTCTGGTCCCGGCATGTGATGGTAAAGCTAGTGTCAGGTGACGCTGGTCTTTGAAGGTGCCATCACTGTTGTTTCCGCTTCCCATAAATAGTCCGCCCTTCAGGCCAGCGGGACTGGCACCCGAAACCTCAGGTCCACTGCCACCCCTCACCCCCGCTGCTTTTGCGGCTCATCCCCGCAATTGGTGGCGACGCCACCATCGACCGGGATGATCGTGCCGGTGACGAACGCCCCGCCCAGCCCGCACAGGAACAGCATCGCCCCGGCGATGTCGGAGGCATTGCCCCAGCGCTTGAGCGGGACCATGTCGCGCACCACTTCGTAAGCCGTCTCGTCGGGGGTGGCGAGCTTCATCATCCGGCTGTCGAACGGCCCGGGCGAGATCGCGTTGACCGTGATGTTGTGCCCGGCCAGTTCGCGCGCCAGCACACGGGTGAGGTGATGGATCGAGGCCTTGGAGGCCGAATAGGAAAAGGCGTTGTTGCCCAGCGGCAGGATGCCCGAACTGGACCCGGTGTTGATCACGCGGGCCGGATCGTCCGGCCTGCCGCCCCTTTCCAGCAGCGGCAGCAATTCCTGGCACAGCGCGAAAGGCGCGGTCACATTGAGCGCGAACACGCTTTCCCACGATTTGTAGGGCACCTTGCCAAAGGGGGCGCCCCAGTTGCGCCCGGCGTTGTTGACCAGGATCGACAGCGCATCCCAGCGTTGTTCGATCTGGCGGCACAGCGCGAGGAGCTGCTCCTCCTTCGACAGGTCGGCGAGGATCGCGTCGGCCTTGCCGCTGCCGCCCAGCGCGTTGAGCCGCTCCACCGCCGCCACGCATTCCGCCTCCTTGCGTGCGGTGATGATCACATCGGCCCCGGCCATCACCAGCGCTTCGGCCATCATCAGGCCGATGCCGCTGCTCCCGCCGGTGACCAGCGCGGTACGCCCTTCAAGGGAAAACAGGTTCTCGAGGTAATTCATGTTCGCTCTCCCGGCCATGCCGCCTGCTGCGCGGTCATCAGTGCAGTCTGGCATGATCGGGGCGATTGGCAATCCGGCAATGGCAGCGGGCTTTACGCTTTCCTACAGCGCCTGCGCCCGGCTATCCGGAGCGGATGAAGCCGCACCCCGCCTCGCTCCATCCCACCCCGCGCCTGTGCAGGAACGGGCATGGCGCGGCCCCGGCCAGGGCGGGCTGGAAATTTTGATTGGACTGTGTCAACCTTGTCAACCTGTTCATATTCGAGGGCAGAAGGGTTAACGAAAGGTTCAGCCGCGCTCTGGCTATATGGCCCCATCACGCGACTCGCCTCGCCCTCATGGCAGCGAGCAAGGGCAAGGGAGATACGAGCATGTTCAGGAATTTCCGCAAGGCCGCGATCGGCACCGCACTCGCCGCCGCCACGCTGCTCGCCGCTACTCCCGCCGAAGCGCGCGACCGCTATCGCCACGGCGGCGGGGGCGACGATGCCGCCATCGCCATCGGCGCGGGGATCGTCGGGATCGCCATCGGCGCCGCGATCGCTTCGGACAACGACGATCACCATGATCGCCGCTACTACCGCGACGGCTATAGCGACGATTATTATGGCGGCGGATACTATGGCGGCGGCTATTACGGCTACGCCGATCCCAATCCGCGCGGCTATTATTATCGCAGCAATCCGCGCTATCGCGGCTATGACCGCGATTATCGCTATGACCGGCGCGATTACCGCCATTATCGCGGCGGCTACGGCGGCGGCTATCGCCACCACGACCATGACGGCGACTATTATTATCGCGGCGATGGCTACCGCGGCCACCACGGCCGCTGACCCCTTCGGCGGGGGTGGGGCCTAGGCCTCACCCCTCGCGGGGGCGGATCAGCAGGGTCATGTTGGCAGCAGCGACCGGCTTTGAACGATCCGTGTTCCAGGCTTCTACCAGCAAGCTGGCGGAGCGCCCGCCCATCTTGACGATCTGCGCCTGAGCGAAGCTCTCGATCGACAGGCCGGGCCGCAGATAATCGACCGTTGTCGACAGCACTTCGGCCGTCAACGGCGGCGATCCTTCTGCTTCCCGCTGATCCAGCGCAGCGCGGAGGCAAGCGAAACCCGCAGCCTCCAGCAGCGAGGCCACCGCGCCCCCGTGCATCACCCCTTCACGGCCGATCGAGGTCGCCCCCGGCACGAAGGTGCAATAGGCATTGCCATCGGCATCGGTCTCAGTCCGGATACCGAGAAAGGACTGGTAATAGGGCGAGGTCATTTCTTGAGCTGCCTTACCGACATGTAGGTCCCATTGGCAATCGCCACCGGATCGTCAGGGTCGCCTTCGTGGACAATGGCCTTGACGAAGGAGATGTCCGGGGTCAACCGGGCGCTGACCCCGCGCACGATCATGTCCCGCTGCGATTCCGGCTGGCGGTAATGGTCCACCCGGAACTGCAGGGTGGGATAAGGAACCATCCGCCCAAGAACGTAGAAGGGCAACAAGGCACCGGAGGAATCGAGCAGGCTGTAGATCACGCTCGGCGAGATTTTGCCGCTACCCGGCTCGCCAACCAGAGCTTCCTTCCAGGGCAGACGGTATTCCAGCCAGCCCTCCCCGGCACCTTCAAAGACCAGCCCCAGTTCCCCGTTGTGCCCGGTGTTGCAAAACACTTCCTGCATCCGCCCGTAATCTTCGGCGGAAATGCTCTGACTGTTGTAGTCCATCAGGCTGGCACGTTTTCGAGGTGGTAGAGTTCGGTGACATTGCCGCGCAGGATCAGCTGCTTGTTCTCCGCCGAAAGGCCAGCCGTGTGGCGCGCCAGCATCTGCCTGCTCCACGGCCAGGTCGAATCCGAATGCGGGAAGTCATTAGCCCACATCAGCCGCTTCGGGTTCATCAGGTCGATCATCCGGAACGCCACGTAATCGTCCTGGAAAGTCAGGTAGATGTTGTCATGGAAATATTCGCTCGGCAGCTTTTCCATGCTGCCCATCTTCGACCAGAACCTGTGGCGGTTGTAGAAATGGTCGAGCCGGTACATGAAATGCGGTGCCCAGCCAGCATCCGCTTCGACGCAGACCACCTTGAGATCGGGGTTGCGTTCAAACGCGCGACCCCAGATCAGGAGCGAGATGTTGTCCTGGTTGGCGCGCAGGATCGTGTGCTGGTTGGCACCGGTGCGCACTTCGGGGGAGCCGCGCCCTTCGACGGCGACGGCGCTCTTGCCCTTGCCCGAAGTCAGGATGTGGAAGCTGATCGGCAGGTCCATCTCGACCGAGGCCTTCCACACCGCATCCCAGCGCGGATCGTCATAATCGAAATCGTCGATCGGCGCTTCACCCGGCAGCATCACGCCACGGAAACCGAAGTCCTTGAAGGTGCGCATGTCAGCCACTACCTGTTCGGGCGATCCGGCGGCAGTCTGACCGATTCCGAACAGCCGGTCCGGCGCATGGCCGCAGAATTCTGACAACCAGCGGTTGTAGGCTGTGAAGCAGGCGTGCTTGTAGGCAATGTCGGGATGATTGCACAGGATCATGCCGACCGAGGGATAGATCACCTCGGCCGCCACCCCGTCACGGTCCTGGTCGAGCAGGCGGGCGGCCGGATCCCAGCCGCCGCGATGGATTTCGTCGAACTTGGCCTTGTCAAAGGCGATCACCTTAGGATCGATCCCGGCAGCCGCGATGATGCCCAGCGGAATTGGCTTGTCGATCCCGTCGACCATGAAGACATGGCCGCCGTTGGGACCGATAACGGCCGTCGGGGCACGATCGCGGAAGGCAGGGTCGATATAGTCGATATAGCAATTGGGCGGTTCGGTAATGTGCGAATCCGACGAAATCGGGCGGATGCCGATGTCGGGCGCTTCTTCTCCCGCATATTGCGAAACGTGCTCTGCAATCGCGCCGCCGCGCGTGGTTTCAGCATCCATGACAATCTCTCCCGGCGGCCGGACCCTTGTGGCCGACACCATCTGATGGCGGGGAGATTATGCGCAGTCGCCCGCTACGTCCAGCCGGGAGCTTTGCACCAGCGCGCAAAAGGATGACTGGCAACGCACTGGCGGGTTGGCGGCTAATCCTCCAGCTGGAAGCCGACCTTCAGCGTGACCTGGTATTCGATCCCCCGCTCGGGATGGGCATAGCCGCGTGTCGTCACCACTTCGAACCAGCGGACATGGCGCAACGTCTTCTGCGCCCGGTCCACCGCCACCTCGATCGCCTTCTCGATCGATTCACCGGAGGTCCCGACAACTTCGCTCAGACTGTAGACACGTTCGGACATAGCCTGCTCCTTCCCTCGCTTGGCCAGGGCATGCGTTCAACGCCTTGGCTCCACAGGGAATCAACGCTCCAACGGTAAAATCGATCCAACAGGCTCGCCTTGTCGCGCGAAGCGCCCTAGAAGCGCCGCGCAATGGAGCTGTCCGACCTTCGCATCGCCCTGTTCAGCGGCAACTACAACTATGTCCGCGACGGGGCCAACCAGGCCCTGAACCGGCTGGTCGGCTACCTGCTGCGTCATGGCGCTCAAGTGCGCGTCTATGCGCCGACAGTGGAACGGCCGGCGTTCGAGCCGACCGGCGACCTCGTCGGTCTGCCCTCGATGGCATTCCCGACCCGCGGCGAATACCGGTTTCCGCTCGGCCTTTCGCGCGCGATCCGGGCAGACATCGCCGGATTTGCGCCCAATGTGCTGCATGTCTCCTCACCAGATGTTTCAGGTCATCGCGCCGTCAGCTGGGCGCGCGAGCGAGGACTGCCGATTCTCGCATCCGTTCACACTCGGTTTGACACCTATCCCCGCTATTATGGCCTAGGCTTCACCGAACCCCTGCTCACAGCAATCATGCGCCGCTTCTATGTCCGCTGCGATGCGCTGGTCGCCCCGTCCGAAAGCATGGCCGAAGTCTTGCGGCAGGATCGTATGGGTCGCGACATCGGCATCTGGTCGCGCGGGGTTGACCGCACGATCTTTGATCCGTCCTGCCGCGATCCGGCCTGGCGGGCCGGGCTGGGGATAGGCCAAGACGATGTCGCGATCGGCTTTCTCGGGCGGCTGGTGATGGAAAAGGGGCTCGATGTCTTTGCAGACACCATCACGGCGCTGAAGCAGCGCGGCGTCGCTCACAAGGTGCTGGTGATTGGCGACGGCCCGGCCCGTGGCTGGCTGGAGCAGCGCCTGCCCGATGCCGCTTTTGCCGGGTTCCAGACCGGTGCCGATCTGGGGCGCGCCACCGCCAGCATGGACGTTCTGTTCAATCCTTCCACCACCGAGACGTTCGGCAATGTCACGCTGGAGGCGATGGCGTCTGGCATCCCGGTGGTTGCCGCCGCCGCGACCGGCAGCGAAAGCCTGGTGGCCGATGGCGTTTCAGGCCGACTCGCCCCGCCGGGCAATGCGGCGCTATTCGCCGATGTGCTGCAAGCCTATGTCGAACAACCCCAACTCCGCCTCGCCCATGGCCAGGCGGGCGAGCACCGCAGTCGCGCCTTCGACTGGGACCGGATCAACCACACCGTGGCCGAAACCTACCTGCGGCTGGTCAAGGCCAGATCGGCATCGGGGCGGGCTGGAGGCTGAGCGGCAGCGATGGCAAACCTGTTCGGCGACAGTCCCACCGCAGGTGCCGCGCCAGAGCCGCCGCGCGACGATTCTCCGCTGGCCGACCGGCTGAGGCCGCAGGCCCTTGGCGACATCATCGGACAGGATCATCTGACCGGGCCGGAAGGCGCGATCGGGCGGATGGTGGCGGCGGGCCGGCTGTCCTCGATGATCCTGTGGGGGCCGCCCGGCACCGGCAAGACCAGCATTGCGCGGCTGCTGGCCGATGCGGTGGGCATGCGCTTCGTGGCGATCAGCGCGGTGTTTTCCGGCGTGGCCGATCTCAAGAAGGCCTTTGCCGAAGCCGACAAGGCCGCCGAGGCGGGTGAGCGCACGCTGCTGTTCGTGGACGAGATCCACCGCTTCAACCGCGCCCAGCAGGATGGCTTCCTGCCGTTCGTGGAACGCGGCACGGTGACACTCGTTGGTGCCACCACCGAGAACCCCAGCTTCGCGCTCAACGCCGCGCTGCTTTCCCGCACGCAGGTGCTGATCCTCCACCGGCTCGACGCAGCGGCACTGTCGGCACTGCTGGACCGGGCCGAGGTGCTGGAGGCAATGCCCCTCCCCCTCACCGCCGACGCGCGCGAAGCGCTGGTCGCCTCGGCCGATGGCGACGGGCGGTTTCTGCTCAACCAGGCCGAAACGCTCTATGCCGCGCGGATCGGCGATCCGCTCGATCCGGCCAGCCTTGGCAAGTTCCTCCAGCGGCGGATGGCGGTCTATGACAAGGATCGCGACGGCCATTACAATCTGATCTCGGCCTTCCACAAATCCTTGCGCGGTTCGGACCCGCAGGCCGCTCTTTACTGGTGCGCGCGGATGATCACGGCCGGGGAGGAGCCGCTCTACGTGCTGCGGCGGCTGGTCCGTTTCGCGGTCGAGGATATCGGCATGGCCGATCCGCAAGCGGTGGTTCAATGCCTTGCCGCCAAGGACACCTATGAATTCCTCGGCTCACCCGAGGGCGAACTCGGCGTGGTGCAGGCCGTGCTCTATTGTGCCACCGCACCCAAATCGAACGCTGCCTATACCGCCTTCAAGGAAAGCTGGAAGGACGCGCGCGAAACGGGCTCGCTCGCCCCGCCGCTGCACATTCTCAACGCGCCCACCAAGCTGATGAAAGATCTCGGCTACAAGCAGGGCTACGAATATGACCATGACACGGCGGAAGGCTTTTCCGGCGCCAGCTACTGGCCCGAGGGGCTGGAACCGCGCAGCTATTACCGCCCGGTCGAACGCGGGTTCGAGCGCGAGGTCCTGAAGCGCCTCGATTACTGGGACCGCCTGAAGGCGAAACGTGGCCAGTCCGACACCTGACCGTTTCCGCCATTTCGTCGCGATCGACTGGTCGGGCGCGGCGGGGGAGCGGCACCGGGGCATCGCGGTGGCGCTGTGCGGGCAAGGCGGAAGTGCACCTCACTTGGTTCGCCCCGGCCACCGCTGGTCGCGGAGCGAAGTGCTGGACTGGCTGACCGGCGAACTTCCGGACGATGCGCTGGTCGGCTTCGATCTCAGCACATCGCTGGCCTTCGCGGACAGGGGCGCTTTCTTTCCCGGCCTGGAGGAAAGCCCGGCAAGCGCGCGCGAATTGTGGGCGCTGGTCGATCGAGTCTGCGAGGAGGAAGCCCATTTATCCGTTGCCAGCTTCGTGGATCATGCTGAATTTTCCCGCCATTTCCGCCGCCAGGGCGGACGCGAAGGGGACCTGTTCGGCGGCGGACGCGGTCGCTTTCGCGCAACCGAACACGCGCAGGCTGCGCAAGGGTGCAAGCCCTATTCCAACTTCAACCTGGTTGGTGCGGCGCAGGTCGGCAAGTCGAGCCTCACCGGCATGCGCCTGCTGCATCGGCTCCCTCCGCGCCTGCCGGTCTGGCCGATCGATCCCTTGCCGACCAGCGGCCCGGCAGTGGTTGAAATTTACACCACCCTGGCCGCGCTGGAGGCTGGCCGCAGCGCCTCGCGCTCCAAGATGCGCAGCCACGAGGAACTCAATTGCGCGCTGGACGCCCTGGGCAGCGCGGCAGTGCCGGGGACGGGCTCGATCGAAGACCATGCCAGCGATGCGCTGCTGACCGCCGCATGGCTGCGCCGGGCCGCGTTTCGTCCGCACTTGTGGCAGCCCGCAGGCCTGACCGGCAGCATCGCCCGAACCGAAGGCTGGACATTCGGCGCGCCATAGTCTCCGAATGGGCCGGGAGAAAGACGCATGATCAACATCACCCTGGCGGACGAGTCCGCGCTGGCCGAAATGCAGCGCATCTGCGGCATTCCGGAGATCTTCCAGGAGTTCATGGGCGACGAGGCCGAATGGCTCGACCAGTCGCACAAGATCGTGTTCCTGACCGAGGAACTTTCCACCCCGTACCGCGCAAAATGAAGCCGGGAGCCCTCAACAAGGCTGGACCTTCGCCCCACCTTGAAGCATTACGCCGCCCGGGCCGGCTTAGCTCAGTTGGTAGAGCACCTGATTTGTAATCAGGGGGTCAGGGGTTCGAAGCCTCTAGCCGGCACCATATTTTTCAATGAGTTATGTGAACAACATCCCTAACGGGATCGCGGAGCCTTCGAAAAGGTTTCACTAAGGTTTCATGATTGGGTCGACGCCTGCCCTAGATAAACTAATACCAACCTGCACTGACTGTAAAGCGCGGTATAAAAATGGGCCATTCCCCGGTTTAAAAAGGGGCCAGTCGTTGCAAACAAAAAGCCTCGATCGAGGCAGGGGCGTAATCGGCGTCGGGGAAGCGGCTGTAGCGTAGCGGAAGC
>CANJYE010000032.1 GCA_947479055.1 Erythrobacteraceae bacterium
AATCCTCGCGGGGCATCCATTTTCAGACATTTCCGGTCAATCTGCCGCTGCGGCCATCGTCGGCGCGCGGTGCGCGGCTTTGGGCCGTGGTGTGGAATGCTTGACGGCCTGCTTACCAAGCGTCTCAAGTCGATCCTTACCTAAAGGCACCAGTGGTTGATCGACGATGTCCTGGTGCGGGTGACCCAATCCACTGATTTTGTGCGACTGTCTGATTCATGCTACTGGGCTTTGGGTCCTGGCATTCGTCAATAAAAATCGCCGATCAGGTGGGGTAGAGTCCGTCCAGCGGCGTCTTCGCAATGGACGAATTGGCGATGGTGGTCATGGCGGCGAGCATGATCATGGTTGCCCTGACTGCGGAGGACGAAACGGAATTATGGCTACTTATCAGAATTTCAAGGCTTTGCGCACGCCGCGGTGGAAGGCCCTGCTCGGCGCAATCCTGCTCGTGCTGTTTGGCGCGCAAGCGGTTCGGGCCGCTGCCGATCCGACCCAGCTCGATCTCACGCAGTATCGCGGCAAGGTGGTCTATGTCGATTTCTGGGCCTCGTGGTGCGGGCCCTGCAAGCAGTCCTTTCCCTTCATGAAGGCGCTGCGGGCACGCTATCCTGCCGATGAACTGGTTGTGCTCACAGTCAATGTCGACCGGTCGCGCCCACAGGCGAACAGCTTCCTGCAAAAGGTCGGAACCGGTCTGCCGGTGATTTTCGATGCCAAGGGCGATCTCGCAGCCAAGTACAAGGTGTCTGACATGCCGACCTCCTTCCTGGTCGATCGCAGCGGCAAGATCCGTTACCGGCATGAAGGCTTCTTCCCCGCCAAGCAGACCGAATACCAGGCGCATGTCGCCGAGCTTGTCAAAGAACGTTGAGGGGCAGTTCCATGATCAGATTGCGTGAGGCGGCCCTGGTCGCGATGGTTGGCCTTGGGCTGGGCGGATGTACTCATCTCGGTGCCCAGCCTTGGGAACGCGACGTTCTGGCGCGCAAGTCGATGCAGCTCAACACCGAGCCCAGCATCACCGGCTTTCACGAGCACATCTATTTCAGCAAGGAAGGCGCCGCCGGCGGCCGCAGCTTTGATGGCGGAGGCTGCGGATGCAACTGAAGCGCAATGGCATCGCCTCGGCCCTCGGCCTGCTGGCTGCCAATCTTCTCTCCGCTGGCCCTGCCCTGGCTCAGGACAATGGCGATCCGGCATCGGGCGACAGCGCTGACGAGCGGATCAATGCCTATGACGAAACCGCCAGCGAAGTCGGCACCACCGTGGTCGACAGCGCAGTGCTGGTCTATCGCGAGTCCGGCCATCGCGTGCGCGCAGTCGAACCCGTCATCAGCGTCGTCCACAATGCCAGCAATGGCGATATCTATTCGGCCAAGTTCACCTACGACACGCTGACCGGTGCTTCGCCCAATGGGGCGACGCCCTCGATCTATCCACAGACCTTCATCACCCCCATTCAGACCGAACCCGGCCCGCCGGACGGCCAGCTGGCCGTAACCGGGGCATCGGGCACATTCATCGCGCCAGCCCGCAAGCTGCCGATCGATTCAGGCTTCAAGGATCGGCGCAAGGCAATCGATCTCGGCTACTCGACCCAGATCGCGCCCGATGCCAGGTTCAGCGTCGGGGTCGATGGGTCGAAGGAATCGGATTATCGTTCGATTTCAGGCCGGTTCGGGGTCACCAGCGACTTCAACAACAAGAACACCGTGGTTGCGCTGGGCGTCAATTACGAACACGATGTGTCGAAGCCCATTTTTGGAACACCCGTTCCATTGGGCAGCATGGGCGATTCGACCGGCGAGAAATCGCGGGTGAAGAACGTCTACAGCGCGGTGATCGGCGTAACCCAGGTGATGACACCGGAATGGCTGGTCCAGCTCAATTACAGTTATGGCCGTAGCACGGGCTATCATAACGATCCCTACAAGCTGGTCTCACTGATCAACTCGGCCGACGGAACGCCGTTCTGGTATATCTATGAATCGCGGCCCGAGAAGCGGATCCGGCAAAGCGTCTATCTCGGCACGAAGTTCGCCGTCGGCTCGATCGTGACCGACGCCTCGGCCCGGCTTTACCATGACAGCTGGGGGATCGATTCGGTCACGTTCGAATTGTCCCAGCGACTGCCGGTCGGGCGGGACTTCTTTATCGAACCAGGCGTGCGCTATTATCATCAGACCGCGGCGAAGTTCTTCCGTCACTACCTGACGCTGGAGGAGCCGACGCCGGATTACGTCAGCGCCGACAGCCGGTTGGGCAAGTTCAGTGCGGTGACCTTCGGCGTCAAGTTCGGAGGCAAGATCACCGACAATCTCGAATTCTACGGGATGTTCGAGCGCTATCGGCAATATGGCAAATCCTACTACAGCGACGCACCTGGGGCCTTGTCCCGGCTCGATCTGTTCGGCGGCATGAAGGCTACCAGCATGATCGCGGGGCTGAAGGTGACCTTCCGCTGATCGGGCGGAGGGGCAGGAAGGCAGCATGACAGGCAGCGAAACTTCGGCCCAGGTTCATCGCCACAGCTTTTCGGCGATGGCATCGCCCTGCGAGATCCAGGTCGAATGCGACGATCCGGTGCTGGCCCGCCAGCTCGGCCTGATTGCCGAGGCGGAAGCGCGCCGGATAGAGGAGAAATACAGCCGCTACCGCAAGTCCAGCTTCCTTTCGCGGATCAACGCTTCGCGCGGAAAGCCCGTGATCGTCGATGACGAGACGGCCGGGCTGCTCGAATATGCCGCCAGCTGTTTTGCCCTCAGTGACGGGCTGTTCGACATCACTTCGGGCGTGCTGCGCCGGGTCTGGCGATTCGACGGTTCCGACCGCGTGCCCGGCCGGGCGGATGTGGAGAACGTGCTGCCCTTCGTCGGCTGGAACAAGGTCGGCTGGAACCGCCCGGAGATCGTCCTGCCGAAGGGTATGGAAATCGACTTTGGCGGGATCGGCAAGGAATATGCGGTCGACAAGGCCGTTATCGAGATCATGAAGCAGTCCGATGCGCCGGTGCTGGTCAATTTCGGCGGCGATCTCAGGGTCACCGGTCCCCGTGCCGGTGGGCGGCGCTGGCGGATGGTGATCGAATCGGTCGATACCTGCTCTACTGCGCCGGGCCTGCTCCAGATGGCCAAGGGCGCACTCACCACCAGCGGCGATACCCGCCGCTTCCTGCTCAAGGACGGGGTTCGCTACGGCCACATCCTTGATCCGCGGACCGGCTATCCGGTCGAAAATCCACCACATTCCGTCACGGTCGCCGCGCCAACCTGCATGCAAGCGGGAACGCTTTGCACGCTTGCGATGCTGCAAGGGGCCGGGGCCGAGACATTTCTTGCCAGGGAAGGCGTCGAATCATGGATATTGCGATAGGTCTGCACCGTAGCGCAGCGAGTTCCGCGCGGTTGGGCGGCATGGCCCGACCGCGCGCGATCGGCTGGTTTTCACGGCTGATGCTGGTGACGGCACTGCTGGCGCTGGGCCTTCTGCGATCTACTGCAGGTCATGCCGAAGCCCTGCTCGAACGCCCGAATTTCCGGGCGGAACTGGTAGCCGAAAGCGCGACCCCGGCACCCGGCCGCGCCCTGACCATGGCGATCCACATCGTACCGCATCCGGGCTGGCATATCTATTGGCTCAACCCAGGTGAATCGGGCTATGCGCCGGCTGTGAATTGGACGATGCCTGCCGGGTTCAAGGCGGGCCCTGTCAGGCATCCGGTCCCGGTCGAACTGGTGGCAGCCGGCATTGCCAGCAACGTCCACGAAGGCGAGACGACCCTGCTGCAAGACCTTGCCGTACCAACCGGCCTGCCCATGGGGCAGGTCGTGCATCTCAAGGCTGACGTGGACCTGCTGATCTGTTCCGAAGGGACCTGCGTGCCCGATCCAGTCACACTCGACCTGGCGATGACAATCGGCAATGGCGCGGCCGATCCTTCGCACGCGGCGTTGTTCCGGCAGGCTCGCACCGCCCTGCCGCATGCGGTGGTCGGGCAGGCAGCCTTCCTGCAGGACCAGCGCCATTTGCGCATCTTCATACCCGGCGTTACCTATGCGACGACCATGCGCGCTCATTTCTTTGCCGAGCAGGAAGGCTTTGTGAAAGCCGGGGCACCGCAGCAGGTTGCTGCGGTCGATGGTGGCGTGGTGGTGACGGTTCCGGTGGGCGATGCGGCGCAGGGCGGCAAGCTGTCCGGCGTGCTGCGGCTGGATGCGATAGGACAGTCGGCGCAAGGCTTTGCCCTTACCGCTGCCCGTACAACGCAATTGCCTTCCGATGGGGGCAAGGGCCTGTGGGCATCGCTCGACAGCGGTTTCTTCCTGGCGCTGGGCGGTGCGATGCTGGGTGGGTTGTTGCTCAACCTGATGCCTTGCGTGTTTCCGATCCTCAGTCTCAAGGCGATGTCGCTGGTCCGCATCGGCGAGACCGACCATGAAGCGCGGGTCGAGGCGATCGGCTATTCGACCGGCGTTATCGGTGTGATCCTTGCGCTCGGTTCGGCGCTGCTGGTTCTGCGCAGCGGTGGCAGCGCGATGGGCTGGGCGTTCCAGTTGCAGGACCCGCGCGTTGTCGGCGTGCTGTTCCTGCTGGTTATCGCGATCGCCACCAACATGGCAGGCCTTTTCGAACTGCCATCGCTCAGCGTGAGCGTGCAGGGCAAGTCGGGCTATTTCGGCTCGATGGGCACGGGCGCTCTGGCCGCCTTCATTGCCACCCCCTGCACCGGGCCCTTCATGGCCGGAGCGTTGGGTGCGGCGATGGTCTTGCCCGTGCCGGCTGCGCTGGCGATCATGATGGGCCTCGGCGTTGGCATGGCACTGCCGTTCTTCCTCCTTGGCTTCGTCAAGCCGATGCGCCGCTGGATTCCCCGGCCCGGCATGTGGATGGTGACCCTGCGCCACCTTCTCAGCATTCCGATGTTTCTCACCGCGCTGTGGCTGATCTGGATCCTTGGCCAGCAGGGCGGAGTCGGCTCGATGGTCACGGCCCTCGCTGCGGCACTACTGCTCGGCCTTGGGCTTTGGTGGTACGGGCTGCGGCAGCATGCCGGGAAGGGCGGGATGCCGAGCTTTGCTCCGGTTCTGGCCGCGATCGCGCTGGTAGCGGTGGGAGTCTCTGCTCCCACCGGCGCAGCGGCTCTGGCCGAGGATGCGGGCGGTCCGTTGCACGCCGAGAATTTTACCCAGACGCGGCTCGACGAGTTGACCACGCAGCGCAAGCCGGTGTTTCTCTACCTTACGGCCGACTGGTGCCTGAGCTGCAAGGTCAACGAAGCGACCAGCCTGTCGTCGGCCGATGTCGCTGCCGCATTCAAACGGGGCGGGGTGACTGTCCTGCGCGGCGACTGGACCCGCCAGGATCCCGGGATCGGCCAGTTCCTCAAAGCCCATGGTCGCGCGGGCGTGCCGGTCTACTTCTTCTACGCGCCCGACGGCACGATGAAGGACCTCCCGCAGGTGCTGTCTCCTCAGATGCTGATCGATCTGACTAGGACCACCTGACAGTCGGGGGTTCTCCCCGCAAAAATCTCTGGAAGGCCCCGGGTTGTGGGTTTGCAGCCCGGGGCTTCTTGTTGGAAATGGGCCGACGACGACGGTGGTCGGGATTGTGCTCCAGGCAGGCCGGAGAGCGAGCAATCACTCGTAGCCATGGCCATAGTTTGCCGAAGCCAATCGTTGTCACGCGGGTTTGCTGAAAGCTGCTTGAACCCTGGCCGACAGGCCAGATCGACAGGATTGTGTCGGTTTCCTGGGTCTTTTGGCGCCTGCCTTCGACTGGGTGTGGCTTGTACAGGACGCCACCCAGTTCGCACGTGCAACTGCATCCCTTACGAATATTGAACTGCCGACCTTACAGGCGAGAAACCCCGGACCGCATTGCGACCCGGGGCCTTCCTGACAGACCGGCATTAAAAGAGGCGCGCGGCTCCGGGGGGGAGGGGAGAACCGCGCGCCTCGCTGGGCCGGGGGCGTGAACCCCCGGTAGTGCCTGTTTCTGCGCTATAATATGAAATCACTCGCGGTCAGCGTATGGACGCCATCGATCTGGATGCAAAAATCGGCTGTCGTGTCGCCATTGACCGAGCCGTAGACAAAGGTGTTCCCGCCAACGATTGAATAGCGGATTTCCTGGCCGGTGTGGTTGTGGAAGTTGTTGGTGCCGATGAAGAAGAAGTTCTGGTCACCCGGCTTGTCGTGGCCGCTTGGCGAATTGACCGCATCGACCAGATTGAGGTCGATCTTCTCGCCGGGCACGAAGTCCACGATCCGGTCCGCGCCAAAGCTCGTCCTGCTGGAAAAATCGCCGTCGTCGAACACGAAATGGTCGAGGCCGAGGCCGCCTGTCATGGCATCCTGCCCGGAACCGCCGACCAGGATATCGTCGCCAGCGAGGCCAGAGAGCGTGTCGTTCCCGGCAAGGCCGATCAGCCTGTTGACGGCGTCATTGCCGGTGAGGGCGTTGCTGCCGATGTTGCCGGTGCCATCGGCGATACCCGTGCCGGTGAGCAGGAGGTTTTCGATATTGGCACCGAGTGTCCAGGTAAGGCCGGTGTTGACCGTGTCATTGCCCTCGTTGAGGTTTTCGGTGATGAGATCCCCTGCGTTGTCGACAAAGTATGTGTCGTTTCCGGCACCACCGTTCATATGATCGGCACCAAGACCGCCATCGAGCACATCATTGCCGAGGCCGCCGTTCAGCGTGTCATCGCCGACCATGCCATAGAGGGTGTCATTGCCGTCAAGCCCGGACAGGACGTTCACCGCGCTGTTGCCCGTGAGAGTATTGGCATCGCCATTGCCGGTGCCGTTGATTGCCGCCAGTCCGCTCAAGAGAAGCTTTTCGACATTGGCGGAGAGGGTCGCAGTGACGCTGGCCTGGACCGTATCGATGCCTTCGTTGAGGTTTTCGGTGATCAGATCCCCGGCATTATCGACGAGGTAGGTGTCGTTTCCGGCACCACCGTTCATATGATCGACGCCAAGACCACCATCGAGCGTATCATTTCCGAGGCCGCCGTTCAGCGTGTCATCGCCGGCCATGCCTTTGAGGCTGTCATTGCCGTCTAGCCCGGACAGGATATTCGCCGCACCGTTGCCTACGAGAGAATTGGCATCACCATTTCCGGTGCCGTTGATTGCCGCTGACCCGATCAGCAAGAGCCTTTCGACATTGGCGGAGAGGGTCGCAGTGACACTGGCCTGGACCGTATCGATGCCTTCGTTGAGGCTTTCGGTGATCAGATCCCCGGCATTATCGACGAGGTAGGTGTCGTTTCCTGCGCCGCCATTCATTTGGTCCACGCCGACTCCACCATCGAGCGTATCATTTCCGATACCGCCGTTCAGCGTGTCATCGCCGGCCATGCCTTTGAGGACGTCATTGCCGTCAAGCCCGGACAGGATATTCACCGCACCGTTGCCAACGAGAGAATTGGCACCGCCATTGCCGGTGCCGTTGATGGCCGCCAGTCCGGTAAGCAGGAGATTTTCGATATTGGCGCCGAGCGTGTAGCTGATGCTGGCCCTGACCGTGTCGGTCCCTTCGCCGACGTTCTCGATGACATTATCGCCGATCGAGTCCACGATGAAGATGTCGTTTCCCGCTCCGCCGGACATCTGGTCATCGCCGGCACCGCCGTCGATCATGTCGTTTCCGGCATCACCGAAGATAATATCGTTCCCTGCCAATCCCTTGATGATGTCATCGAGAGTCGTGCCGTTGAGTGTATCAATACCCGTTGTACCGTTAATCGTCGCCATATCTCACCAGATCATTGTTTTCGGAACTGCTTCAAATGACGCCGTCGGATCGCCCCATCCACAGGTCCAGAAAGAAGATTTCCGGTAAATTTGGCGGTACCATGGAGGGTTACCGGGGCATATGCCATGATCTGGCTGGCTTTTGGCGCGTTCGGAGCCTGTTGCTTGCCGTTCGAACCGGGTCGACCTAGGTTCGCAAACCGTTCCGGCGCAGGAGAAACCATGTGAGCGCAGACGATCGCGATCGCGAACTGACCGACCGCAAGTTCTATCACGCCCGGCAGGAAGCGGGCTTCGTCGAGGCCGTTCCGCCGACGACCCCGCAAACCGCGCATCCCGCCTATCGCCTCGCCTTTCGCGATACCGACTTCCTGCTGCGCGAGGAATTGCGCCCGGTCCGTTTCCAACTGGAGCTGCTCAAACCCGAGATGCTGCTGGACGAGGCGCGGGTCGGCTCCACCCTGGTGATGTATGGTTCGGCGCGGATCCCGGCCCCGGCCGATGCTGACAGGGCGCTGGCGGAAGCGGTCACGCCCGAACGGCGCAAGGTGGTGGAACGGTTGGTCGCCAATTCGAAATATTATGACGAGGCCTACAAGCTGGCGCGGATCGTCAGCGAAAAGTCGATCATTGAGCAAGGCCAGCGGCAGTTCGTGGTCTGCTCTGGCGGGGGACCATCGATCATGGAGGCGGCCAACAAGGGCGCATCCGATGCGGGGGCGGAATCGATCGGGCTCAATATCGTGCTGCCGCATGAACAGTCGCCCAACCGCTATGTCACGCCCTATCTGTCCTTCCAGTTCCATTATTTCGCGCTGCGCAAGATGCACTTTCTGCTGCGCGCCCGGGCGGTGGCGGTGTTCCCGGGCGGGTTCGGCACGCTCGACGAATTCCTCGAACTGCTGACGCTGATCCAGACCGGCAAGATGAAGCCGATCCCGGTGCTGCTGTTCGGGCGCGCCTACTGGAACCGGATCATCAATTTCGACGCGCTGGCGGAAGAAGGGACGATCAACCCCGACGATCTCGACCTGTTCCGCTGGTGCGAGACAGCGGAAGAGGCCTGGGGCCACATTGCCGGGTTCTACAAGCTGGGTCTGTGACCTAGCGGACCGCCTGATGGCCCAGCGGCCCGTGCCCTGCTCCAAAGCCGGGGGCAGCCAGCAAGGCAGCGCGAACGAACTCCCGTGCGCGCTCGATCGCCTGTTCCAGCGGCAGGCCACGTCCCAGCAGCGTGGCGATGGCGCTGGCGAGGGTGCAGCCGGTGCCATGGTTGTGGCGGGTGGCGATCCGTTCTGCCTGCCAGATGCGGTCGGCCATGCCGGGGCGGATCAGCCGGTCTTCCACCAGATCGCCATCCGCATCGCCGCCCTTGGCGAGACAGGTGATCCCACGCCGGACCATTTCGGCCGGGCCGCCCAGCGCCGCCAGTTCCGACACGTTGGGAGTGGTCAGCGTGGCCCGCGCCATTAGCCGCTCGAACGCGGCGACGGTCGCCTCGTCGGCCAGCGCCGCGCCGCTGGTGGCCACCATCACCGGATCGAACACCACCGGCACATCGAGATGGCGCAGCCGGTCCAGCACGATCGCCGCGATCCCGGGCGAACCGAGCATGCCGATCTTGACCGCGTCGACCCCGATATCACCGATGCAGGCATCGATCTGGGCAGCGACCATCCCGGCCGAAAGCGTTTCCACCGCCTGCACACCGGTGCTGTCCTGCGCGGTGATCGCGGTGATCGCGGTCATGGCATAGCCGCCCAGCATGGTGATAGTCTTGATATCGGCCTGGATGCCAGCCCCGCCCGAGCTGTCGGAACCGGCGATCGTCAGGATACGGGGCGGGGTGGCGATCAAACTGCCGCTTCCACCGCCGTGCAGATGGCGGCCACGACCTGTTCGACCTGCTGCTCGTCATCGCCCTCGGCCATTACCCGGATGACCGGTTCGGTGCCGGAGGGGCGGATCACTAGTCGGCCCTTGCCCGCCAGCGCGGCTTCGGCAGCGGCGATGACCTGCCTGACCTGCGCATTTTCCAGCGGCTTGCCCCCGGCGTAGCGGACATTGCGCAGCAATTGCGGCACCGGATCGAACAGATGGAGCAACTCACTCGCCCGCTGGCCCGAACGCACCAGCGCGGCCAGCACCTGCAACGCGGCGATCGTGCCATCGCCGGTGGTGGCGTGATCGAGCAGGATCATGTGGCCGGATTGTTCGCCACCGACATTGTAGCCACCATGGCGCATCGCCTCCAGCACGTAGCGGTCTCCCACCTGGGTCCGGACGAGGTCCAGCCCGTTGCTGGCGAGGAACCGTTCGAGCCCGAGATTGGACATCACCGTGGCCACCACGCCGCCGCCTTTCAGCTGGCCGCTGGCGGCCATCTGGCTGCCGATCAGCGCCATGATCTGGTCGCCATCGACGGTCTGGCCCTTTTCATCCACCACGATCAACCGGTCGGCATCGCCGTCCAAGGCAATGCCGATATCTGCGCCCTCTTCGACCACCTTTGCCATCAGCGCGGCCGGGCTGGTCGAACCGACCCCGGCATTGATGTTGAGACCGTTGGGTTCAACCCCGATCGCGATCACTTCCGCGCCCAGTTCCCAGATCGCGGAAGGCGCGACATTGTAGGCCGCGCCGTGGGCGCAATCGACCACGATCTTCAGCCCGTCGAAGCGGATATCGTCTGCGACCGAAGCCTTGACCGCGTGGATATAGCGCCCGCGCGCATCGTCGATCCGGCGGGCGCGACCGACATCGGCACCCTTGGCGAAGGGCTGCGGCTGTTCCAGCGCCGCCTCGATCGCCAGCTCGTCGGCGTCGGACAGCTTAAATCCGTCGGGGCCGAACAGCTTGATGCCGTTGTCGTCGAACGGGTTGTGGCTGGCAGAGATCATCACGCCCAGATCTGCGCGCATCTCGCGGGTCAGGAGGGCAACTGCGGGGGTCGGCAGCGGCCCCGTCATGATCACATCCATGCCCACGCTGGTGAAGCCCGCGACCAGCGCGTTTTCCATCATGTAGCCCGACAGGCGGGTGTCCTTGCCGATCACCACCCGGTGGCGATGATCGCCGCGCAGGAAGTGGCGCCCGGCTGCCTGGCCGACTTTCATCGCCAGATCGGCGGTCAGGACACCGTCATTGGCGCGGCCGCGAATGCCGTCAGTGCCGAAGAACTTGCGCGCCATCTCGTGTCATTCCCCTTGGGTGTGATTGCCCCGTTCCATGGCTTTGTTCGCGCGGCTTGTCACGCCCCGGACGGAGCATCCGACGCGGAATCGCCATCATGGCGCAGGTCCAGCACATGGCTGGCAAACAGCGGCTCGCCGAAGATGAAACCGACCAGGTTGGGTCGACCGAGATGATCGACCAGCGCCGTCAGCGTCAGCAGGATCGGGACCGACAACAGCGCCCCGGCAATGCCCCAGATCCAGCTGAAATAGCTGAGCGCGATCAGGATCATCACCGGGTTCATGGTGAACCGCGCGCCAAGGATTGCGGGGGTGATGACGTTAGATTCCGTTGCATGCAGGCCAAGATAGCACAGCGCCGGGATCAGCCCGAGCCACAGCGTGTCGGCTGTGCCGAGCCCGAACAGACCGAGCAGCGCGGCCATCGCCAGCGGGCCGACATAGGGCAGGAAATTGAGGATCGCGGCCAGCCCGCCCCACATGATCGGGGCCTTGACGCCCAGTGCCCATGCCCCTGCCGCGACAATCACGCCGACGCACAGGTTGATCAGGCTGATCGTCAGGATGTAGGCGGCCACCCGATCCTGCACCTCGCGCATTGCCCGCGCGGCCTTCTGGCTGGTGCCGAACCTGGCGCGGCCCTGCAACAGGTGGCGGCGCATGCCGATCCGCGTCTCGACCATGAAGAATGTCATCAGCAGGGTCAGCAGCATCTCCAGCACCAGGCTGGGTGTGGCGAAGGCCAGTTCCTCGAGGATCGAAGGCGTGGCCAGCACCACTTCGCGTCGACCGCTGCGGCCGATCAGGCCGGACAGCTGGCGGTTGAGGTCGTTCAGCCAGTCGAGATTTTCGTGCAGTTCGGTGAAGCGCTGGCCCAGCCGGTGCAGCATCGGCTGGACATTGTCGAACATCTCCGTCGCCGGCTGGAGGATCAGCGCGACCGCCAGCAGGACGATGCCGATGAACGCGGAAACCGCGATTAGCGATGCCAGCACATTGGGCAGACCTGCTGCCGCCAGTCGGTCCGCCAGCGGAGAAAGAACGATGCTGAGAATGATCGCGGCGACCACCGGCAGGAACACTACCGAGCCGATCGACAGCACGAATGGCAAGGCCAGGAACAGCCCCGCCCCCAACAGCACGACCAGCACCGAGATCAGCCGCAATTCCTGCGCCGCGAGAGTTGAGCGCGGATGCGTTGGGGGCGGGGTGTTGTCATTTCGTCGGGCCATGATGCTGGCTTATCCTGGGATTGGAACTAGCTTGTGGCGTGCATGGCCTGTCAGATCAAGACCGAGCCTTCACTCGCGCCGGCGGTTGGTGACATCGTCAAGCTCACCAATGATGGTGTCCTGAGCCGATTCCGGGCCGTCGGGACGCGGCGGGATCGGCCCTGCATCCAGCATCCGTTCCAGCGCGGCGCGGGCGCGACCGACCCGGCTCTTGATCGTGCCGACGGCACAGCCGCAGATGCTCGCCGCTTCTTCGTAGCTGAAGCCGCCTGCCCCGACCAGCAGCAGCGCCTCGCGCCGTTCGGGCGGCAGGGCCAGCAAAGCGCGGTGCATGTCGGACAGGTGGAGCGGCGCTTCCTGGTCCGCTGCCGCCACCAGCGTGCGTTCGGCCATTCCCTCGTCATAATCGCCACGGAAGCGGTTGCGACGCATTTCGGTGAGATAGGCATTGCGCAGGATCACGAAGGTCCAGGCCCGCATGTTGGTGCCTGGTTCGAACCGGTCGCGTGCTGCCCAGGCCTTGAGCAGAGTGTCCTGGACGAGATCGTCGGCCATGTCAGGCCGTCCGCACAGGCCCCGGGCGAAAGCGCGCAGATGCGGAGTGACCGCCACCAGCTCGCTCTTGAAGCCATCGCTGTCGCTGGCCTCCACCCGCGTCATTTGTCGAGCCTGGAGAGGAGCTCCCTGAATGTGTCCGGCAGCGGCTCCTCCACGACCGAATCGTAAAGTTGGCGCAGACCCTGGGCCCAGTCGGGCTTGCCGACCTTCTTGCTTCCCGGTGCTTTCGGGAGATGGGTCAATTCCGGCTGGGGCTCGCTGGCAGGGGGTTTCTTGTTCGACATCGCCTCGTCTTGTTCCGTCCCCGAATGGTACCGACGCATCCGGGATGAACCCTCCCGCGCCGATCCTGTCCCCGCCATGTCCGGAATTTGTTCCGGGTCAGGCCATTGCTGTCCAGATCAGGAACGAAGCCGCTCCCGCCTGGTTCCCGCAAATGGCATGTTTCGGGCAAGAGGGAAAAGCAATGATTCGGGCACCGGGGGCTTGCGCGCCCGGCAGGTCGGCGGGCACAATGGTGCACTGGTGATGGACGGGGTTTCGGAACAGGGGCTTCGATGGGCAAGGTGGCAGCGGCAGGCCGGGATTTTCGCCACTGGCTGGTGCTGTTCCCGCGTGCCGTGCCGGCCGCCATCTTCCTGCTGACTTCGGCCATCACCGCGCTCAGCGTCTTCGCGATCGAACGGACCGAGGCCGAGCAGCATCGCGCGCAACTGCGCCAGTCGGCCGAGGAAATCGGTTCGGCGCTGGAGCGGCGGGCGGCGGCCAATACCTCCTATCTTCGGGCAGGGGCGGCGCTGTTCGCGACCACCGACCATGTCTCGCAGGCATTGTTTGGCCGATTCGTTGCAGAGTTGCGGCTCGATTCCGACTTTCGCGGGGCGGAAGCCCTCGGCTGGGCTCCCCTTGTCGCGCGCGACGACTTGCCCGCACAAGGGCGTCTTTTCCCACCGCTGGCCGCAAGCCAGCTCTATGCGTTGCCCGTGACCTTCATCGAGCCCGATACGGAACACAACCGTCGCGCAATTGGCTTTGACATGTTCTCAGAACCGGTCCGGCGGACCGCAATGGAGAAGGCGAAGGTCACCGGGCGGCCGATCGCCAGCGGCATGGTACTGCTGATCCAGCCTCGCAAGTACGGTGCGCGGGGTTTCCTGATCTACATGCCGGTGTTCGCAGAAGGACCGGCGGGCAGGCACCTCAAGGGCTTTGTTTACAGCCCGTTCTATGCGGCCGAGTTCCTGGCCTCGGCGATCGAGACACATCCGGCCGCCGGGCTGGCAGTCCGGATCTATGACGGCAAGCCAGGACCCGCCCGGCTGCTGGCCGAAAGCTCCCGGTCCCATGGCGAGGGCAAGGCGGTACGGACCCAAGTGGTGATCGCGGGCCGCGCCTGGACCCTTGAGGTCGAGGCGGCCAAGACCGGGGGCCTTTCCACACTCTCGCTCGTCACGTTGCTGTTCGGCCTGCTGGTGGCCTGCCTGTTGATGCTGCTGGCGCGGTTGCTGACCCAGCAGGCGATCGAGGACCGCGCGGCGCTGGACTGGCTGCAAGAACAGATCGCGATCCGCAATTCGCTGACCCGCGAGCTCAACCACCGTTTGAAGAACACGCTGGCCAATGTCCTGTCGATTATCGCGCTGACGAGCCGCCGGGCAACAGACATGGGTAGCTTTGTCGAAGGGTTGAACGGCCGGATACGCGCCCTGTCGGCCACCCATGACCTTTTGCTCAATTCGGATTGGGGCATCACTCCGGTGCGAGCGGTGATCGAGGCCGAACTGGCACCCTATGCCTATGAGGGTGGGCAGGCGGTAACCCTGAGCGGGCCGGATGTGGGCCTGGCGCCGGGCGATGCTCTGTCGCTGGGCCTGGCCATCCACGAACTGGCGACCAACGCTGCCAAATACGGCGCGCTGGGAGCGCCGGGCGGCACCGTGACGGTACAATGGCACCGCGCGGCGGAGGGGCTGGTCAGGATCGACTGGAGCGAGGCCGGTGGCCCGAGCGTGCCTGCCGAGCGCGGGCGCGGTTTCGGGACGGACCTGATCGAGAAGATCGTCGCACATGAACTGGGCACCCCGGTCGATCTTCGCTTCGAGCCCGGCGGAGTGCAGTGTTCGCTGACCGTGCCAGTGCGCGAGCCAGCCGAATTCGTCATTCGTGCGTCAAGGTCGGAGCGGCCTGACTGACCGACCCGAATTCAGCCTACTGGTCGGCCCGAGCCGAAGAACAATGCCTGGCTGATCGCGGCGCGGACGGTCGATTCCTGGAACGGCTTGGTCACCAGATAGGTCGGTTCTGGCCGGTCGCCGGTCAGCAGCCGTTCGGGATAGGCGGTAATGAAGATCACCGGCAAATCCTGCCGCGCGAGAATGTCGTCCACCGCATCGAGGCCGGAACTGCCGTCGGCCAGCTGGATATCGGCCAGGATCAGCCCGGGCGTCCTTTCGGCAATCACCTGGCTAGCCTGGCCGCGGGTCGCGGCGGTTCCGCAGATCGTATGGCCGAGTGAGCCAACCAGATCCTCCAGCTGCATCGAGATCAGTGGCTCGTCCTCGATGATCAGGACCGACGTGGTGGATTCCCGGTCGATCTCGGCCACTGCATCGGCCACCAGCCGCACGATCGCGGCAGGGTCGACATCGAGCACAAGCGCCGCCTCTTCCACGCTGAAGTCTTCCAGCGTGGTCAGCAGCAAGGCCTGGCGGTTGAGCGGGGTGACCGCTCGCAACCGCTCCTGTGCGGCAAGCTCGTGGTCGCTGAACGGGCTCGAGCCAACGTCGGCGCTGTCGCGCAGTGATGCCGACCAGACCATGGTGAAGGCGCGGTAGAGTGGCACGCGCCCGCCGCGGAGTGATTGCCGCAGTGCCGGATCGGCTAGCGCGGCTTCGAGCGTTGCCGCCACGCAGCGGTCGCCATCGGCCTGCGATCCGGACAGGGCGCGGGCATAGCGCCGCAGATAAGGCAACTGCGCGGCAACCTGGGCCTCAAGCGACATGGCAAACCCTCCCACCAATCTTGCCGGGAAGCGCGCAGGATAGCACCAAGTTCCCGGTATGGGGGAGTGCGGGAAAAGTTTTTTGAAAAAATATGTCGCGGGCGGGAACCGTGATCCGGGCGGGGCGTTCACAAGATGTCACCGCCGAAGACCCCCCCTCCCGTCCAAACGGTCGGTGACATGATCCCGAGAGGCCTCCGCTCTACCCGAGAGCGGAGGCCTTTTCGCGGATCAGAGCGCCTTTTCGTAGATCCGGTATTCCTTGTTGACCTTGCTGTGGATGGCATCGGCGATGGCCACCATTCCCTGGTTGTCTTCAAGAATCCAGCCGATTTCGCCGCGCGTGCTGCCATAGGCGGCGATGGCGTCGCGGCGGATATATTCGATCATCATGAAAGCCAACTGGCTGGCCAGGCGCGAGGATTGCAGCTTCCTGAGGACCCCCATCAGCGGCACCCGCATCTGCGCGTTGGTCGGCTTGCGCAGCCACCACAGCAGCTTGGCCCAGCCGAACGGGAACAGTTTGCCGCGCAGCTTGTGGATCACCTGGTTGACGTCCGGCAGTGTCATCATGAAGGCCACAGGTTCGCCATCATATTCGGCGATGCGGATCAGGTCCTCCCGCACCAGCGGGCGCAGCTTCTTGGCGGTGTAGGCGATCTCGGTCTCGGTGAAGGGCACGAAGCCCCAATTGTCCGACCAGGCATCGTTGAGGATGTGGAGGATGATCGCCGCTTCTTCGTGATAGCGCTTGAGGTTGACCTTGCGGATCCTGATCCGGTCGTTCTTCTCGCCCGACTGGATGATCCGCTGGATCAGCGGCGGGAAGGGCCGGGTCACGTCGAGGTCGAAGGTCAGCAGGCGCTTGGCGGTGGCGTAACCATCGCCTTCGATCCAGCCCTGGTAGTGCGGCGGGGCGTGGCCCATCATGATCGTGGGCGGATGATCGTGGCCCAGCACCAGCAGGCCCGGCTCTTCCCACACCGACATGCTGAGCGGGGCCAGTACTCGGGTCATGCCCTGTTCGCGCAGCCATTGTTCGGCCCGGGCGATCAGCGCCCTGGTGGTTTCCTCGTCCTCCGCTTCCAGCAGACCCCAGTTGCCGGTGCCCGGACCCATCCCCTGCTCGACCGGCATGGTCAGCGCCAGATGGTCGATATGGGCCGAGATGCGCCCGACCACCCGGCCATTCCGGCGGGCGAGGAAGAACTGGACGGTGGCATGTTCGAAAAACGGGTTCTTGCCCTGCGTCAGCAGCTCGACCATCTCGGAGCGGATATAGGGCACCCAGTTGGGATCATCGCCATTGAGGCGATAAGCGAGGTCGATGAATGCATCGAGGTCACGCTTGCCCGTGACCGGGGAGATGGTAAGGTCATTGCTCACTGCGATTGGGCCTTTTCTCGGGAGTGCGAGCACTGCGTTGTCTACCCTTGCCCTGTCAAGCGAAGCGGATCGAACCGGACCAGACAGCATGACGGCTTACGATGCCATCCAGCCCGCGCTACACCGGCCAGCCACGGGCCCGATTCCCGACGATCAGGCGCTGCTGCGCGCGGCAGTGGAAGTGTCGCGCGATATTTCTGCCGCCCGGCCGGAGATATATTGGCCGGATATGCTGGTTTCCGCCGGTGTCGGTTATGCGGCATTGGCCGGGGCGATCCTGCTGAAGGCCCCCCTGCTCGCCATCGCTTCCGGCATCCTCGCCATGCTGGCGCTTTATCGCGCGCTGCTGTTCATCCACGAGCTGACCCATATCCACCGTGATGCGCTGCCCGGCTTTCGCCTGGCGTGGAATCTGCTGGTCGGCATTCCGGTGCTGACACCGTCCTTCATGTATGAAGGCGTTCACACGCTGCACCATGCCCGCACCCGCTATGGCACGGCGGAGGATCCGGAGTATCTGCCGCTGGCCCTGATGAAGCCGTGGAGCCTGCCGGCCTTCATCCTGGTGGCGCTGCTCGCTCCGCCCGCCTTGCTGCTGCGTTGCGCGGTGTTGGTGCCGCTAGGTGCGCTGGTGCCGCCTTTGAGAGCGCTGGTATGGGAGCGCTTTTCCTCGCTCTCGATCAACCCCGGTTTCCGCCGCCGGCCACCGGAAGGGGCCCTCCGCCGCATGGTTCTGTGGCAGGAAGCCGGGGCAAGCGCGTGGGCCATAGCTCTGCTTGCCAGCACGCAGATCGTCGGTTGGCGACCACTGCTGATCGCCATGGTGGTCCTTTCGGGAACGGCTGTTTTCAACCAGTTACGCACACTTGTCGCCCATCTCTGGCAGAACGAAGGCGATGCAATGACGGTGACGGCGCAATATCTCGATTCGGTCAACGTCCCTCCACCCGGCATCATCCCCGCGCTGTGGGCACCGGTGGGCCTGCGCTATCACGCGCTGCATCACCTGCTTCCCAGCCTGCCCTACCATGCGCTGGGCGAGGCCCACCGCCGCCTGAGCACGCAGTTCGGCCAGGGTACGACTTACGCCGGGGCGAGCTATCCCGGCATGTGCATGCTGGTTGCCCGCATCGCCCGCAGCACCATTATCAGGCGCTGAATGCGCCTGTGGGCGGCACGATTGCGCACCTGATTGGCGCCAACCGCCACAAATCCGCGTTTTGACAAAGCCGCCGATACAGGCGAAATTGACGGGTGGAGAGAGTGTGGCTGGATTCGGCCCACCGCAAAAGACAAGGGACAGGCCGATGGCGACGCGCACGAGCAGCTATTCACCCGATCAGGTGCGGGACGATTTCGTTCCAAAGGAAGTCTATTTCGACAAGGATTTCGCTGCCCTGGAGGCGGAGCGCTTGTGGCCTCATGTCTGGCAGGTCGCCTGCCGGGAGGAGGAAGTGCCCAATGTCGGCGACTTCGTGGTCTATGACATCCTCAAGGACTCGATCGTGGTGGTGCGCACAGCGCCGGACCGGATCGAGGCGCACCACAATGTCTGCCCGCATCGCGGTCGGCGGCTGGTGGAGGGAACCGGCAATATCAAGCAGTTCCACTGCGCCTTCCACGGCTGGCGCTTCAAGCTGAGTGGCGAGAATGTGAACGTGATCGACCGGGCTGACTGGGGCGAATGCCTCAAGGCCGAGGATATCGCGCTGTCCACCATCCAGTGCGACACATGGGGCGGTTTTGTCTTCATCAACATGGACCCGAAGGCCGGACCGCTGCTCGAATTCCTTGATCCGCTTGATGAATATTGCGGCAAGTTCGAGTTCGAGCGGCTGCGCTTCCGCTGGTACAAGACCACCATCATGCAATCCAACTGGAAGACCGTGCTCGGCTTCTTCAACGAGTTCTACCACGTCCAGCAGGCCCATCCGCAGCTGCTGGAATTCACCAACGACTATTCCGGCAGCCTTGAACTGGGTCGCCATGCTCAGACCTTCTACGATTCCAAGGGGGCGGTGCCGATCAGCCGTTCGCCCCGCCTGCCCGCGCGCGCAGAGCCGTCCATGCTGGAGCATATCCAGAATCTGGGTGAGCAATATCGCCGCGATCTCCAGGTCATGCTGAGCGAGCGCAACTGGGAAGTGATCCAGACGCTGAAGGACCATGTTTCGACGGAAACCCCGCCCATGGAAGTGCTGGCCAAATGGGGTGAGCTCCAGCTCAAGGCAGCGGCCGAGGAGGGGATCGAATGGCCCCCGCAGCTGACCCCCGAATATATCGAGCGTTCGGGCCTTGCCTGGCATGTCTTCCCCAACACGATCTTCCTGCACGGGCTGGTCGACAGCGTGCTGTGGTATCGCCTGCGCCCCAATGGCGATGATCCGGAAAGCTGCATTTTCGACGTCTGGGCGCTGGAGCTGTTTGGCCCCGGCAAGGTGCCCGAGCTGAAGCGGGAGTCCTACAATCACTGGGAAGACGCCAATTTCCCGCTGATCTACCGCCAGGATTTCGTGAACATTCCCGAAGTGCAGAAGGGTTTCCATTCGCGCGGGTTCAAGGGTGAACGCACCAATCCGGTGCAGGAACGGGCGATTTCCAACTTCCACCGCGTGCTGCGCCGGTTCCTCGAGGATCCCTATGACCAGCCGCCCGTGACAACGGCACGATAATGGCGATCCCCCGGAATCAATGGTTCACCCGGCCCGATGGCAGTTCGATCCGCGATCTGGTCCATGGCGCGGTCGAGCGGGACTGGCGCGATATCATCACGCCCGAGCTGCGTGAGCGCTACAGGGAAGATGGGGTGGTCCATGTCCCCGGTCTGCTCCATCCCGAATGGCTGGCCCTGGTTGAGCAGGGGATGAAGCGCAATGCCGACAACCCCGGCTACAATTGCGTCCATTTCTACGAAGGCCAGCCGGACGAGTATATCATGGATCACGACAATTATGCCGCGATCCCGGAATACCAGTACCTGCTGCGCCATTCGCCGATCGGCGATATCATGCAGTTCCTGCTGGCCACGGACGAGCTTTACCTGTTCCACGACCAGATCTTCATCAAACGTGGCGGAAACAACGCGATCACCCACTGGCACCAGGACCTGCCGTACTGGATCATTGATGGTACGCAGCTGGGCTCGATGTGGATCACGCTCGATCCGCAACCGAAGGAGCAATGCCTCGAATTCATTCCCGGCTCGCACAAGGGGCCGCAATATGGCGGCTCCACTTTCAAGCACGAGGATCCGACCGATCCGACCTATCCCAGCCTGCCGCGCATTCCCCATATCGAGGCGGAACGGGACAAATGGAACATCGTCAGCTGGGACGTCCAGCCGGGCGACGTTATCCTGCTCCATCCCAATGTGCTGCACGGCGGCGGCGGTACCGGCCCCGGCCAGCAGCGGCGCACGATCACCTTGCGCTTTTTCGGCGACGATGCGGTGATCGATGGAAGGTTCGAGCAGTCGGGCGAGCTGTGTTCCCCGTTCTACCCCGGTCTCACCCGCCGCCTGCGACCCGGCGACAAGGTGCGCGATGATCGCTTTCCGTTGATCCGGCCTATTCCTCGGTCTTGATCAGCACCGCCTCGCCCACCAGCAGGAACAGCAGAAACGGCGCCCAGGCTGCCAGCAGCGGCGGGTAGCCGCCGAAATTGCCCATGGCGAGCGCGGCATTGTCGACCACGAAATAGGCAAAGCCCAGCGCCATGCCGATGATCGCGCGGACGAACAGCTGGCCGGAACGGGCGAGACCGAAAGCCGCCACTGCACCCAGCAGCGGCATCAGCAGCGCCGAAAGCGGGCCTGACAGCTTGTGCCACCATTTGCCGCGCAATTCGGCGGTGTGGCGGCCGGCATCTTCTAGCGCGGAAATCGAATCGGACAATTCGCCCAGGCTCAGCGAATCGGCATTGACCCCGGCAATCTGCATGTCGGCCGGGGTCAGTTCCGGGGCGACCACCAGCGGCTGGATTGGCCGCTGCTGTGCCGACTTCACATCGAACCGGACCGGCGTTTCGATCCGCCAGCCGGGATGGGCATAGGTCGCGCGTGGGCCGCGGATCTGCTCGACAATCATGCCGCGTTCGTCCCGCACATACCAGCTGACGCCTTCCAGCACCGTGCCTGCGCCGGAGCCGATCTGGGTGGCGGCCGTCAGGATGTCGTTGCCTTCGCGATAATAGGCATTGGTCCGCCCACCCAATGCCTTGGGAACTGGGCCGTAATCATTGTCCTGCCAGACCTTGAGCGCGGCGTTTGAGCGCGTGACCACCCGTTCGTTGAAGACCAGGCTGACGCCCGACACGACCAATGCGCTCAACAGCAACGGCGCCAGAACCTGATGGGCGGACAGGCCCGCCGCCTTCATCGCGATCACCTCGCTGTTCTGGTTGAGCGTGGCGAGGGTAATGATCGTGGCCAGCAGGACTGAATAGGGCAGAAAACGCGAAGCCAGCTGCGGAATGCGCAGGCTGACGTAGTGCCAGAGCTCCGCCTCGCCATTGCCGGCATGCTCGAGAATCTTGCCGCTCTCGCTCAACAGGTCGAGCGTCTGCAGCACCAGCACCAGCAGCACCAGAACGGCGAAAATGCGGCTGATGAACAGCCGCGCCAGATAGCGCGTCAGCACCTTGGAAGGGAAGAAATTAAGCCGCATGCGCGCCCTTTGCCCGGTTGATCCGCTGCCGTCGCGAAAGGGCCTTCACGCGCCGGGCGATGCGGGCGAAGAATTGCTCCAGCGGGCCGATCGCCTGGCCGCCGGGCACATAGGCCACCCGGTAGAACATCCATGCAATCAGCCCGGCGAAAAGGAGGAACGGGCCCCACAGTGCCAGGATCGGGTCGACCCTGCCCAGCGCCGCCACATCCTCGCCGTACTGGTTGACCTTGTGATAGGCGACCACCATCACCACCGAAATGAACACCCCAAGCGCCGAGGTCGAGCGCTTCGGGGGGATCGCCAGCGCTACCGCCAGCAGTGGCAGCAGGATCATCATCACCACTTCGACCAGACGGTAATTGAGGCTGGCTACGCTTTGCATGCGGACCTGCTGCGAGACATTGTCGTTCCAGCCGATCCGCAGCAGTTCGGGCAGGATGAATTCGCGTTCCTTCTCGCCGCGTCGGCGGAAGGCTTCGATCTTGGGCAGGTCGATCGGCAGTTCATGCTGGGTGAAGCTCAACACGCGCGGGCGCTTGCCGGGGCTGTCCTGGATGATCGTGCCATCGACCAGCCGCAAGATGATGGTGTCGCGGCTGTCGGCGGTGGCAAGGAAACGGCCTTCGCGGGCGGAGATCGACAGGACCTGGCCCTTGCTGTCGGAAATGCGCGCGAAGATGCCGATCAGCTGGCGTCCGTCGTCGCGGCTTTCTTCGATCCGCAGCGCCATCCGGTCCTTGAGCGTGGTGAATTCGCCGACCTTGATCGAGGCTCCCAGCGCACCGGAACGCAGTTCGAATTCCAGCTGTTCGTAATAATAGCGTGACAACGGAGCGAGATAGCCGACGATCAGCAGGTTGAGCGCGGCCAGAGCGATGGTCAGGATATAGGGTATCCGCAGTAGCCGGGCATAGCCCATCCCGACCGCACGCAGCACGTCCAGTTCGCTGGTGGTGGCGAGCTTGCGAAAAGCGAGGAGAATTCCGAGCATCAGCCCAAGCGGGATGGCGAGACTGGCATACTCCGGGATGAGGTTCATCAGCATGCGGAAGACGACGCCGACAGGTCCGCCTTCCGCCGCGACGAAATCGAACAGCCGCAGCATCTTTTCCAGCAGCAGAAGCGAGGCTGCCAGCACGAACACGCCAATCATCGGCACCAGGGTCAGGCGCAGGATATAGCGGTCTATGGAGGTCAGGAATTTCAAGCGTCTGGCCGTGGCTGCATGGGCGCAGGAATGCGCTTGCGGGCGGCTATAGCGGCAGTTTCCGCTCAGGTCATGCCCTGTAATGCAGGCTTTGGGCGGTTATCCCTTAGGCCTTTTCGAGCGTGCATTGCAGCGGGTGCTGGTTCTGGCGGGCAAAATCCATCACCTGGTTCACTTTGGTTTCGGCGATTTCATAGGGAAAGATCCCGCAAACGCCGACGCCGCGCTGGTGGACATGCAGCATCACCCGGGTCGCCTGTTCCATGTCCATCTGGAAGAATCGCTTGAGCACGATCACGACGAATTCCATCGGCGTGTAATCGTCGTTCAGCATCAGCACCTTGAACTGGCTGGGCTTCTTTGGCTTGGTGCGGGTACGGGTGGCCAGGCCGATTTGGCCCTTGCCGTCGCCGCCTTCGTCATCACCCGGGCCGGCGCCACGGATGGTCTGGCGCTCTGTGCGCAAAGGGTTGCCGTCAAAGGTCATGAGACGAGAATATCGCAATGCGGCGCGCAGGCGCAAGATGCGGGGGATGAAAAAGACATCTGCCCCGCAGATACGAAAGGGCCGGACAGCGCGAACTGTCCGGCCCATCGTGCCTGCATGCGGTTTTGGTCGCCGGGGAGTGAGTGGGGTCGGCGACCGGCCGGGTCAGGCAGCCTTCGAAACCTTGTCGACCGCAATGCTGACGCGGTTCGAAATCGGAGCGAAAGCTTCGTTGGCCAGCTTGACCAGCGATTCGCTGGTCTTGGAGCTGAAAGCGACCGCAGCGTCGAAGTTGCGGCGGGCCAGCTTGCCCTGGAGCTGGAACAGCTCGGTCGGGGACTTCACGGCGGCGAATGCCTTGAGATCACCGGTCAGAGTTTCGAACGCGCCCTTCGATTCGGTGATGTAGTCCTTGCCGAGAGACTTGGCTCCAGTGGCGAGGATCTTGCCCGAGGTGACGACGGCTTCGACATTGCCCTTGGTGAACGCGGTGACTTCGCCGGCAACGGCGCCGCTCTTGGCATAGGCGGCCTTCGCCTTGCCCTGCACGTCCTTGATGAGCTTGGTATAATCGGGGGTGGTCTTCTTGGCGGTAGCCATGATCTTTTCCTTCAGTTCGGCAATGGTTTGATCGGAGGTTTGTACGAGTTTGGCCGGCTTGGCTGCGGGTTTGGCCGACTTGGATATCTTGCGTTTCACGACCCGCTTCGGGGCGGGCTTCGCAGCGCTTGCAGGTTTGGGTTGCGGGGTTGTGATGGGCTTCCCGACGGTTGCCGCCTTTTTCGGAGCGGGTGCCTGGGCTTTTACCGCCACCGGTGCTGGCACCTTGGCCGGAATCTTTGGCTTGGCCGGGGCCTTTGCCTTGACGGCGGCCCTGACCGGAACTTCGACCGCCACCAGTGGGGCCGGCTCGGCCTGAACTGCGACAGTCTCGACCAAGGCTTCGACAGCCGTCTCGACAGCGGCCTTCACGGGCGTGACTTTCGTCTCCACCTTCGCCTCTGTGGCTGCGGCATAAGGCTTCTCTGCCGTTTCGGCAGACTTGATGTCGTTTTCATCGGCCATCAAAAAACTCCTTCGCAACAAGCCACACACAATCGGCGTTATGCTGCAATGCACAAAATAGGCATTGCGGGTGCGAAGTCAAGGAAGTTTTGTGCAGTGCACAATTTCCGGGTTGAGCGGCTTGCGGACGCGCCGTGCAAGCCGGGCTCAGTGCATCAGGACATAGCGGCCGGGCGCATCTTCCAGTCCGGCCTCACCCTTGCCGCCGGGCTTGCGCTTGCCACTGGCGGGAACGTTTGCCGCGTTGAAGCTGCGGATCCACTCAATCCAGTCCGGCCACCAGCTACCCGGATGTTCGGTTGCGCCTGCGATGAAATCATCAAGGCTCACGCAGGGGTGGTCATTGGTCCAGTACTGGTATTTGTTGGCCGAAGGTGGATTGACCACGCCGGCAATATGGCCCGATCCCGCCAGCAGGAACCTGGTGGGCCCACGCAGCTGGCGGGTCAGCCTGAAGACACTCTCGGGCGGGGCGATGTGATCTTCCCGTCCGGCCTGGACATAGCTGGGCGTGGTAATCCGGGTGAGGTCGATCGGGGTGCCGTCGGCGCTGAGCGCATCTGGCACGACCAGCCGGTTGTCGCGATAGAGATCGCGGGTGTAGTCGTGGTGCCACCTGGCCGGCAGGTTGGTGGTGTCGCCATTCCAGAACAGCAGGTCGAAGGCCGGGTAATCCTCTCCCAGCAGGTAGTTGTTGACCACATAGTTCCAGATCAGGTCCTGTCCGCGCAGCGCATTGAAGGCGGCGGCCATGAAACGCCCGTCGAGATAGCCTTTGGCCGACATCTGGTCCGCCAGGGTCAGCGTGGCGTCATCGCACAGCAGCTTCAGCTCCCCCGCCTTCTCGAAATCGACCTGCGCGGTGAAGAAGGTAGCACTCGCCACCTTGTCCGTGTCGCCCCGGCGGGCGAGGATCGCCAGCGTTGCGGCCAGAGTGGTGCCTGCCGCGCAATAGCCGATGGTGTGGACGGCGGGCACTTTCAGCCGCGCGCGGACGAAGTCGATCGCCTCGATCTGGGCGCGGATGTAATCGTCCCACGCCACCTCGGCCATGGTCTCGTCTGCCGATTTCCACGAAGTGATGAACACCGTCAGCCCTTGTTCCACCGCCCAGCGCACGAAGCTCTTCTTCGGGTTGAGGTCGAGGATGTAGAAGCGGTTGATCCACGGCGGGAAGATCACGAGTGGCACCTCGAAGACCCTGTCGGTGGTCGGACTGTACTGGATCAGTTGGAACAGTGGCGTCTCGTAAACCACCTTGCCCGGAGTGATGGCGATATCCTTGCCCACAGTGAAGGCGTTGGGATCGGTGTGGGACAGCTGGCCGCGCTTGAGATCGGCCAGCAGGTGCTCCATTCCCCTGACCAGGTTCGCGCCCTTGCTTTCAATCGTCCGCTCGATCACCACCGGGTTGGTCAGCGGGTAATTGGCCGGGCTGAGCGCATCGATCAGGCTGCGCACGGCGAAGCGGAGTTGTTCGCGCTTCTCGTCGGCAATCCCGTCGACTGCGCCGATCGTGGCCTCGATCTGATCTGCCAGCATCAGGTAGGTCTGGTGCAGAACCGCGAACACAGGCTGGGAACGCCATCGCGGATCGGCAAACCGGCGATCCTTGCGGGGCAATTCGGGCGGCTCATTGGCGGCTTCGCCTGCCTTGGGGCCAATGCCGTATAGCCCGAGCACGCTCTCCCACAGACCAAGGCCCTCCTGCCACAGCCGCTGTTGCGCGTCAGCATTGGCAAAGGGCAGGCGCTTGTAGAACAGTTCGAGATAGTCGAACCACTTGGTGACATCGGCGAAGGGCGCCGGTGCCTGCCCCTCGGCCAGCAGCGCCTGCTGGAATTCGAGCCACAGCGCCTGCAGCCGTTGCGCCGCGTCCATCCAGCCAACGAGATCGTCCTTCTCCAGCGTTGGCGTGGAGGCACCCGGGAAGAACGGATTGACCAGCTGGCGCAATGCTTCGCCCTGCAGGGTCAGCATGTTCTGGAAGAACTCAACCGGGTTTGCGCTCTCTTCGCTCATCAACTCATTGCTCTTTGCGCCCAGCCCGGACCCCATTGGCCGGTGCGGCGCGTTTGTGCCGGATATGGTGCATAGCACAACCACCATTTGCGTGGCGCGCTTTATCGCCTAGAGTCCCCGCAGAAAGCGGTGAAGGTCACCGCCCATTTGGAATGCACGAGGTCATGGAAGAAGAGTTCTACCGCATGAAGCGCCTGCCGCCCTATGTCATCGCCGAAGTCAATGCGATGCGGGCAGAAGCACGCGCAGCGGGCAGGGACATCATCGACCTCGGCATGGGCAACCCCGATCTGCCGCCGCCCCAGCAGGTGATCGACAAGCTGTGCGAAGTGGCAATGAAGCCCGATGCCCATGGCTATTCCGCGTCCAAGGGCATTCCCGGCATCCGCAAGGCGCAGGCCAATTATTATGGCAACCGCTTCGGGGTGGACATCGATCCCGACACCGAAGTGGTGATGACGATGGGCTCCAAGGAAGGCCTCGCCAGCCTTGCCACGGCGATGACGGCGCCGGGAGACGTTGTGCTGGCACCGAACCCCAGCTATCCGATCCACACTTTCGGCTTCATCATTGCCGGCGCGACCATCCGTTCCGTGCCGACCACGCCGGACGAGAATTATTGGCGTTCGCTGGAGCGGGCGATGGCCTTCACTGTGCCGCGCCCCTCGATCCTGATCGTCAACTATCCCTCCAATCCGACCGCCGAGACAGTTGATCTCGCCTTCTACGAGCGGCTGGTAGCCTGGGCGAAGGAAAACAAGGTCTGGGTCCTGTCCGACCTCGCCTATTCCGAACTCTATTATGACGGCAACCCGACCCCTTCGATCCTGCAGGTGCCGGGCGCCAAGGATATCGCGGTGGAATTCACCTCGATGAGCAAGACCTATTCGATGGCCGGTTGGCGGGTCGGCTTCGCGGTTGGCAACAAGCGACTGATCGCGGCGCTGACCAGGGTGAAGAGTTATCTCGATTATGGAGCATTCACCCCGATCCAGGCGGCGGCCTGTGCTGCGCTCAATGGCCCGCAGGACATCGTACAGGCGAATCGCGAACTCTACCAGAAGCGGCGCGACGTGATGGTTGAGGCGTTTGGCCGGGCGGGCTGGGAAATTCCTTCCCCCCGCGCGTCGATGTTCGCCTGGGCTCCGTTGCCGCCGGCCCTTAGGGAAATGGGCAGCCTCGAATTTTCGAAGCAATTGCTCACCCATGCCGAAGTCGCGGTTGCGCCGGGCGTGGGTTATGGCGAGGATGGCGAAGGCTTCGTCCGGATCGCCATGGTCGAGAACGAGCAGCGGCTCCGCCAGGCGGCGCGCAACATCAAGCGCTACCTTGCCAGCATGGGTGTCAACAGCTCCGCCGCGTGAGGCTGGGCACGACATTTTGCGTTAACCATCGAAAGCCGCATAACTGCAAGGTTGCATTATCCTTGCGGAATGTGGTGCCTTGTCCCCTTTACCGTCGAGGGGGCGATGTATCGATTCGGCTGGATTTCAGAAAATGCCGAGCCGCGCGCAAATTGGGACCTGCGCGCGCTCGGCTGGCAATTGTGCGTAACCGAGCCTTGTGGTGATCTGGGCGGCGAGGATGGCGGGCATGATGCCTGGCCGTTGCTGTGCGATTTCCGGAACAGTTCGCCCGCCCGGCTGGCGGCGCTCGGTCGCCTGCGTCGCCGCACCGTGCTGCTGGGAGTGGACGGGAGCATAGAACGGGCGGGGCTGCTCGCGGCGGAATTTGCCGACGCGCTGCCTTCGGACGTGGAATTGCGCGAGCTGGCCGAGCGGGCGGCGAGGGTCATCACCTCCACCGAGACCATGCCGCGCTTCCGTGCTGCCGGGCCGGTCGAGCTCGACCTGTTCCATCGCGACGGCTCGGTCGCGGGGCGATGGCTTGGCCTCCATCCCCGTGAATTCGCTCTGCTGTGGCGGCTGGCGGAACAGCCGGGCAGCCGGATTACGCGCCGCCAGCTGCTGGCCGATGTCTGGCGCTTGCAGCACGAGCCGGAGACAAACCGGGTCGAAGTCCATGTCTCGCGCCTGCGCGGCAAGCTGGCAACCGCCGGTTTGCAGGCCATGGTCGCCACCGATCCGCGTGGGGGCTATCATCTGGCGCTGGACGGTCCCTGAGTCGAAATAGCGCTGGACCGGCAAGGCTGATTGGGCGACCCTTCGCCACCGACAGGAGGATGACCCGGCATGACTCTCCGCTTTGCCCCGAATGAGCGTGTTTCCATCGTCGTCGAGGATGATGGCGTCGCCCAGTTGCGCCTGACACGTGCCGACAAGCTCAATGCGCTCGACGCGGCGATGTTCGATGCACTGGTCGATGCAGGCAGGGCCTTGTTCGAGATGCGCAGTCTGCGCGCGGTGGTCATGGCGGGGGAAGGGCGGGCTTTCTGCGCAGGTCTCGATACTGCGCGATTCTCTCCCGCACAAGGTGGATCGACCGATTTCACCGCGCGGACCCATGGCAATGCCAACCATTTCCAGCAGGCGGCGATGGTGTGGAATAAGCTCCCGGTGCCGGTGATCGCGGCGGTCCATGGCGTCTGCTTCGGCGGCGGCCTGCAAATCGCCAGCGGCGCGGATATCAGGGTAGTCGCGCCCGATGCCCGCCTGTCGATCATGGAGACAAGATGGGGCCTGGTGCCCGATATGGGCGGCTATGCCCGCTGGCGCGGCTTGGTGCGCGACGATGTTCTGCGCGAACTGATCTATACCCATCGCGAATTCTCGGGGCAGGAAGCGCAGGTGCTGGGACTCGCCACTTTCGTCGATCCGGACCCGATTGCACGGGCAACACAGATCGCCCGGCAGATCGCTGCCCTCAGCCCGCATGCAATCCGGGCGGCCAAGGCCTTGGCCAATCGCGTGGCCGATGCCACGATCGACGACATCCTGCTGGAGGAAAGCCGCGCCCAGCATGGCCTGAAAGGCGGACGCAACCAGCAGGAAGCAGTGGCAGCCCAGCTTGAAAAGCGCCCGCCGCGTTTCTTCGATCCCTGAAATCCGTACCCGCTCGAAAGCGATTGCCTTCGCCGGGGAGCTTCGCTAGGTGCCGCGAACTTGCCCGACAGGGCGGCGCCTGGCCCGATGGCGGAGTGGTTACGTAGCGGACTGCAAATCCGCGCACGCCGGTTCGATTCCGGCTCGGGCCTCCATCCTTTCTGTTGATAAAATCCGGTGACGGATTCAGTGTCGCTGAAGGCCGCAATCCTGCGGCCTTCGCGGGTCTGGATGCGGATAGTCGCGGTCTCTGATACCGGGCAAAACGGCCAGAATTGGCCGCAAATGACCCAGAGTCTCTGACCGCAATTTAGCAGCGACGGATTTGAAAATGAGTACCAGGCAGTCTTCGGAAAGGTAGGCGGATCTGAGGTGACAGCGCATGGGTCATGGCAGCTCGCGCCAACATTGCGGACCTTCGATTTTCCGGAGCGGCTCCCTGAAACCCGTCGTTTGTTAATCGACCTAGCGGAGCGGGTTCGGCGACCCCAGTCATTCCGTAAGGAGTGGGCCCAAGCCCGGCCGTTCGCCGCGGGCCCTGCTTGGCAGCAAATCGAGCTGGACTTGGAATTGATCGAGAATGTGCGGTCGATCGGGGCGCAAAGCTGACCGCCGAGGACGGCGTGCCGCGCTTACGGATGACGATCTTCGACGCCGAACACGCTGGCGCGCACCGATAACGATGGGCTATCCTACACGGATGGATGACGTGAATTACAGGCCCGCCTCGGCCGGCTTCACCCCCACACGTGAGCAGATGGCCGGCTTCGATGCGGATGTCTGCGCGGCGCCCTTCCGGATCGCGCCCGAGAGGAACGACGAATTGCTGCATGACGTGCTCAAGGGCACGCCTTGGACGCTTGAGTTCAACTCGTCCCTCGACCCGATACGCAACACCTTCCGGGCCATGCCGAACGCGAAGACCGTCGAAGCCAACTATGCGGCGCTCGCGAGCTTGTGGGCTATCGCTAAAGCCTCGTGGCTGATCGCGCGCGACGCAATGGCGGCCAACCGATCGGGCAAATCGGCGCTCGACGCCGGATCCGGCACGGCGGTCGCCGAAGCCCGCCAGCTTGTCCAAGTCGCGTGCGACCTGATCGGTGACAGCGGCGCGCGCTGGCCGTCCGACATCGCGCCGCCCATTCCCGACGCCGAGGCGAACACCGAGGACTTGTATATCAACAATGTGTTCCTCGGCGCGACGGGCTGGGTGGTCCTCCACGAGATCGCCCACATTTCCCTCGGCCACCAGGCGCAGGTCAGCTCCGACCTCAGCTTCGGGCAGGAGCATGATGCCGACCGCTGGGCGGCGGAATGGATGCTCGGCGAGCTGCCCGCCGGCGACCGGCAAGTCTACTTCCGGCTGTTCACGATCAGCGTCGCGCTGTCGTGGCTGGCAGTCCTCGACTCCGTCCGACGGGGCTCGACGACGCATCCTCACGCCTGGCAGCGTCTCCAGAAGCTGTCGCCGATCCTGCCGGACGAGGAACTCAACCCTGGCTATGAGATGGCGGCATACGTCCTGAAGATCCTGTTCCTTGCCGAAAAAGATACGCCGCCCGCCGACCATCCCGAAGCGGCGTTCTTCGACTTGGTCTTCGCGGCAAGCCGAGACGTCTGGTGAGGGCCGGCGTGCCGATCGCCTGAACCGCTCTTGGCCCGCGGCCGTGATCGACCTATCTTCCGCATCATGCCGGAGACCGCGAAGCCATCGAAGAAGCACCATTTCGTAGCGCAGGCGCATGTCCGCCATCGCAATCGCCGCTACCGTCATCTTCTGGTTGTGATCAATGAGTCCTGACCCTAGACTACCGCTCGCCATATGTCCCGATTCCGGCTGACAACAGCCTTCGACTTTCCCGGCTCGCTCGGCTTTGCGCTGGAGTTGTTGTCGGTCCAGACAGATACGGGGGTCAAGAAGATTGAGATGTGATGGACGCGCCGCGTTCGCCATCTGCCAGCCAACTGGCCTCTACCGATAGGCGCTGGTCGGAGAGTGAATGGAGGGCGTCAACTGGCTGATAGACGCCATGGATTGTAGCGAGAGAAGATTTCCCGGCCTTCAACGGGCAAGCGCCAGCTTTAGAGGCCGTTCAGGACAGGATTACATCTGGACCGATGCAAGCGGCGCCATCTCCATGATCGCGGCCGGATCCTGTCCGGTGTGGAGCAGGCCGGAAATCGTTTCCAGCCATGGGCGCATATGGCTGAACCAGCCAAGATAGCCCGCGCACAGGTAGTTCAGGCCCGGCTCGCCATCGCTGGTTGTCAGGAACCGGTGCTTGGGACAGCCACCCCAGCACAGATCCAGCTGGGGGCAGGCGCGGCATTGGCCCGGCAGGGTTTCATGTTTGGCTTGGCCGAAAGCGTGCTGGCGGGTGGATTCGATCATTGCAGGCAGGCTGTCCGGGACGAGGTTGCCGAGGCGGTATTCCGGATAGGCGAAGTGATCGCAGGAAAAGACATCGCCATTGTGTTCGACGATCAGCGCCCGGCCACATTCCTTCTGGTGGACGCAAACCACTCCCGGCGCGCCCATCAGGGCGGCCAGCGCCCATTCGAAATTCATCACGAATACGCGGCCGACATCCTTGCGGCGCCATTCGTCGAATACAGTGGAAAGGAACCGCCCCCATGCGCGCGGACGCACGGTGAACGGGGCCAGGTCTGCCTGGTAATCTTGCCCTCCGGCCTCGCCCGGCCCCTCGAGATCGAAGCCGGCTGCGACATATTCGCCACCCGCCAGCCGCTCCACGACCGGGGTAAACTGGATGAATTCTACTCCTTGCGCCTTGAGAAAACGGTAGACCACCTGCGGCCGGCGCGAGGAATGGCGATCGACGCAGGCCAGCACGTTGTAGGCGACACCATGCCGCTGCAGGCGCCCCAGCGCCGCCATCACGAGATGGTGCGAGGGTGCGCCGGAGCGGTAGCGACGGTAACGGTCATGCACCTCGGCCGGTCCATCGAGGCTCAGCCCGACCAGGAAGCGGTTGTCGGCCAGGAAACGCGCCCAGTCCTCATCGACCAGCGTGCCATTGGTCTGGAAGCTGTTCTCGATCGCGCGCCCATTGCCGTGAAGCCGCTGCAATTCCAGCGCCCTCTCGTAGAACGGGATGCCAAGCAACGTCGGCTCGCCGCCCTGCCAGGCGAACAGCACCGGCTGGTCGGCTGGCGTAGCGGCGATGGTAGCGCGGGTATAGGCCTCCAGCACCTCGGGCGACATCCGCCTGGTGGCGCGGGTGTTGAACAGCACCTCCTTCTCCAGATAGAAGCAGTAGCTGCAATCGAGATTGCACGCCGGGCCGCTCGGCTTGGCCATCAGGTGGAAGCCGGCCGTCACCTGGGTGACGGCCGGGTTATCGGGCAGACTGGTCATGATGTGATAGTGGGCATGTCAATTCGGACTTTCGCGCTAGGTCAGCTTCTCGAACTCCTCGTCAAGCGACTTGCTGTCCTTGCTGCGAAGAAACCTGCCGTTCAAGACATTGTCCCAGGTGATTAGCGGATAAAGATCGTGCACGCGGGCCTGCTCCTCGAACAGCGACTTGAGGCTGGCAAGCCTGTCCGGGTACTTGCGAGCCAGGTTGACCCGTTCCGTGACATCCTCGACCGGGCTGTAAAGTTCCCAGGCATTCTCGTCGAACGGCTTGCCTGCGCTGGGGCTGCCGACAATTAAGATGTTCGGGAAGGGCAGGGATGCCTTCCAGCCGTCCTGGCAGTTCGAACGCCATCCGTAGATATAATAGTGCTGCACCAGATGGCGGGAAGGGGCTTTGGCTTCTGCGAACTCACTCGCGGCTAACCGAAGAAGGAGTTGGCATTAGCCCAAGGGCATTCCCGAGCCGGCGATTATTTCGATTCGCAGGGATGGCGGGACGGCGCATGCCCGTTTGCATCTGTGTGCAATGTTCTGTTTCTTGCCTGCAAGGACGGGCTGTCATGATATCGTCGCGCCGGACAAGGCGGGCCGGATGAAGCCCGAAAGAAGGAACGGGACTGGGGCGATGATGACCGGGCTGAAAGATGTGGATAGTGGGCAGGCGGAACGGATTGTCGAGCCGCCAAGGGTAATTGCGGACCCGGACGCCTTCGCCTGGGACGACACGGTCGACCTCGTGGTGATCGGCTTCGGGGCTTCCGGCGCTTGCGCCGCGATCCAGGCCCGCGAATTCGGTGCGGATGTGCTGGTGGTGGAGCGGTTCAACGGCGGCGGCGCGGCAGCCTACAGCGGCGGCGTGGTCTATGCCGCGAACACCCGCTACCAGCAGGATGCCGGGATCACCGACAGCGCCGAGGAGATGTTCAAGTACCTCGCGATGGAGGTAGGTGATGCTGTCCGCCCCGAGACACTGCGTCGCTATTGCGAACAGAGCGCGGAGAACCTCGACTGGCTGGTGGAACAGGGAGTTGAGTTCGAAGGCTCGTTCCATCGCGGCAAGACGACCTATCCCGACGAGGACAAATATCTCTATTATTCCGGCAGCGAGACCCTTCCGGCCAACGCCGCCGTGGCCAAGCCCGCGCCGCGCGGACATCGCACCAAGGCTCCCGGATTTACCGGTTACCGGCTGTTCGAACGGCTGGAAGCCTCGGCCTATCGCAAGGGCGTGCGCGTAGCCACCCACTCGCGCGCAATGCGGTTGCTGACCAATCCGGCGGGCAAGGTGATCGGCGTGGAAGTGCTGACGCTGGACGAGGCGGTGCGCGAAAAGCACCAGGAGCAATACAAGATCGTCCACCCGTGGAAGCCGTTCAAGGCCAAGGCGGTGCGGAAGGCGCTGAAAACCGCACGCGAGCTGGAAGAGAACCACAGCACCCGCAAATGCTTTCGTGCGCGCAATGGCGTCGTCCTCGCCAATGGCGGGTTCAGCTACAATCTGTCGATGCTGCGCCAGTACATGCCGGTCATCGCCGAGACGTTCGATTCGCTCATGCCCAATGCCACGATTGGCTGCGACGGCAGCGGCATCCAGCTCGGGGAAACGCTCGGCGCGGCCACGGGATTGATGACCAGCAATTTGGTCGCCCGCCAGCTCTCCCCGCCGGTGTCGGCGGTCAAGGGGCTGATGGTCAACACCAGGGGCGAACGCTTCATCGCCGAAGACATCTACCTCGCGCGGCTCGGCATAGCGATTGTCGAGCAGCCGGGCGCGAAGGCCTGGCTGATCATGGACAACAGAACCTTCTGGGCGACGGTGAGGGAATCGATGCCCTCGGGCAAGGGTATCACGGTCTTCAAATATTATGGCCTGCCGAGCCTTATCAACATGGTGTTCGGCGGGACGAAGCGGGCGAGGTCGATTTCCGAGCTGGCGCGCAAATGCGGCATTCCCGCCGATTCGCTCAAGGCCACGGTCGATGCTGCCAATGCCGCGGTCGATGCGGGCGGGTCCGATCCGGTCGGCAAAAGCCCGGAATACATGGCCAAGGTCGCGCAAGGTCCGTTCTGGGCGCTCAACAACGATGTCAGCAACGCCACCACCTTTCCGCCGTTCTTCACGCTCGGCGGGCTCCGGGTCGATGAGGATACCGGCGCGGTGGTGACGGCAGAGGGGCATGCGATCGACGGCCTCTACGCCGCCGGGCGAACGGCGGTGGGGGTCTGTTCCAACGGCTATTTCAGCAGCGGGGTCTCGCTGCAGGACTGCGTGTTCTCGGGCCGCCGCGCGGCACGGGCCGCATTGGGTTCACAAGGAGCTATAAGTGCGGCGGGCTGAGAGACGGGAAATCTGGATGCAGCTATCGGAACAATCGAAGGCGATTTCCTCACTGATGATCCGTCCATGAGAGGAGATTTGCATCCCGGCTTGCCTCGACACGCCCTTATCACCGAGCCCGCTACTACCGTCTCCGTTCTTCACAATGTCAGGCGGGCCTGTCACGAGGACAGAAGCACTCTTCATTGTTGCAAGGCCAGTTTATCCAAGGAAGGTAATTAAGGCAAAGGCATGGCCCGCAAACATTCGAAGCATCATCCTTACGGCAACTTGCATCAAGAGGAGGAGGCTCCGGCGGCGGTGCTCTGCTGGCTCTGTGGGAGGCCTGTCGGCAAGTCTATTGTCTGGCATCATCCCGTGCCCAAGAGCCGCGGTGGACGCGATATTGTGCCCATGCACCCCATTTGCCAGCAGACGCTGATCGCCAATTTCACCAATTCCGAACTGCAGCGGCACGGGATGGAGGTGGAAGGTCTTCTGGCCAATCCATCCGTACGAAAATTTGTCGATTGGGTGGCGAACAAGGACCCTGATTTCACCGCGGCCACGGCCAAGAAGCAACGCTGACCCGGCTGCGCGCACGGCGTGGATCGACCGGTGGTGGCGCACCGGCTTGTGCCAGATCGACTTCGACATGAAGATCGA
>CANJYE010000033.1 GCA_947479055.1 Erythrobacteraceae bacterium
CAGCTTCCGCTTCCGTGCCAGCGCCGCTGCACCCAAAACCAGAAAGGAAAAACCAGTCCCTTGACCCAACCCTCGCAACGCGAGACATAGCAACCACCCGGGTCACTTCTCAGTGAAAATCCCGGGTCACTTCTCAACGCAAATCAACATCCTGCGGCGTCATAGGTGAGTACGCCGCCAAAGAGCTTGCGCGAGACTTCGGGAGCTGTGAGCTGGGCCACATCATGTGTTTCTGGATCAGGCATCCGCCACCTGGATAACTCCGCCGTCGATATTGATGGCTTGGGTCTTGCCGTCGAGAAGAACGGTGATCTCTTGCAGCTTGGAGCCAGTCTGAGCCAGCGTCCCGAGGAAGGCCGAAACCTTCCTGAGATCATGTTCATAGAACTTCGATGGAACATGGCCTGACGCCGCACGAAGCAGGCAATCCAGCATCATGAGGTCCGCATGAAAGTCCGTGTCCGCCTTTTGGTCGGACGATTTGACGCGCAGCACGATGTGACGATCGAGCCAGTCGACTGAGTTAGTGACCGACCACTTACTCTGTTCATCGGTGTGTGTCCAAGTGGAAGTGAGGTTGAGCAGCTGGACACGATGTCCAGGTATCTTATCGGCGAGTATTGCTGCATCGCTGGATGATCGACCAAAGGCGGGGTCGACCAGAAAAAGTGTAGGTCCCTCGCCTTTCTGCACGCCCTGCATGTGATGAAGGCCAGCAAAAAGTCGATTTTTTAGGCGAATTTCAGACGGTTTATCGAGACGACCTTCGCATATATCAACAAATTCCGCTCCATTTCGGAAGCCTATTCTGGTAAATTCGCTGCCTGGTTCTCCCAAACCGTCTAGGAAGCTCTGTTCGAACCGGCTGAATATATCATGACATCCTTCGCCTGCCTGCTCGGATTGCAGAACAGCGCGCAGGCGCCCCTCGTTCGCGCAGACGATTGATACGGCATCATCATGGAGCGCGGCCTCAAGCCGCGAAGCAGCAACCGGGATCTGCAGCTCGGAAAAGTCCTTGAAAATGCGCAGCGGCTTCGCAGGATGAGACACTATGGGTGGAATTGTAGTCTCGCCATCACAACTGGAATTTATGAGTGCCCGCGCGTCGTCCTGGCTATACCCGAGATGTGTTTCGATGAGCCGGCGGCATAGATAGGTCTTGCCATGCCCCGCGTCACCCGTAAGCACGATAATCCGTGCACTCCCCGCAACTGCCGCCTGCAGGTACCGGAGCGCGGACGTCTCGATCGTGAGCGAGTCATCCGTCTGCTGGTATTCTTCATAGATTTGATCGTGTTCGGCCGAAAAGGGCAGAAATCGATTGAGTCTAGATACGTGCCGATTGATCCTCTCGCTCATGCATTCCCTCTCGACGTCGAGCATTCAGATGGCTGCCTCGACAGGGTTGCGACAGTTTATCAATCATGCACAAGCTGGCTTGAAGTTAGCTTGCTTGCCGGACCTTCACAAGCGATCAGCGCATAGCCGAATTCTTGTTGCAGTTTTCGGCTAGACGCAAGGGGCTATGCAACCGCCCCTCGAGGAGGGGCGGATCCCAAGGGTGTCCCCAATCTGTATGCTGTAAGCTGTACACCACCGCTAGGGTCTCGTCAGACTAGGATTGCTGGTGCGGAAGGCGCTAACAAAGCGGGAAACTAGAATGCGCGAGAGTTCGCCTTCAGGCGCTCGCCCACCGCCAGTTTTCCGCGCAATCGGTAACCGGCGGGATCACAGCCCTCTTGGCTCAATCCCCTCGAATTCCTCCATAATCGGGCCGAACAGGCTTTCCAGCCATCCCGCCGGGTCGGGCCCTTCGGGAGACAGCATGGTGGCGGCCACGCCCAGCCCCGCCAATGTTTCAGCCTGGCGCAACACATTGTCGGCTGTCCAGCCATCCTGCGGGAGGAGGAAGGCGGTGACTTCGATCTCCCGGATGTCGCGCCCGAGCGTGTCGCAATGCCGGCGCAGCACATCGATCTTCTGCGCGACAAAATCCGCCTCGCCGAAGAAATTGCAGGCGTCGGCATATTGCGCGACCAGCCGCAGGGTCTTCTTTTCGCCCACACCGCCGATCATGATCCGCGGGCGGGGTGCGGATACCGGCGCGGGCACGCACAGGGTTTCGGCCAGTTGATAATGCTTGCCGGCATAGGGACCATTGTTGCCGCTCCACATCTGGAGACAGATCTGCAGCGTTTCTTCCAGCCGTTCGAACCGCTCGGCCAGCGGCGGAAAGGGCACGCCCAGCCCGAGATGTTCCCGCTCGTACCAGGCCGCGCCGATGCCGAGTTCGGCGCGGCCCTGCGACAGGACGTCGAGCGTCGTCACGGTCTTGGCGAGCAGGCCGGGCGGGCGATAAGTCACGCCGGTCACCAGCAGGCGCAGGCGCAGCCGTTCGGTCACCCCGGCGACGAAGCCCAGCGCGGTATAGCCTTCCAACATCGGATCTTCGGCCGCGCCAGCCCATTCGATCTGGAAGAAGTGGTCCATGAAGGACAGCGCACGCACGCCGATGTCCTCGGCCGCTCGAGCGATTCGGGATACGCCGGGCCCGATCCCGAAGGAACCGCCGGCCCAGTTGAACCGGCTGACGTGAAAATCTAGCTTCATGGCAGTTCGTCCTTAATCCGGCGCGGCCCGGTGGCCAATGATATCCAGCGCATTGCCCTCACCCGTTGCGGGTGATTCTGATCCCTTCCCGCTCCCGGTCGAACACCTTGTCGGGATTGGCTTCCACGAATTCGCGCATTTCGACCTTGCGCACCTTCTGGGTCATGGTGCGCGGCAGTTCGTCGCGGAAATCGTAATAACGCGGGACCATAAAATAGGGCATGTTGACGCGGCAATGCTCGACCAGTTCGACGGCGGTGATCGACATGCCGGACTTGAACACGATGGTCGCGCCGACATCGTCCTCGCGGGTTTCGGCCCTGACCGGATAGACCGCGACATCGGCGATGGCCGGGTGGCGGGCGATGGCGGTTTCCACCTCGAAGGTCGAGATATTCTCACCCCGGCGGCGGATCGCATCCTTCTTGCGGTCGACGAAGAAGAAATAGCCGTCGGCGTCCTTGATGCCCCGGTCGCCGGTGTGGAACCACTGGTTGCGCCACGCCGCGACGGTAGCGTCGGGCATCTTGTAGTACCCTTGCGAAGTGGCGAAAGGCAGGCTGTCCTTGCGCAGGACTATCTCGCCCGCTTCGCCTGGCGGCATGTCGGCGTCGTTCTCGTCAACGATCCGCACCTGTGCGCCTTCGATCGGCAGGCCCATCGAGAACTTCTTGTCGGGCGGCGTGTCGAGCCCGGCGGTGAGCGGGCAGCAGTGGTCGGTCAGGCCATAGCCCTGGGTCAGCGGCACGCCGAAACGCTCCTCGAATTCGGCGAAATTGGCCATCATAGGCGCGCTGATCGCCGAGCGGAGATTGTGTTCACGATCGTTGGCTGAAGGCGGTTGCGCGATCAGGAAGCTGCCGACGCTGAGCAGCATGGTGCGGGTTGCCCCGGACTGGCGGATTTCGTCCCAGAAACCGGAAACCGAAAGCCGGTCGGAAAAGGCCACGGTCCCGTCCAGCACCAGCATCAGCAGCACCCCGCCGTTATAGGCGGCGGCGTGGAACATGGGCAGAACGAGATGATAGACCTCGTCCGAGCCCATCTTCAGCGGCGGGGCCATGCCGAGCGAGAAGGTGAGCGAATGGATCTGGGTGAACATGTTGCCCTTGGAAGGGCCGGTGGTGCCTGAGGTGTACATGATCGAATTCATGTCGTTGAAGGCGACTTCGATACCGGGCGCGGTCGGCTCGAAGGTTTCCAGTTCGCGATAGTCGGTGAAGCTGGCAATCGGGTCGGTGGCGGGCGGACTTGCTGCGCCGTCCTTGTTGAAGATCACGATCCGCTCCAGCCGGTCGCGATCTTCCAGCGCCAGCGCATGGGCAAGCATCGACTGGTCCACCACCAGCGCGGTCGAATCCGACTGGTTGATGTAATAGCTCAGGAAATGGCCGCGCGCGGCGGTGTTGATCGGGATGACCACCGCGCCGATCTTGCCCAGCGCGAAATAGGTAATCAGCTGTTCGGGCGAGTTTTCCATCAGCATGGCGATATGCGTGCCCTTGCCGACCCCATTGGCGAGAAAGCCATTGGCGACCTGGTTGGAGACCTCGTCGATTTCCCGATAGCTCCATTTCCGGCCATCGGGCAGGAAGTGGAGGAAGGTCTTGTCACCGTTCTTGCGCGCTTTGTCGGCCAGGATCTTGGCGAAGGTGTAGTCGGAATAGTGGTAGCCATTCATGCTGCTGATCATGCTCGCATCCTCGATTTTTCTCGTTGTGGCTGCGTTGTATGGAGTCCTTGCCCCAATCGCAACACGGACCTCGCTGCTGCCGTACGTCAGCGCAGAACAGGGGCCAGCAGCCTCCGAATTCCGGCGCTCGAACGGATCGCCCTGAAGTCACGGAGGCGGGGAAGGACCCGCAAGCCGAAGTCATGGCCATTGACCAGCATGGTGATCAACCCGCCGCTGGCCAGGCTGGCCCCTCCCCCGGCCAGTGCACCGATCGGACCGAACAGCCACCCGCCGAGATTGGCAAAGACCAGCGCTCCAACCAGGATCCAGATATTGCCGATGTAATTGCCCCGCAGCCGCCCCGCCGCCACGCCCAGAAGATAGGCCGGAATGGCCAGGGCGTTGCAGCAGCTGCTGATCCAGACAATGGCCGTGAAGGCGAAAAAAACCGGATCGAGCCGCTGCAGCACGATCAGCGAGACCAGCGGCGTCGCCACTGCAATCGCGCCAAAGATCAGCACGCAGGTCAGCAATGTCAGCGCAATCTGGCGTTCGAAGATGCGCGATGCCGCCTTGTGCCTGCCCGAAGCCAGCGATCGTGCGAGCACCGGCACCGCCAGCGAGGTCGGCATCAGGATGATCTGGCGGCCCACTTTCATGACCCGGTCGGCCAGTTCGTAAAGCCCCACGCTGGCCGCGCCGCCGAACCGGCTCAGCGCCAGCTTGACCACGATTTCGTAGAGCGCCGAAATGATGTTGTTGATCTGGAGGTTGATCGAGATGCCGAACGTCTCACGCAGGATTGTGTAATCGGCCTTGAAGCGGAACCGCACGCCATTGCCGGTCTCGACCGCATGGCTGAGATAGACCCATGAAACGATGATTCCGAACGCGAACTGGACTGTCTGCGCCAGGACCAGGCCAGCCAGCCCCATCAAGGGCAGGAGCGACGCCGTGGAGACCAGCAGGATGATCGCTCCTACAATCGCGATCACGCTCTTGCCGGTGCCGCGCAGCATGCCCACCAGCGCACTGGTCAGCACCCCCTGCAAGGTGGACAGGATCAGGTTGATCAGGATCAGCGGCATGATCGCTATGCCCAGCTCTGCCTGCTCTGCCGACAGGTTGTGTCGCAGCGCCCAGCAGGCCGGCCAGTAGGCAGCGATCGTCAGCAGGGTATAGAAGACGATATTGAACGCCAGCGCCGTATCGACGTAGAGCCAGACGCGATCGCGCTTTTCTTCCGGCTCGATCTGGCCGATGAACTTTGATAGCGATGCGGCAAAGCCGACGTCTGCCAGTCTGATGATGGAGGTCAGGGATTGGGCGAGCGCCCAGACACCAAAGATGGCAAGTGAGGCCTGGGTGACAACGATACGAAAAACGACCAGCAAGGCCAGGGTGGTGACACCGATTTCGACCAGCGCGGCAACAGAACCATTGCGAGCAGCGCGCTGAACGACAATCATCGCTGCCGATGCAGGTGGACGGGGAACTGAAGATTGGGCTATTTCTTTGTTATCAACCATTTTCGTCCCCGAGACGGAAGTAGCTATATCGCGGCATCGACGCTGCTGAGTGCGGCCCTCGCCAGCAATGCAAAGCAAGTCAACACGGTACTTGTGATCGATGGATCGGAACAGTCCGATCCGGACCTTGAACGCTCGCTCGCGCTGGTCGGTGCACGATACCTCCATGCTGGCCGGCGCCTGAGCTTCGCGGAAGGTTACAACCTCGGGCTTGCACAGTCGGACGAGCGGTGGACGATCCTGTGCGCGTCAGATGTCTATCCATCATTCACAATCTTCGACACGCTGGATGCGTGCCTCGCCGACAACGCACATGGCCCGATCGGCTGCATCATCCCGATGCTAAGCTTGTCCGATCTGCCAATCCAGCAGTCGCGGACCAAGCGGGCATTGCCAGCCAAGGTGCCGTTGATGACTCTCAACTTCAATATGTTCGAAACGGACTATCTCCGGTCGATTGGCGGTATTCCCGAACGCTTCAGTGGAAACTACAATGATGTCGCACTCTGCGCCACCTTGCAGCGGGATGGCCGCTCGATCGTCATGGTGCCGGATCGTTGCGTCCATTATGGTTCGATGACCCTTGCATCAGGCGGTTCAAGTGTATCGTGGGAACGCGACACCAGGGAATTCAGGCTGGCCTTTCCCGAACTCTTCCGCGCGGACGGGTTCTGGCATCTCGACCTGCGGCGCTTCACCACCAGCCGAATACTGCGGACGGTAATCTCTGCCGCGCATATCCTGCCCCGTCAGACCGGGCATAAGATCATTTGCAAGGCGATGGACTTGCTACTGCTGCGCTGGGCGTGACCTCGCCTCTTGCGCTCACCGCTGGCAGGATTAGCCTGCGGCGAGCGAATGGCGAAAGGAATGGTGGGATGAGCGGAGATACGGCAAAGCTCGGCTTCGATACATTGCAAGTGCATGCCGGCTGGGCCGGCGATCCCGCGACCGGCGCAAGGCAGGTGCCGATCTATCAGAACACCGCTTATCTCTTTCGCGACGCAGACCATGCCGCGCGCCTCTTCAATCTGGAGGAGGTCGGCTACATCTATTCGCGCCTGACCAATCCCACAGTCAATGCGCTGCAGGGCCGGATCGCTGCTCTGGAAGGCGGCGCCGGGGCGACCTGCTGTTCTTCTGGCCACGCCGCACAGATCATGGCGCTGTTCCCGCTGATGGCGCCGGGCGACAATGTGGTGGTGTCGAACCGGCTCTACGGCGGTTCGATCACCCAGTTCACCCACACCATCCGCCGCTTTGGTTGGGAGACCCGCTTCGTCGATATCGAGGATAGCGGGGCGGTCGCCCGGGCCTGCAACAAGCGCACGAAGGCGATTTTCTGCGAGAGCATTTCCAACCCGGGCGGGCACGTCACTGACCTGCCGAAGATCGCGGCCATTGCCGATCGCAAGGGTGTGCCGTTGATCGTCGACAACACAACAGCCACGCCATACCTGTGCAATCCGATCGCGATGGGCGCGACCCTCGTTGTCCATTCGACCACAAAATACCTCTCCGGCAACGGCACCTCGATGGGTGGCGCGATTGTCGATTCGGGCACGTTCGACTGGTCGGCATCGGACAAGTTCCCGTCGCTCTCGCAGCCGGAGCCGGCCTATCACGGGTTGAAATTCCACGAGGCTTTCGGTCCGATGGCTTATACGTTGCACGGCCATGCCGTGGGCCTGCGCGACCTTGGCATGACCATGGCACCGATGAACGCTTTCCAGACTTTGCTCGGGATCGAAACGCTGAGCCTGCGGATGGACCGGCATGTGGCCAATGCACAGAAGGTGGCGGAATGGCTCGAGGCGGACGAGCGGGTGAGCTTCGTCAGCTACCCGGGACTGAAGTCATCAGCCTATGCCAAGCGCGCGAGAAGGCTCTATCCCAAGGGTGCCGGCGCGCTGTTCACATTCGGGGTGAAGGGCGGATACGAGTCCTGCATCCGGCTGGTGGACAGTCTCAAGTTGTTCAGCCACCTGGCCAATCTGGGCGACGCGCGCTCGCTGGTGATCCACTCCGCCTCTACCACCCACCGCCAGTTGACTCCGGAACAGCGGGCGGCGGCGGGTGCGGGGGACGAGGTTGTGCGGCTGTCGATCGGGATCGAGGATGCGAAAGACCTGATCGCCGATCTCGATCAGGCATTGGCCAAGGCTGAGGTCTGACGCAAACTTCCGGACATTCCATCGGGCAAGAGAGCAGGAGAACCAGCATGTTTACCGTGATAGGCCTATTCAAGCGCCGCCCCGGGATGACGATGGATGAATTCATCCATTACTATGAGAATTTCCATTCCCGGCTCGGCAAGAAAGCGGTGCCGACGATGGTCAGCTACCGGCGGCGCTATTTGCACCCGGTGCCCTACCCCATCGATGGCTCGGTGATGGAGCCGGAATACGATGTGATCACCGAAATGTCCTATGCCGACAGGGCAGCCTTTGAGGATGCCAACGGCAAGCTCATGGGCGATGCCGCGCTCATCGCGATGGTGATTGAGGACGAGGAAAAGCTGTTCGACCGCTCCAAATGTCGGCTCGTGTTCGTCGAGGACCACGAGACCGATATGAGCCCGGAGCAGTAACCCTTTCGCCCGGGCGGGCGGATGTCAGATGTGGATCGCCCGACCATAGGCGGCCAGCACGCTCTCGTGCATCATTTCGCTGAGCGTGGGATGGGCGAACACGGTCTGCATCAGTTCCGCCTCGGTCGTCTCCAGCGTCCGGCCCACGACATAGCCCTGGATCAGTTCGGTCACTTCCGCGCCGATCATGTGTGCGCCCAGCAGTTCACCGGTCTTAGCGTCGAACACGGTCTTGATGAAGCCTTCGGCCTCGCCCAGCGCGATGGCCTTGCCGTTGCCGATGAAGGGGAAATTGCCGACCCTGACCTCGTGGCCCGCTTCCTTCGCCTTCGCCTCGGTCAGGCCGACGCTGGCGATCTGCGGGTGGCAATAGGTGCAGCCCGGGATGTTGTTCCGGTCAAGGGCGTGCGGGTGGATGTCCTTGTTGCCCAGTTCCCGCGCGATCGCTTCGGCAGCGGTGACACCTTCATGGCTGGCCTTGTGTGCCAGCCACGGTCCGGGCGTGCAATCGCCGATTGCCCAGAGGCCCGCCACATTGGTACGGCCATCGGGATCGACCGCGATGATCCCCCGCTCCAGCTTCACGCCCAGAGGTTCCAGCCCGATATTCTCGGTATTCGCAATGATGCCGATTGCAGTGATCACATGGCTGAATTCGCCCGAGACGATCTTGCCATCCCGGCCCTTGATCCGGGCGCTGACGCCGTTGGTGGTTACCTTTAGCTCCTCCACGCCCGCGCCGGTCATGATCGTCATGCCCTGCTTGGTCAGCGACTTCTCGAGGAAAGCGGAAACGTCCGCATCTTCCACCGGCACGATCCGTTCGAGCATTTCGACCACTGTCACGTCGCTGCCCATATCGTTGTAGAAGCTGGCAAACTCGATCCCGATCGCGCCCGAGCCGATCACCAGCAGCTTCGTCGGCATTTCAGTGGGCACCATCGCATGGCGATAGGTCCACACTCGCTTGCCATCGGCCGGAGCGAACGGCAGGTCGCGCGCGCGGGCACCGGTGGCGATGATGATGTGCCTGGCCGAAAGGCTCTCCGAGCCCTTCTCTCCCTTTACTTCCAGCGTGGTGGTGGAGGTCAGCCTGCCCTCGCCCATGTGGACCGCGATCTTGTTCTTCTTCATCAGGTGCGTGACGCCCTGATTCAACTGCCTGGCGACCCCGCGCGAACGCTTGACCACCGCATCCAGATCGGCGCGGATATTGTCGGCCGCCAGCCCATAGGCCGCCGCGTGCTTCATCTGGTGAAACACTTCGGCCGAGCGCAGCAGCGCCTTGGTGGGAATGCAGCCCCAGTTGAGGCAGATGCCGCCGAGATTCTCCCGCTCGACAATCGCGGTCTTCAGGCCCAGCTGCGCCGCGCGGATCGCCGCGACATAGCCGCCGGGTCCGGAACCGAGAACGATGAGATCATATTGTTCTGCCATGTCTATCCCGCAGTCAGTTGGATGTAGTGCCCGTCGACCCAGCCAAAACGGCAGGGCCCGGAATAGGGTTCAGGTCGCGCCACCGGATTGCTGACCAGGCATTCTCCAAAATCCTTGCCCTGCGGCGCATAAACGATGCCTTGCCACGGCCCTTCGCCCTCGCACAGCCAGACCAGCATGGCCGGGCCGAGGCGGTCCTTTTCCTTGCTGGCAGCATCGGGCAACGCATGGACCGCAAGAAAGTAATCGCCCCCCGGAACAAGCCCGGTCACCCGGCCGACTGAGGCACAGCCATCGCTGTGGGGCCCATCGAGCCCGACCGAGGGGACACGTTCCGTCAATTCGGCCAGGGCCGCCTGCGAGGTTGCGAGCAGCGATGCGGCGATCAGGATGCCGGTGCGGATCATCACCTCAGGCCAGCAACCCCAGCGGCTTTTCGACGATATCCTTGAAGGCCTGCATCAGCAGCGCGCCATCGGCTCCGTCGATGGCGCGATGATCGAAGCTGCCGGTCACGCTCATCACCGTGGCAACGGCCAACGCGTCGTCAATCACATAGGGACGCTTCTCGCCCGCGCCGACCGCGAGGATCATCGCCTGCGGCGGATTGATCACTGCGTCGAATTGCTTGATCCCGAACATGCCGAGGTTGGACAGGCTGGCCGTGCCGCCCTGATATTCATGCGGCTTGAGTTTGCCTTCGCGTGCGCGCTCGGCCAGATCCTTCATTGCGGTCGCGATGCTGGAAATGCTGCGGGTGGCGGCGTCGGTGATGATCGGGGTGATCAGCCCGCTCGGCGCGGCGACCGCCACCGAGATATCGACCCGGCTGTATTTCCTAAGCTCGTCCCCGGCAAAGCTGACATTGCATTGCGGCACGCGGGCCAGCGCCTTGGCCAGCGCCTTTATCAGCAGGTCGTTGACCGATAGCTTGATCCCGTCTTCCGCCAGTGCCGCGTTGAGTTCGCCCCGCAGCTTCAGCAGCGGATCAAGCCGGACGTCCAGCGTGAGGTAGATATGCGGGATGGTCTGCTTCGCTTCGGTCAGGCGGCGGGCGATGACCTTGCGGACGTTGTTGAGCTTTTCCGCCTCATAGGGAAGGCCGAAGTCTGGCGTCGCCACCGGCGCGGCAGGCGGCGCGTGGAGCGGTGCAGAGGGAGCGGCAACCGCAGCGTCAGGCGTGCCTTCGACGTCGGCTTTGATGATCCGCCCATGCGGCCCGCTGCCGGTCACGGTCGCGAGGTCGAGCCCCTTGTCCGCCGCAATCCGCCTGGCCAGCGGCGAGGCAATCACGCGATCGCCTGTCGTCCTGGTGGAAGCCGGGGTCGCTGGCGTTGAGGCAGGAGATGGAGCCTGCAGCACAGGCGGCACTGGCGGAGCGGCGGTATCCGCCGTGGCCGCGGCCTTGGGAGCGCTCGCACCCTCGTCCTCACCCGCCAACGTGGCGATCACCGTGCCGACCTTCACGCCTTCGGTTCCCTCGGGCACGGCGATATCGACGATTACCCCTTCATCGACCGCTTCGAATTCCATCGTCGCCTTGTCGGTCTCGATCTCGGCCATGATGTCGCCCGACGTAACTGTGTCACCCACCTTGACCAGCCATCTGGCGAGGGTGCCTTCCTCCATCGTCGGGGAAAGTGCTGGCATCTTGATCGGCGTCGGCATGGCGGCGGCGAATTCCTCGTGTGATCGTTCCCATCGGTAATGGTCGATTAGCGCGCGGCGAGCAAGGTTCTTGCGCGCACCAATCAATGCGTGGGATAGTCCCGACGAAGGGAGCCGCCGATGCGGGTTTACATGGTCATCATCGACGAAACCGCCGAAGCGCGCGTGGCCCTGCGCTTCGCCGCCCGGCGCGCGGCCAAGACCGATGGCGCGGTGCATATCGTCGCGCTGGTTCCGCCACAGAGTTTCAGCGTGTTCGGCGCAGTACAGGCCACGATCGAAGCGGAAGCGCGTGATCGGGCCGAAGTGCTGGCCGCAGGTGCGGCGGGTGCCATCCTCGGCGATGGCGGGAAGGTGCCGGAAATCGCGGTGCGGGTGGGCGAAGGCCAGAAGGTGGTGCGCGAATATCTCGCGGATCATCCCGAAGTCGCCGCGCTGGTGCTCGGCGCTGCCGGCGAAGGCAATCCAGGCCCGCTGGTCAGCCATTTTTCGACCTATGCCGGTACCCTGCCCTGCCCGCTGTTCGTCGTCCCCGGCTCGCTCAGCGAGGAGGATATCGACCGGTTGAGCTAGCGCTTACCGCTTGCCCTTGCCCTGATGGCGGATATTGCCCGGGCGACCGCGCTTGCCGGTCGCGAACTTGGCCTTCTTGTTGCGCGCGGATGGCGGTGGACGATCGCCGCGCCGCTCGATCGGCGCGCCGTCGCAGTCGACCGGCTCGAATTTCAGCGCACCCGTCAGCGGATTGGCCTCGGCCAGCCGCAGCTTGAGGCGATCACCAAGGGCATAGCTGACCCCGGTTCTCTCCCCGGTCAGGGTCCGCGCAGCTTCGTCATGGTTGAAATAGTCGCGGCCCAGCGTGGAAACCGGCACCAGCCCATCGCCGCCCAACCCGATGATCGTGGCGAATAGGCCGAATTTCTGCACGCCTGTCACCCGGGTATCGAACACTTCGCCGATATGACCGGACAGCCATGCGGCGACATAGCGGTCGATCGTGTCGCGCTCTGCCTCCATCGCCCGCCTCTCGGTCATGCTGATCGCCTCACTCACCCGGGTGAGATCGGCGTGGTCGCGCTCGGACAGGCCGGAAGTCGGCGGAAGATCGGCCTTCGGCTTGGGCTGTTCGAGTGCGAAGGCATCGACCAGTGCGCGGTGGACCAGCAAATCGGCATAGCGCCGGATCGGCGAGGTAAAATGGGCATAGCTGCCCAGCCCCAGCCCGAAGTGCCCGGCATTGCGCGGCCCGTAATAGGCCTGTGTCTGGCTGCGCAGCACCGCTTCCATCACCAATGCCTTCTCGGCCTCGTCAGCTATGTCCTTGAGCATGCGGTTGAACAGGCCGGGGGTGATGACCTGACCCAGTGCCAGCTTGCGCTCGAACGTGGCGAGATAATCCTTGAGCGCGACCAGCTTTTCCCGGCTCGGCGGTTCGTGGATGCGATAGACCACCGGGGCGGTCTTGCTTTCAAGCGCCTTGGCCGCCGCGACATTGGCCGCGATCATGAAATCCTCGACCACGCGGTGTGCGTCGAGCCGTTCGCGCAGGGCGATCTCTGCGATCCTGCCCTGTTCGTCCAGCACTACACGCCGTTCGGGAATTTCCAGCTCCAGCGGGTCGCGTGCGTGGCGGGCTGTTTCCAGCGCCTTCCAGCAGGCCCAGAGGTTGCGCAGGTTCTCGTCCGCCTCGCCGTTGTCGATCCGCGCCTGCGCGTCCTCATAAGCGATGTTTCCGGCAATCCGCACCAGAGCGCGGGTGAAGCGCCACTCGGTCACCTTGCCATCGGGCGCAATGGTCAGATGGCAGACCATCGCCGCCCGGTCTTCGCCCTGCTTGAGCGAGCAGACATCGGCGGACAGCACCTCGGGCAACATCGGCACCACCCGGTCGGGGAAATAGGCCGAATTACCACGCTTCCTCGCCTCGCGGTCGATCAGACTGCCGGGGCGAACATAGAACGACACATCGGCAATCGCTACCACCGCGCGGAACCCGCCCGCGTCGTCGGGCTCGGCCCAGATCGCATCATCATGGTCGCGCGCGTCGGCGGGATCGATGGCGACGATCGGCAGATGCCGCAGATCCTCGCGGCGCTGCTCGTCCAGCGCCAACTTCGCGGCAACACCGGCCTCGTCCAGCGTGTCCTGCCCGAACACATGCGGGATGCCGAACTTGTGGATCGCGATCAGGCTGTAGGCACGCGGCGCCAGCGGATCGCCCAGCACCTGCACCACCTTGACCCCAGAACGCGGCGATTTTCCGGCGGGTTCAGCCAGCACCAGCTGTCCGGCCTCCGCCCCGCCAAGATCGGCGATCGGCGAGGAACTGCGCACCCGTTTGTCGACCGGAGCGAGCCAACCCTTGCCAGCCCCGTCGAACTCTACCACGCCAAGCAGTGCCTCGGCGCTGTCGGGCAGCTTCTTCATCGGATAGGCCAGCCAGCCCGAACCGGTCTCCTCGGTGCGGGCGAGCACGCGGTCGCCCTTGCGCAGCGCCGGACCACCTTTGGTGGAGCCCCGGGCAGCGCCCTTCCTGCCCTCCACCACGCGCAGGCGCGGCGGCGGGAGCGCATCATCGGGCTGCCAGCTGTCGGGGATGGCAATCGCCTCACCATCCTCGATATCGACCACGCGCAGCACGGTCACCTTGGGCACCCCGCCCATGCGGTGGAAAGCTGTGCGCTTGCCGTCGATCAGCCCTTCGTCGGCCATGTCCTTGAGCAGCGCCTTGAGCGCGATCTTTTCCTGCCCCTGCAAGCCAAAGGCGCGCGCGATCTCACGCCTGCCGGCGGTTGTGTCGGAGGTCTGGATGAAATCGAGAATCTGCTGCTTGCTGGGCAGGCCGGGAGGAAATTTGCGCGTCAACTCAATAAGACCGGGCAACGAAGATGCGTTCTACCGCAGGCGCGCCGGTGAACAGACAGCTCCCGTCGGCGGGCATCGCATTCATCGGCACGTTGCGGATGGTCAGCTTCAGCGCTTTCAACTGTTCCACCACCTGATCGAGCGCGGCGCCGGTCGGTTTCGACCACTGCACCTCGACCCAGCCCGGGAATTGGTTTGCGTCGGTGAAGAACTCCGCCAGCGCATCGAGGCTGGCGATGCCGCGCGTGATATTGACGTCGCGCCGCTCCTTCGCTTCGGCCAGCATGCCCGTCTGGATCGCCTCAAGCAGGGAAGGCGCCTGCGAGGAAAATCCGTCGCAACTGTGGTTCTGGAAATTCGGCTTGCCGTTCTCGGCCCAGAGCTGGTCGCGCCGCAGCATGCTGACAGTGCCGTTCTCGCGGTCGCGCCCGCCGATCTCGAGAACGATCGGCACGCCTTTGCGGACCCAGTCCCAGCGCTTGTTGGCTGCCTTGCCCGGCTTCCTGTCGAGCAGGACGCGAACGGGTTCGCGCAGGGCGATCAGGTCCGCCAGCTTGTCGCGCAATTCCTCGCAATAGGCCAGCAACGCCCCATCGCCGTCATCGTCGCGCAGCATCGGCAGAATCACGATCTGCCAGGGCGCAATTGCGGGCGGCACGCGCAACCCGTCATCGTCGCCGTGGGTCATGATGACGCCGCCGATCAGCCGGGTCGATACGCCCCAGCTGGTGGTGTGGCACAGTTGCTGGCCGCCTTCCTGATCCTGATAGCGGATGCCCGCCGCCTCGGCGAAGCTGGTGCCGAGGTAATGCGAGGTGCCAGCCTGCAACGCTTTGCCGTCCTGCATCATCGCCTCGATGCTGTAGGTCGCCTCGGCACCGGGGAAACGCTCGTTCTCGGGCTTTTCGCCGGCGATCACCGGCATGGCCAGCACATCTTCGGCAAAGCCGCGGTACATCTCCAGCGCGCGCAGCGTTTCGACCATCGCGTCATCGCGGGTTGCGTGGGCGGTGTGGCCTTCCTGCCAGAGGAATTCGGTGGTACGCAGGAACATGCGGGTGCGCATTTCCCAGCGCACGACATTGGCCCACTGGTTGGTCAGCAGCGGCAGGTCACGCCAGCTCTGCACCCAGCGAGCCATCGCCGCGCCGATCACCGTCTCGGAGGTGGGGCGGACGACCAGCGGTTCTTCCAGCTTCGCTTCGGGATCGGGCACCAGCCCGCCCTTGCCATCCGAGATCAGCCGGTGATGGGTGACAACCGCCATTTCCTTGGCAAAACCATCGACGTGTTCGGCTTCCTTGGAGAAATAGGACAGCGGGATGAACAGCGGAAAATAGCAGTTTTCCACCCCGGCAGCCTTGATCCGCCGGTCCATCAACTGCTGGATCCGTTCCCAGATGCCATAGCCCCAGGGCTTGATCACCATGCAGCCGCGCACGCCGGATTCCTCGGCCATGTCGGCTTGGGAAACGACCGCCTGATACCATTGGGCGAAATCGTCGGCGCGTTTGATCGTCAGGGCGTGGCGGATGGCGGACACAGGTTATCGCTCTCGATTCGAATTGTGGAAACTTTGAGAGCCCCGATGGCGCTTGCGCGCCTATTTGCCAAGCGAGTCGAGCTTGCGTTGCATTTCGGCCATCTGCCTGCGCAGCGCGTCGAGTTCGTCGCCTTCTGCTTCCTCTGCCTTGGGTGGCGAGGCAGCCGCAGCCGCAGCCGCGCCCGGCATGAAGGCCGATGCAGCGGCCTTGAACATGGCGAGGTTGGTCTGCGCGATCTTTGCCAGCGGATTGCTGCCCAAGGTCTGCTCGAACACTTCCTGCAGCTTGCCCTGGTTGGCGCGGAAATTCTGCATTGAAGCTTCGAGGTAATGCGGCATCATAGATTGCATCGAATTGCCGTACATCGAAATCAGCTGGCGCAGGAAGCTGACCGGCAGCATTTGTTCCCCGCCGCTGGCTTCTTCTTCCATGATGATCTGGGTGAGGATCGAATGGGTGATGTCATTGCCGGTCTTGGCGTCGAGCACCTGGAAATCCACCCCTTGGCGAGTCATCCGGGCGAGATCGTCCAGCGTGATATAGCTGGATGAACTGGTGTTATAGAGGCGCCGGTTGGCGTATTTCTTGATGATTACCGGGCCATCAGCAGCATTACGATCCCTGGCCATGTCGGCCTTCCCCTTTTTGCGTCGATGCTGCATTTAGCACGTGCAGTATATGCACTGCAACATCGCATGCAAAAGAACGGAATCAAGGCGATTCTCTAGCGGCTGTAACGCTGGCCAAGCAGGGTAAGCAGTTCGTATTGCGACAGTCCTGACTTCTTTGCCGCCTCCGGCAAGGCGTAGGGCACCTCGAGCCAGTCGCCTTCGGCGAGGCCCGGCGCGGCTGTCAGATCGACCACCACCATGTCCATCGACACACGGCCGAGCAACGGCAGGCTGGTATCGCCATGGCGCAGGGCACCCTTGCCCGACCAGCAGCGCAAGAACCCGTCGGCATAACCGAGCGAGACCACGCCGACCGTCATCGCACGCTCTGCGGTGAAAACCGCATTGTAGCCCACGCTGTCGCCTGGCGAGAGCTGGCGCAGCTGGATGATCGCGGCATGCGGGCGTGCGACCTGGCGGATCGAACCGGCCAGTTCGTCGCGCGGAATGCCGCCGTAGAGCGAGAGGCCCGGGCGGGTCAGGTCGAAGGCGTAATCGTTGCCCAGCGTAATGCCCGCGCTGTTGGCGAAGCTGCGGCGGCGGGCTGGAATGAGGGCGCAGGCTTGGGAAAAGCGGCTGAGCTGCCGTGCGTTCTGCGGGCTGTCCTCGTCTGCCGAGGCCAGATGGGACAGCAGTGTATCGATCTCGAGGCGGGCAACGAGCGGGTCGCCCAGCGCATCCACCGGCAGGCCGAGCCGATTGATCCCGCTATCGACCATCAGGTCGCAGGGTCCGCCGCCGCTGTCCAACCATAGCCGCGCCTGGAACAGGCTGTTGAGCACCGGACGAACGCCAGTGGCGAGCGCATAGGCCACGTCCTCGCCAGTGATCGGTCCGTGCAGCACGGATAGCTGCTGCGGCGGGACATGGTCAAGGACGCCGGCCACCTCGCCCCAATGCGCCACGAAGAAATCGCGGCATCCCGCCTCATGCAGGACCGGCACCACCGCTTCCACTCCCAGCCCATAGGCATTGGCCTTGACTGCGGCACCGGCGCTTGCATTGCCCGATAGCCGATCGAGCGCGCGCCAGTTACCGGCCAGCGCTTCGGCATCGAGATCGAGGCGGAGCGACGGAGGTGGCAGCCGGTCAGTTCTCATCGTCGGAGAAGTCGCGGGGCAGACCGCCCTTCAGACCCCACAGGGCTACCACGAAGGCCACAGCCACGATGATCCAGGTGTACCACAGCCCGGCGTAGGGATTGCCAGTCTTGGCGACGATGTAGCTGGCAATCAACGGCAGGAACCCGCCGAAATAGCCGGTGCCGATGTGATAGGGGATCGACATCGAACTGTAGCGGATCCGCGCCGGGAACATCTCCGACAGCAGTGCCGCGACCGGGCCGTAAGTCATGCCCGAGAACACCATCAGCAGGATAAGCGCGCCGATGATGATCGCCGCATCACCCAGCGCCGGTTTGACCTTGGTGAAGTCATAGCCCGCTTCGCCGAGCCATACCTGCAATTGCTTGCCGCGCGCCGCCTTGTCGGTCCAGGCGTACGTGTCGAGCGGCAGTGCCTGCCCGCCGACAGTGACCGCAAGCGTATCGCTACTCTTTAAGGTGTAAGCGGCGCCAGTGCCGGCGAGATCGCCCAGAATTCTGCCACAATTGCTCTTCTGCTCGGGCGCGAATGGGCTGTAGGTGCAGTCCTGTCCAGACACGACCACCGGGGCCTTCGCCGCCGCCGCCGCGAGGCCGGGGTTGGCGTGCGCGCCGATCACCCAGAATACCGGGAACAGTAGCAACAAGGTCAGCAGATAGCCCCAGATGATCGGCTTCTTGCGGCCGATCCGGTCCGACAGGCTGCCGAAGATCACGAAGAACACCGTCCCGATCAGCGCGGCAATGCCGACGATGATCTCGGCAGTGGTGTCCTCCACCCTCATCGCGCCTTTGAGGAAGGTCAGCGCGGCGAACATCGCGGTGTACCAGATTACCGTCAGCCCGGCGGCAATGCCGAACAGCGCGATGAAGATGCGCTTCTTGTTGCCGGGATAGGTGAAGCTTTCGACGAAGGGATTGCCGGCTAGTTCACCTTCTTCCTGCATCGCCTTGAACACCGGGCTCTCCGACAGCTTCATCCGCATCCACAGCGAAATCGCCAGCAGGGCAATGCTGAGCAGGAACGGGACGCGCCAGCCCCACTCGTTCCACACCGCATCGCTCATCAACAGCTTGCAGCCCAGCACAACGATCAAACTGAGCACGAAGCCGCCGACCACGCTGGACTGGATATAGCCGGTGAAATAGCCGCGCCGGTGCGGTGGGGAATGTTCAGAGACATAGATCGCTGCCCCGCCATATTCGCCACCCAGCGCGAGGCCTTGCAGGATACGCAGGAACAGCACGATCAACGGCGCGGCCATGCCGATCGAATCCGCTGAGGGAATCAGTCCGACCCCGGCGGTGGCAATGCCCATCAGCGTGACAGTGACGAGGAAGGTGTATTTCCGGCCCATCCTGTCGCCAAGGAAGCCGAACAGCACGGCCCCGAGCGGGCGAAAGCCGAAGCCGACCGCGAAACCGGCCCAGACCAGCAGCATTTCCAGCGTGGCATTGCCCGAAGGGAAGAAGGTCTTGCCGATGATCGCGGCAAGCGTGCCGTAGATGAAGAAATCATACCATTCGAACACGGTCCCGGCCGAGGAGGCGGCGATGACCAGGCGGATTTCCTTGGCACTGGGCTCAACATGCGCCTGTGAATTGCTGCTCGCCATGCCGGTTCAATTCCTCCCTGCCCTCGAATGGCGCTGATCTAGCGCCCCTCTGGCGGCTTGGGAAGCGCACGCAGCGCCGCCATCCACGGCAGCAGGATCGCGCCGTGACGCCCTGGATAGGCTCGCGCGGGTTCCAGTATGGTGATGCCGGGCCAGTCAGGAGTGGTCCCCTCGCCCGCCAGCCATGCGCGCAGCGCGGATTCGGTAGCGGCAATGGCGGTACGGTCCCTGCCAATGGCGGCATCGGCAAAGATCGCGGCCGCTGCCTGACCGACAGCGCAGGCCTGCGCCCTGAGGCCCAACCGATCGATCCGGCCCAGGGCATCGCAGTCAATCCCCATCGCCAGAGTGCTGCCGCAACTGGGCGACCGCGCGTCTCCCTGCCAGGGCAGTTCGGCGGACCAGGGATAGTCGGCAAGGCGGACAGTCAATGCCAGCAGTTCGGGGGTGTATAATTTGGCGGCAGCGCTCATTTCCTGGTCTTGAGCGCCTTGCCTTCCTCCTCGGCCAGTATGCGGCGGCGTTCCTCCAGCAGTCTGACCAACTGGCCGGAACTGGCGTTGATGAAGGGATAGCTGCGCGCGGTGGTGATCCAGCCTGGCCGACCGCTGGCCCCCCAGACGGTGTCATAGCCGATCGCCAGCACGGAGAAGGCCAGTACCGCCATGATCACGCCCTTTACCGCACCAAAGCCGAAGCCCAGCACCTTATCTATTGGACGAACGACCGAACCCCTGGTGATTCCGCCTACCATCGACTCGATCAGCTTCATCGCGGCATAGGGGATCAAAAGCAGCAGGGTGAAGGCCGAGAGCGCGGCGATTGTCGGCGAGTTGACATAGGGATCGATGAACGCGGTCAATCCGTCATGCAGATTGTGAATTGCGAACAGCACCAGCAACCATGCAGCAAGCGACAGCAGCTCGCGCAGCAAACCGCGCAGGAAGCCGCCAACCGCCGCAACGCCGACGAGAGCCAAAACGATAAGGTCAAAGCCAGTCACGCTGCATGAATTATGCGCTTGCCATGATGCGGTCAACGAGCTTCGGCAATTGGGCAATCGATTGATAATCAACCCCGCGTAAACCATCATTTACTTCGGGCGGGCCATAGCCGCGTTCAAATCCGAGCTTGATTGCCTCGCGCAGGCGCAATGCACCATGGGCCACCGCCCTGACCTCGCCAGCCAGGGACACTTCGCCGAACCAGACCGATTTTGGCGGCAGAGGCTTGTCGGCCAGTGCAGAGACAAGGGCTGCCGCCACCGCGAGATCCGCCGCCGGGTCGGACAAGCGGTATCCGCCCGCAACGTTGAGATAGACCTCGGCGCTGGAGAAATTGAGCCCGCAGCGCGCCTCCAGCACGGCCAGCAGCATAGCCAGCCGCCCGCTGTCCCAGCCCACGACCGCACGGCGCGGGGTGGCCCCGCTCTGCAGCCTGACGATCAGCGCCTGCACTTCTACCAGCACCGGCCGCGTTCCTTCCAGCGCGGGAAAGACGGAGCTGCCGGCGATCGGTTCATCCCGGCCAGACAGGAAAAGCATGGAGGGGTTGGGCACTTCCTCCAGCCCCTGCCCGGCCATGGCGAACACCCCTATCTCATCCACCGCGCCAAAGCGGTTTTTGAGCGCGCGCAGGATGCGGTACTGGTGGCTGCGCTCCCCTTCGAAGCTCATCACCACATCCACCATGTGCTCCAGCACGCGTGGCCCGGCGATGGTTCCGTCCTTGGTGACATGACCGACCAATACCAACACCGCGCCGCTTTCCTTGGCATAGCGGATCAGCTCAAAGGCACAGCCGCGCACCTGACTGACAGTGCCGGGCGCGCCTTCGATCGTGTCGGAATGCATCGTCTGGATCGAATCGATCACCAGCAACGCCGGTGGAGGCATCGTGCCCAGCGTGGTCAGGATATCGCGGACCGAAGTGGCCGAAGCGAGCTTGATCGGAGCATCGGCCAACCCAAGCCGGGCCGCGCGCATGCGGACCTGACCAGCTGCTTCTTCCCCGCTGACATAGACCGTATCCTCGCCCGAACGGGCGACCTGTGCAGCGGCCTGAAGCAGCAGAGTCGATTTGCCGATCCCCGGATCGCCCCCCATCAGGATGGCCGAGCCGGGCACGAACCCCCCACCCAGAGCCCGGTCGAATTCGGCCAGCCCGGTCGGGCGCCGTTCCAGCACTTCGCCCGGTGCGTCGAGCGGTTCGAACGCCACAGCGCGACCGCCGCTGGAAAGATCGTGCTTCAGCGAAAAGACGGTGGCGGGCGCATCCTCAACCAGTGTGTTCCATTCGCCGCAATCAGGGCATTGCCCCTGCCAGCGGTGCGAGACGCTGCCGCAGGACTGGCAGGCATAACGGCGTTTGGTCTTGACCATGGTTCAGCGATATACGGAACATAAATGGAACGCAATTGCCTTCGCCGCAAATGACCGGCAAGAAGCGATTATGCGCCAGAAGGAACTCAGGATTGCACTGGTCTGCTACGGCGGCGTCAGCCTTGCCGTCTACATGCATGGCGTCACCAAAGAATTGTGGAAACTGGCCCGGGCGAGCCGCACGCACCATACCGGGGAAAGCCTTGGCGACGGCATTGCGGGCAGCGATGTGGTATACCTGCGCCTGCTGCGCCATATCGAGGCAAGCCGCCAGCTGCGCTTGCGGGTGCTGCCGGACATTCTCACCGGCGCCAGCGCCGGCGGGATCAATGCGGTGTTCCTGGCGGAAGCAATCCACTCGGGCAATTCGCTCGAACCGCTGACCGATCTGTGGCTGTCGATGGCCGATGTCGACCGGCTGATCGATCCCGAAGCGCGGCCATGGTCGCGGCTGGCCAAGGCCTGGGCCATGCCGCTGGTCCATTTCGTGCTGACCCGGCCCGGCAATGCCGTCTCGGAAAGCGTCGCCCCGGAAACAAGGGCCGAGGTGCGGGCCAAGCTGTCACGCTTCATCCGCAGCCGCTGGTTTGCCCCGCCCTTTTCCGGCATGGGTTTTTCGCGCCTGTTGTACAGCGCGTTGGAAGCGATGGCGAAGGTTCCCGCAGGTGGCCCGCTTTTGCCACCGGGCCATCCGATCGACCTGTTCGTGACCGCCACCGATTTCCACGGCTATCGCGCGCTGCTGCGGCTCAACAGCCCGCCGGTGGTGGAAGAAAGCGAGCATCGCCTTGCGCTGGGGTTTCACGCCCGCGCGCCGCGGCTGGCGGGAGAACGGCTGGCCGATACGCTGGAGCTGGTATTCGCCGCACGCTCCACCGCCAGCTTTCCCGGGGCCTTTCCACCCCTTCGCCTGGCCGAAATCGACGCGCTGGCGGATGAAAATGGCGAGGTCTGGCGGACCCGCGCCCAGTTCATCGAACGGATCATGCCTGCCCATGTCCGGCAGGAAGATGCCGAGCAGGTTTCGCTGATCGATGGCTCGGTTTTGGTCAATGCGCCGTTTGGCGAAGCGACGGCGGTGCTTGGTTCGCGCCCGGCCCAGCGCGAGGTTGACCGGCGTTTCGTCTATATCGATCCCAGGCCCGATCGCGGGACCATGGCGGGACGAGGCAATACCCGGCCGGTCGGGTTCTTTTCCGCAATCTTCGGCTCGGTATCTGCCATCCCGCGCGAACAGCCGATCCGCGACAATCTCCAGACGATCGAAATCCAGTCTCGCCAGGCAGAGCGCTTGCGAGCCATCCTCAATGCGCTGCGTCCTGAGGTGGAAGATACGGTCGATCGCCTGTTCGGGCACACGCTGTTCCTGGATCGCCCCACCCCCGCCCGGCTGAGCCGCTGGCGGATCAAGGCGCAGCTGACCGCCGCCGAGCAGGCCGGGTTTGCGTTCCACGGCTATGCCCATGCCAAGTTTGCCGGGATCGTCGATCATCTCGCCCGCACCATCCACGCCGCCGCGCCGGGGCTGGGCTTTCCCGACCATGCCCCGATTGTCGAGCGGCTGCGCGGCCATCTCACCGCCCATGGGCTCGATCATCTCGCCGCCCGCGACGGGAGCGAAACCGAGGCGGCGCTGGCGTTTTTCCGCGATCACGACATCGGCTTCCGCATTCGCCGCCTGCGCATGCTGGCGCGCCAGACGACGCGCGATCTCGACGAGGAGCAGGACGGGAGCGAGAATGTCCGCGATGCCGCGCGCGAGGCGATATACGCCTGCCTCAACGCCTATTTCGAGCGGGAGGCGATAGAGTGGCTCGATGCTGAATTTACCGGGGTGGCAGGGCAGGTCATGGACGATCCCGGCCCGGTCCTCGCCTTGCTGGCGAGCCGACGCGATCTTGCAACGCTTGACGAACGGGTTGAGACTTCGCTCGCCGAGGCGTTGGAAGCCGTGCCCCGGTCTCTGCGACGACGGATGTTGCTGACGTATCTAGGTTTTCCCTTCTACGACATCACATCCTTGCCGCTTCTGCCGAACGAAGGTCTGACGGAATTCGATCCGGTCAAGGTCGACCGCATTTCCCCAAACGATGCCCGCTCGATCCGCGAAGGCGGCACGAGGGCAACGCTGCGCGGGGTCGAGTTCTACAATTTCGGCGCGTTCTTCAGCCGTGCCTATCGCGAGAACGACTATTTGTGGGGACGATTGCACGGTGCCGAACGGATGGTGGACCTCATCAGCTCGACGCTCGATCGCCCGCTTGAGGAGAGCGAACTGCGTGGCTTCAAGCGCGATGCCTTTCTGGCTGTCCTTGACGAAGAACAGGACCGGCTAACCACCGATCCGAGCCTGATCGACGGGATTCGCGCTGAGGTACTCGAGAAGTTGCCGCCCGATCAGTGATGGTGCGCAGCAGCGCCGCTCTTGCGAACATTGGCAATAAACAGGTCTACCGGAAAGAAGCCGCCCGGCGCGTCGAGCGATTTGACCGCCGGATCCGCCTTAATGGCGTCGATTGTCTCGCCCATGGCATCCATCCTGCCGATCGTCGCAATTGCATCGGCGACATGGCCGCGCCAGGCAATCAGTTCGGCCTGCGTCGCCAGCGGGCCATGACCGGGAATGATGATGGTATCGGGATTGCTGAGCGCGATAAGCTGGTCGAGCGAAGTGATCAGGTGATCCGCGGTGGCTCCGGAATCGACGTCGATGAAGGGATAGCCCTTGCCCTTCATCATCAGATCGCCGGTGTGAAGGACATTGGCCTTGCGCCAGTATACCGCAGAATCCCCGTCGGTGTGCCCGCCTACCGTAGGTATGATGTCGATCGTGTCGCCATTGAGATGAAGGCTGATACCCTTGTCGAAAGTCACTATCGGCAGGCCTTGATGCGCGGTCGGCGCGATCACATTGCCCAATACCGTGCCGCCTCTTTCCAGCCGGGTGCGGACATTGTCCTGCGCGAAGATGATTGCGCCCGCCTTGCCCATTTCCTCGTTCCCGCCGGCGTGATCGACATGCCAGTGGGTATTGACCAGGAAACGGACCGGCTCCGCGCCAAGCGCCTGAACCGCTGCCAGCACCTTGCCTGCCAGCGGGGCGAATTCATCGTCGATCAGCAAGGTTCCGTCCGGGCCGTGGGAGACGGCGATATTGCCACCCTCGCCAGACAGCACGGCGATGCCCGGGGCGACCTGCTGCGTGTGGATTTCCGTGTCCGCCAACCCGTGTGCGACGGCGGGCAGGCTGCTGGACAGGAACAGCAGACTTGCCGCGAGGAACTTCAGGCGCATCGACGATCTCCCGAACTGGTCTGGGCAGGTTAGAGCACTTTCCGACCCATCCGGGTCACCGTGATTGGCTGGAGGAGGCCGCTGGCGAAAAGCGGCGCGCAGCAGGGGCTGGTTTTACCCCTGCAAGAGCTGCGACGCTGCCAGCGGCCTCCTCCAGCCAACCACTTGCGGCGGGCCGCTTTTGGCCCACTGCGGCGTCGATCGTCGGTCACTATGCGATGGCATGGCTCCCTCCTCTCTCCTTGCACCGGGCCAAAATCGGCTCCGTCCCGGCGACCCGGATGGCTCGGAAAGTGCTCTAGCCCCTCGGATTGAGGCTGTCGATTGCGGTGGGCCGCTATTCGGTCAGGTCGCTCCACACTTCCTTGAGCTTGTCGAAGAAGCCCCGCGATTGCGGGCATTCCTCGCCCGTTTCGGTTTCCTGGAATTCACGCAGCAATTCCTTTTGTCGGGCGGAAAGCCGGGTCGGGGTTTCGACCTGGATTTCGACCACAAGATCGCCCCGGCCACGGGCCTGAAGCACCGGCATGCCCGCGCCGCGAATGCGCAATTGCTTGCCCGACTGGATGCCCACCGGGATCTCGATCCGGTTGTTCTCGCCATCCAGCCCGGGAATTTCCACCACCCCGCCCAGCGCCGCCTTGGTGAAGCTGATCGGGATGCGGGTGAACAGGGTCGTACCCTCGCGCTCGAACACGCGGTGCTTGCGCAGGTGGATGAAGATGTAGAGATCACCCGGCGGCGCGCCGTTCGGCCCGGCCTCCCCCTTGCCGGTCAGGCGGATGCGGGTGCCGTTGTCGACCCCGGGAGGGATTGCCACGTCGAGCTTCTGACGCCGGTCCACCCGACCTTCGCCGCCGCAGGAACGGCAGGGACTGTCGATTACCTGGCCGGAACCATGGCATTGCGGGCACGCCCGTTCGACCACGAAGAAGCCCTGTTGCGAACGGACCTTGCCATGGCCGCCGCACATGTTGCAGCCGCGTTTGCCGGTGCCCGGTTCCGCACCGAGCCCGCCACAGGGCTCGCAGGCGACCGAGACATCGACTTCGATTTGGGTATCCTTGCCGTGGAAGGCCTCTTCCAGCCCCACTTCCATGTCATAGCGCATGTCGGCACCACGCCTCGCCTGCTGGCGCCCGCCACCGCCAAAGGCGCTGCCGAAGATGGTCTCGAAAATGTCGCCAATATCGGAAAATCCACCCTGCCCGCCGAAACCGCCCGCGCCATTGCCGCCGCCCTGCTGGAAGGCGGCATGGCCATAGCGGTCATAGGCGGCGCGCTTTTGCGGGTCCTTCAGGCACTCATAGGCCTCGCTGATCGCCTTGAACTTTGCTTCGCTCTCGGCATCGCCCTGATTGCGATCCGGATGATAGCGCATTGCGAGCAAACGGTAGGCTGACTTCAGCGTCTTGTCGTCCGCGGTGCGTTCCACCTCGAGCAGTTCGTAATAATCGATTTCGGTAGCAGACATGGTGTCCCCGCCTCAAACCTGCCCCGGCTCAAACCTGACCGCCACCGATGCGCGCTGCACCGGTGGCGGCTCGGGTTACCATCAGGACAATCAGCCCTTGTTCTCGTCGTCGACTTCCGAGAATTCGGCATCGACCACGTCGTCGGAGCCGGTTTCCGGCGCGGCGGCGGAATCGCCTCCGGCAGCCTGTTCCTTCTCGTAGATCGCCTGGCCGAGCTTCATTGCGACCTGGGTCAGCGCCTGGGTCTTGGCGTTGATCGCATCGACGTCGCTGCTTTCGAGCGCGGTTTTGACCTCGGCGATGGCGCTTTCGATCTCGCCCTTGAGGCTGGCATCGACCTTGTCGCCATTTTCCTCAAGCTGGCGCTCGGTCGCATGGACAAGGCTGTCGGCGTTGTTGCGGGCTTCCGCCGTCTCGCGCCGCTTCTTGTCTTCCTCGGCAAAGGCCTCGGCATCGCGCACCATCTGGTCGATGTCGGCGTCCGAAAGGCCGCCGGACGCCTGGATGCGGATCTGCTGTTCCTTGCCGGTGCCCTTGTCGCGGGCCGAGACATTGACGATGCCGTTGGCGTCGATATCGAATGTGACCTCGATCTGCGGCACACCGCGCCGCGCCGACGGGATGCCGACGAGGTCGAACTGGCCGAGCAGCTTGTTGTCGCCCGCCATCTCGCGCTCGCCCTGGAACACGCGGATGGTCACCGCCTGCTGGTTGTCCTCGGCGGTCGAATAGACCTGGCTCTTCTTGGTCGGGATGGTGGTGTTGCGATCGATCATCCTGGTCATGATCCCGCCCAGCGTCTCGATCCCCAGCGAAAGCGGGGTGACGTCAAGCAGCAGCACGTCCTTGACGTCGCCCTGCAGCACGCCTGCCTGGATCGCGGCACCCATCGCAACGACTTCATCCGGGTTGACGCCGGTGTGCGGTTCCTTGGCGAAGAATTCCTTCACGATCTCGCGGACGCGCGGCATGCGGGTCATGCCGCCCACCAGCACCACATCATCGATGTCGGCAGCCTTGAGGCCCGCATCTTCCAGCGCCTTGCGGCAAGGTTCGAGCGTGCGCTTGATCAGGCCTTCGACCAGCTTTTCCAGCTGGGCGCGGGTGATCGTTTCGACCAGATGCAGCGGGGTCGTGCTGCCACCTTCCATGCGCGCAGTGATGAACGGCAGGTTGATTTCCGTGGTCTGGGCCGAGGACAGCTCAATCTTGGCCTTTTCTGCGGCTTCCTTCAGCCGCTGAAGCGCCAGCTTGTCGGTCTTCAGGTCCATGTTCTCCTTCTTCTTGAAGGAGTCGGCCAGATATTCGACCAGCACGCCGTCGAAATCCTCGCCACCGAGGAAGGTGTCGCCATTGGTCGACTTCACTTCGAACACGCCGTCGCCGATTTCCAGCACCGAGATGTCGAACGTGCCGCCGCCAAGGTCATAGACAGCGATGGTCTTGCCATCGTCCTTGTCGAGGCCATAGGCCAGCGCGGCCGCGGTCGGCTCGTTGATGATGCGCAGCACTTCAAGGCCCGCGATCTGGCCGGCGTCCTTGGTCGCCTGGCGCTGCGCGTCGTTGAAATAGGCCGGGACCGTGATGACTGCCTGGGTGACGGTCTCGCCCAGGTAGCTTTCGGCCGTTTCCTTCATCTTCTGCAGAATGAAGGCGGAAATCTGCGACGGGCTGTAATCCTCGCCACCGGCGGTGACCCATGCGTCGCCATTCTTGCCCTTGGCGATCGCATAGGGGACCAGTTCCGTGTCCTTCTTGGTCACGGGATCGTCATAGCGGCGGCCGATCAGGCGCTTCACCGCGAAAATCGTGTTGTCGCCATTGGTCACAGCCTGGCGCTTGGCCGGCTGGCCGATCAGCCGTTCACCATCCCTGGTGAAGGCGACGATCGAGGGCGTGGTGCGCGCGCCTTCGGAATTTTCGATCACTTTCGGCTTGCCGCCATCCATCACGGCAACGCAGCTGTTGGTCGTACCGAGGTCAATACCGATAACTTTGGCCATTATTTCCCCATCCTGATTCAAAAAGTTGGACACCGCGCGGTTCACTTCCCGATCCCGGCAAAGCGGCTCGGCGGCTCATGCTCGGGGCGGATATAGGTTCGGTTTTTCTTGGCACAAGGGATTGCGGAAGCTAACGATCCGATCGTCTTGCGTTGGGACTGTAAAGGACAGGAAAAATGAAGAAATCGGCCATTCTGGCGAGCATCGTTCTGGCTGCGACGCCATTGGTTCTGGGCGGATGCCAGCAGGAAGCGGCGAAGAAGGAACCGGTTGAAGCCGCTCCCGACGCCAAGCCGGGCCTGTCCGTCGCCAACGCCCGCCTTGTCCTTCCTGCCGTCAGGGGTAACCCCGGCGCGGTCTATTTCGAAGTCACCAACAATGGTGCGGGCGAAGCGGTGCTGGTCGGCGTGGCGGTGACCGGCGCGCAGGAGACCATGATGCATGACGTGGTCGACAAGGGCGGCGTCTCGGAGATGTCCATGCTGGACAAGCTGCCGATCGCCAGGGGCGAAACCGCCAGTTTCGCTCCGGGCGGCAAGCATGTCATGGCGATGACGCTCGATCCCTCGCTCGCGGCAGGCGGCAAGACCGAGATCACCCTGACCTTCGCCGGTGGTGACAAGCTGAGCGCAGAGGCCGCGATCGAAGCGCCGGGCGGAGCGAACTGAGCGCTCCGCATTATGCCTGCCCCGCTGGCGGGGAACGGTGCCTGACGCCGGGCGAGATTGCCCTCGCCCGCAGCGTCTTCGGCAACGCGATCGACTATGCCAAGGTCACCATCCGTCGCCGCAAGTGGTTCCCATTCCAGCCTCGCCACTATGCAATGGTGCCTTGCGGCCATTTCCATTTCCACCCCAGGGGCACGCTTTACCGCGACGATTTCAGCGCCGAGCCGTTGGACTGGCAGGGCTTCTTCATCCACGAAATGACCCATGTCTGGCAGGTGCAGGCACATGGCCACTGTTACCTGCTGCTGCGGCGGCACCCGTTTTGCCGGTACAAATACACCCTCAGGCCGGGCTGGCCGCTCAGCCGCTATGGGGTAGAGCAGCAGGCGGAGATTGTCCGCCATGCCTTTATGCTGAGGAATGGAGCGCGGATTGCCGGGTTGGCCGACAGGGCGTCGTATGAGAGGGTGGTTAAATTTCCGGGGCTGGGTTGATTATTTCGATCCCGACTTCTCAGCATCGGAAGTGCAATCGCTGTCCTTGAGTACATATGGTGGGGCGGCTATGACAAGATCTTCAGCGCTGCAATCTGAACCAATGTCCTCAAAAGCTCCGTGAGTAAGAGAAGCGGCCTGACTGCCGACGGACTGGTGTGTGCAACCAGCCAGCAATATTGAGCCAAGGATGGCAAGTGCCCCAATTCGGAAATGGGGCACTCTACTCAATCCGGCTTCTTCGCCACGCACACCATAGCCGGGCGCAGGAGGCGGTCCTTGATCATGTAGCCGGCCTGCAATTCCTGCACGATCGTCCCCGGCTCCACCTCGGCGGTAGGGACTTCCATCATCGCCTGGTGCTGGTTCGGGTCGAGTGGCAGGCCTACGGCGGCGATGCGGCTGATCCCGTGGAGGGCGAAGGCCTTGTCAATCTCGCGCGCGGTCGCCTCGATCCCGGCGACGATGGTCCTGACCTTGTCATCCTCGCGCAGTTCGGCCGGAATCGCGTCGAGCGCGCGGGCGAGATTGTCGGCGACCGACAGGATATCGCGGGCAAATCCGGTGGCGGCATAGGCGCGCGCGTCCTGGATATCCTTTTCCAGCCGGCGGCGGACATTCTGCGTTTCGGCCTTGGCGTACAGCACTTCCTGCTTCGCTTCGGCCAGTTCCGCCTGCACCAAAGCCAATGCGCCGGTATCATCGCCCTGATCGAGCAGATCTTCCGGGACGCCCTTCAATTCATCGGCAACCGCTGAATCCTGCGGGTCCGTCTTGTCATCCATCATGTGCACTTGTTCCAGCTAACCGATCAATTTGCCCAGGCTCTGGGCGGTGAAATCCACCATGGGGACAACGCGGGCGTAATTCAACCGTGTCGGCCCGATAACCCCCACCACGCCGACCACATTTCCCTCGCGATCGCGATAGGGCGAAGCGATCACGGAGGAACCCGACAGCGCGAACAGCCGGTTTTCCGAACCGATGAAGATCCGCGTCGCTTCCGCCTCGCGCGCGCTGTCGAGCAGGTCGGCAACCGATTGCTTGTTCTCCAGATCATCCAGCAGCATCCGCACCCGCTCGATATCGTGGAGCGCAGTCTCATCGAGCAGGTTGGCCTGCCCGCGCACGATCAGCACCGGGCGGCGGGCCGCATCCTCGCTCCACACCGCGAGACCCGATTCGACCAGATTGCGGCTCGCCTCGTCCAGTGCCGAGCGGCCCGAGGCCAGTTCCGCCCGCATCGCCCGCGCCGCTTCCACCAGCGAACGCCCGGCAAGGCGCGCGGTGATGTAATTGGTCGCTTCCTCCAGCATCGAGGACGTGGTGCCGGGGACAATATCCATCAGCCGGTTCTCGATATGGCCATCCTCGCCCACCAGCACCGCCAGCGCCTTGCCGGGGGAGAGCGGCACCAGCGTCATCTGCGCCAGGCGATGTTCGCGGCGCGGGACCATCACCATTCCGGCCGCGCCGGAGATATCGGACAACAGCGCGCTGGTCGTCTCCAGCGCCTGTTCGATCGGGCCGGGCACGGACAGCCGCCGCTCGATCACCGCGCGCTCTTCCGCGCTGGGTTCGGCCACCTGCATCATCCCGTCCACGAACAGCCGCAGCCCCACTTCGGTCGGCATCCGCCCCGCGCTGGTATGCGGCGCGGCCAGCAGGCCCAGCATTTCCAGATCATGCAGCACCGAGCGGATCGAGGCGGGCGATAGGTTGAGCGTGCTGTCTCCGGCCAGCGCTTTCGAACCCACCGGTTGGCCGGAGGTGAGATAGCCTTCCACCACCAGCCGGAATATCTCGCGGGCGCGCAGGGTCAGTTCGGTGATGGGGGGTGTGGGCATGGTGCGTATAGGTGCGACTACCGACGCAACTTAGCAATCTTGAAGTGGAGCGATTGTTTCAATCTGGCGGCGGATATCGCGAAAGGTAAGGTCACGATAGGGCGATCCCGCTGCAACCTTGTAATCCATCAGTTCAAGCCAGGTTTGCGCGCTTGGGTTGTCGCCATGCAGCTTCGCCATTGCAGCCCGGGCAGCGAATTCCAACTGTGCCACCGTGCTTGGCACGCCGATCTGCGCGACCATGGCGGCGCACCGGTCGATATTGCGTTCATGGACAGCCGCCAAATAGGCATCGCAGGCGCGCAGCCAGTCGTCCGGTTCGTATTCCCGCCAAAAGGAGTCTATCTCGGATCGCGCGATCTGCTGGTCGACGTGGTCGCTGTCGAGAATTTGCCCGATCCTGAGTGTTCGCAGAATGCGAACGACTTCAGGCTTATCAGAATGATATTTCGCTAAGAAATTCAGCATCCAACTCGGCAGATCACGTAGCCTCACCTTTGTTCTCAGTAAAGCACCCAGCCAGGGAAGTGGATCGAACCGCTAATTATTTCGCCATTGGTGAATCAAATCGACGATCCTTGTCCCATCGCTGCGTATCCTGCCCCGGTGGGGCATCAAGGCTACGATGGCCAGAAAAAAGCCCTGAATTCCAAACGCAAAAAGCGCCATGTTCAAGCTGAAACCTGGCGATGAGATGTCAGGTGGGGCGGCCATTCCCAGAATCAACGAAATAGCCATTTGCAGGAGGTTCGCGGCAGGTCCGGCGGAAGTATATGTTAGTTCTCGAAGAGGTGTGGCGAATTTCCGATCAGAAGGAACTGCCAGAACCCAGCCACCGGCATCCGCCAATTTTACGCGCTTCGAAAGGAGCAATTGCCTGTTTTTGCAATGCAATGCCAACCATCCCACAGAGAATATGACTACATTCCAGCGAACAATCCATGCACCAAATGTGTGGCCAAGTTCATGAATAAAAATAGAAAATAGCAAGAGTCCGAGAAACAGCGCCATTCCCAGAAATGGAGCCGCCTCTCCCCGGAATGCCCCAATCGCGAGGACAGTCCCCCAGAACGAAAGTAATGCGCCGACAATTACGCGAGAGGAGTGACTCACCGTGGCCGACTCATCGGAAGGTCGCGCAGGGTCAGTTCGGTGATGGGGGGCGTGGGCATGGTGCTCAAGGTGGTCCGAAGTGCTCGGAGGCAAAGGGAGCAGCTTCGATTACTGCCATTTCCCTGACCATGCCATCCAAGGTCCTGATGCGGTTGCCAAGCTCGTCGGCCTGCTTGGATTTGCAGCCGAAATCGAAGGAATATCTTCGACTGGGCCTGTCACCTTTCCATTCGATTGTAGCAAGCGGCGCATCTGAGAGCCGATGGTCGCAAACGAGATCGACCTTAACCCGAACTGCCCCGCAACGCCTCGGGCCGCGTGCTGAAGTTCGAACTGCGGCAGAAAGGCGTGACGGCGACGACCTGGGACCGGGCGAAGTCCGGGATTGTGGTCAGGAAGCGGTGATGGGGGGCCGCGCTCGGGGATGCTGCGGCTGG